>CAZISY010000054.1:0-19921 GCA_964542025.1 uncultured Verrucomicrobiota bacterium
AAGAGCTGAGCAGTCAGGCGACGCATCTGCAGGGGCTGGTGGCCAAGTTCAAATTGTCCGGGCAGGCCGTTCAGGCGGCATTGCCGGCGTCCCGGACGAAGCCGACCGTTCGGGCGCAGCCCAAGGCAGTCAATCCGGCGCCGAAATCAAAGGGATGGAGTGAAGCTCCGTCCAAACCCGCCGGAAACGCAGAGATCATCAATCTGGATGACAGCGAGTTCGGGAAATACTGATCCCCGTTTACGGATGTAATGCCGAACAAAAAACCGGGGCGTCCCGTTTGAACGGGACGCCCCTTTTGTTTTTGGGATGATTGAGCATCAGGGATCGGTTCCATAAAAGTGAATAAAAAAGGGAAGCTCCTCTGAAATAACAAAAAAGAATGATATGTGTAACAATAAGCTGCACAACGAGAAGCGAATAATTAAAACGTTTGAACTGTGTCGCGTTTAAAAAAATTCTCAACTTGGGAAGGCGATTCGCATACTATAGATGACCTGTAGTTTCTTAACTAAATGGAACGGCGTAGGGATGGAGAAGGTGACCTATGGTTACGAATACGACGAAATGGGTGTTGCGAATAGCATGGATAATCGTTGTTTGGGCGGGTGGAGATTGTTTCGGCGCGGGGAATCTGTTGCAGAATGCCGGGTTTGAAACCGGGGGCAGTTCGAGCGAAGAGGCCTATCGCTGGGAGTATGGGTACCCGGATGTATACGGCGGCACGGAAAGCAGCAGTCATCTGCGGGCAGGTACTTGGAGACATCACAGCGGCACATGGGAAGCCGTCATTCCCGGCCGGTGGGGATCGTATTACGCCACAGACTCCGCGTACTGGCAGAAGGTGCCGGTAACGCCGGGAAAATCCTATATCGCCGGCGCGTGGTTTTGGGCCGATAACAACTGGTCCTATGGGGATCAGGGCGTTCAAATCCGTTATTATAATGCCTCGCAGAATTTGATTGCCACGCACACGACCACGTTCTGGGTGGGTGAAAACTGGACCTGGTATGAGATAACCGCTGAGGCGCCGGCCAACGCGGCCTGGGGGGAAATCAGAATTTATGTGACGGGAATCGGATACAACGGCTCCCTTCAATTTGATGACACCTCGTTTTGCGAAGCGCCCGAGCCGGGGGAGGTCGTTCTGACAGATGGTCCGACGACGCGGAGAACGGGGATCGTCTTTTCCGAGATCATGTATTCTCCGAGTGACCGGCCGGATGGATTGAACCTTGAATTTGTGGAGCTGCACAACACCGAACCGTTCGCGGTGGAACTTTCCGGATGGGCGATTGATGGGGAGGCGGAATACACGTTTCCGGAATCGACCGTGGTTGAGGGCGATGGGTATCTGGTCGTCGCGAAGGTACCTTCGGCGGTGCAATCGGTGTACGGTTTGTCAGGGGTGCTTGGTCCGTATGATAAAAAAATCGCCAACGAGGGTGGGGTACTGACGCTTAAAAATGAGCGTGGCGCGGAGCTGCTGGTTGTGGAATACGATGCGGACACGCCCTGGCCGATTGCGGCGGCCGGAGCGGGGCATTCACTGGTTTTGACGGAGGCTTCCTATGGCGAATCGGATCCGCGGGCCTATTCGGCGAGCGTGTATCGAGGCGGATCGCCCGGCGCGCGCGAACCATCCATGCCGGTAAACGGCGAGCCGGTCATCAACGAAATTCTGGCGCACACGGATGATCCGGCCGTGGATTATGTCGAGCTGTATAATCCGGGCGCATCGGCTTTGAATTTGAGCGGATACCGCCTGGCGGATAATCCGGCGGGCACCAACGCGTATGTTATTCCGTCGGGAGTCGTTTTGGCGGCGCGCGGTTTTCTTTCCTATGACACCAATACGCTGCCGTTTCAGCTGAAGTCGACCGGCGAATCCCTGTTTCTGATCAACTCCAACCAAACCCGCGTCGTGGATGCCGTGGACTATCCGGGCCAGCAAAACGGCGTTTCCTTCGGTCGTTATCCCGACGGCGCACCGGGATTCGCCCCGCAGGTTTTCAACACGCAGAACAGCGCCAATTCGGCATTTCGGCGGGAAAACGTGGTGATCAATGAAATCATGTATCACCCCATCAGCGAGAATGATGCCGATGAGTATATTGAACTGTTCAACCGCGGGGCGTCGGCGGTTAATGTCAGCTACTGGCGTTTTGAGAAAGGGGCGGAATTTGTACTCCCGCCGAACACCTGGATACCGGCAGGCGGTTACCTGGTGATTGCTGCGGATGCCGCAAACCTGATTGCTAAATATCCGGCTTTGAACGCAGGAAATACTGTGGGTAACTTTTCCGGGAAACTGGGTAACAGCGGTGATCGAATTGTTTTGACTGCGCCGGACAATCCCAACGATCCGACCGATTCCTGCCGGTATGTGGTGGATGATGTGACCTATTGCGACGGCGGGGCGGATCGAAGTTGGGCCGATGGCGGAGGAAGCAGTTTGGAGCTGATGGATCCCGCTTCGGATAATGCCGTGGATATGAGCTGGCGCGCCAGCGATGAGCGGATGAAAACCAGTAACCGGTGGGTGACGTGTACCGTGACCGGACTGGTTGCTCAGGGCATGTTGGCGCCGTATACAAGTATTGATCGTGTGGATCTCTTTTCGATGCGCGGCGGCGAATGTCTGATTGATGACGTGTATGTCAGCCAGGGCGGCGGCAATCTCGTCCGCAATTCTTCTTTTGATTCGGGTTCATCCTATTGGACCAGTCGCGGTAATCATTCAAAGAGCGCGCGGTCCACCCAGGGCTCCGTGAGCGGGGCGTACGCCATGTATGTTTGTGCGGGCGGGCCGGGGGATAACCGCGGGAACCGGCTGACCGGGGAATTATCGGCTTCCCTCTCGGAAGGAAACACCGCCGTGCTTCGGTTCAAGGCGCGCTGGCTGCGGGGCGGAAAATATATCGCCATGCGGCTGATGGGCAATTATCTCGAAGCCGTGTGCGAGATGGATGTGCCGGATCAGCTGGGTACGCCGGGACAGGTGAACAGCTGTTACACGGCCAACGCCGGACCCGCGATATCGGAGGTGACTCATAACCCGCCGCTGCCGGCCGCTTATGAAAATGTCAAAGTATCGGCGCGGGTACGGGATCCGGATGGCGTGGCCTCCGTGGTGATGTGGTACCGGCTGGATCCTTCCACCTCCTACAGCTCCGTGACCATGACGCAGTCGCCGGCGGGGATCTACTCCGCCACGCTGCCCGGTCAGTCTGATGGTACCCTCGCGGCCTATTATCTGACGGCCACCGACGCCAAAAGCGGGGCGGTGAAGACGAGTATGTACCCGCAGAATCCCACCAATAACGAGTGCCTGGTCATGTTTCAGGATGATCAGCCGAAGGGGGCCTTTGCGCGCTACACCATTTGGATGCGCGCAGCGGATGTGAGCGCCTGGGACAATGACAGCCCGCTCAGCAATCTGCTGCGCCCGGTTACATTCGTCTGCGGAAACCGCGTGATTTACGATGCGTCCATTCGCTACCGGGGCAGCCCGTTCGTACGTCCCGCCTATGGCGATGTATCCACGGAATCCGGAGCGTTTCGTTTGGAATTCCCGCACGACAATCGCTATCTCGGAACCACGGAATTTAATCTGGACTGGTTGGAGCCGGGGCGCGATTCGACCTATCAGCGCGAGCGGTATGCCTACCGAATTGCATCCGCCATCCATCTTCCGACCATTCACCAGCGATATGTCGAAGTCTATCTGGCCGGATCCAAACATGCGGTGATTTATACGGATTCCCAGCATGTGGATTCCGACTTTGTGGAATCCTGGTATCAGGATGCCGCCGTCGATTCGCGGCTGCACAAAATCAACGATTGGTTTGAGCTCAACTACGCGCTGAGTACGGACGCGAACACCTACAGTTATGACGATGCCACGCTGCAGGCCTTTTCGATTGACGGCCACTATCGAAACGCCCGCTACCGCTGGAGCTGGGAACTTCAGCCCGTCGGTGAATTTAACGATGACTACAGCGATCTCTTCACGCTGATTGACGTCGCCAACCTTTCAGGTACAGACTATCAGCCCGCTCTCGAAGCCGTCTGCAATGTCCGGCAATGGATGCGTGCCATCGCATTCCGTCATGCCCTGCAGGATTGGGACAGCTTCGGGTACTCCCGCGGGAAAAATATGTCCGCCTTCAAACCGGCCGGCGGAAAATGGGAATTGATTCCCTGGGATATCGACTTCGGCCTCGGATGCAACTGGGAAACCGGGACCGATTATTATCTCTTCGATACGTCCGATGCCATGCCGATCGTGAAAGCGATGATCGCCTATCCTCCCTTTAAGCGCTACTACTGGCAGGCGCTGGCCGAAATCGTCGATGGCCCCTTCGATGAAACGGACAGCTCGCTCGACGCCATCTACGCCGCGCTCGTGAATCAGAATGCCTCCATCTCTTCACCGGACGAAGTGAAAACCTGGGTCGCCGGGCGCCGCAGCTACATGAAGGACCAGCTATACGCCGTCATCAATACAGCGTTTAACATCACCTCCTCCGGCAACTACACCATCAACAGCAATCTGGCTACCATCGCAGGCACCTCGCCCATTCAGGACGTCATCCTGAAAGTGAATGGAAAACCCGTGCAGGCCGCCTGGTCCGATGAAACCCACTGGACCCTCTCCGTCGTACTGACCTCCGGCGTCAATCAGGTGACCGTTCAGGGATGCGATGCCAACGGTACGCTCAACGCCGGGCACAGCGATACCATACAAATCACCTGCACAGCGACGCCCGCCCTCCCGCAGAACAGTCTGGTGATCAATGAAATCATGTATAATCCATCCGTGAATGGCGCCGGGTTCGTGGAACTATACAACCGCTCCGCCTCCACCGCATTCGACCTCTATCATTACCGGCTCGACGGTGTGGACCTGACCTTCGAACAATCCACGGTGATTCTGCCCGGGCAGTACCTGGTCGCGGCGGCCGATACCCCGCGTGCCATCCAAACCTACGGCACGGATCTGCGTATCGCCGCCCAGTGGAGCGGCTCGCTGAAAAACGACGGCGAAACCATCGCCCTGCAGCAACTGAATGACGCCCTGGAAGTCGTTGCCGTGATTGATGCCGTTAAATACAACGATGGCGCACCGTGGCCCGACGGGGCCGATGGCGCGGGCATGTCGCTCCAGTTGATCGATGCCGGCGAAGACAACAACCGTGTGGGCAACTGGGCCGTGGATGAGGCCGTACGCTCCACGCCCGGCGCCGCCAACTCCGTCGCCGCGGATCTGCCCGCCTTTCCGCTCGTTTGGCTGAATGAAGCGCAACCCGTGAACACCGGAACCATCACCAACGGCTACGGAGTCACCGCCCCGTGGTTCGAGCTCTGCAACACCTCGAATGCCGCCTTCTCCTGCGCCGGGTACTACCTGACCGACGACTATACGAATCTGCTGAAGTGGGCCATGCCCTCCATCAGCATCGGGGCCGCAGGGTTTCAGGTCATTTGGGCCGATGGCGCCGACTCACTGCCCCCCGAATACCACGCCAACTTCACGCTGAATCAGGCGGGCGGGCACCTGGCGCTCGTGCATTACGCCGGCGGACGCTCCATCATTGTGGACTACATGAATTATGAACTCATCGCCGGGAACAGCTCCTATGGATGCTATCCCGACGGCGCGCGCGATGGACGAACCGCCTTCTTCTATCCCACCCCCGGCGCCGCCAACAACAATGCCGCCGCGCCCGCCCGTCTTTACGTCAACGAGTGGCTCGCCGACAACAAAACCGGAATCATCAACCCCGCCACCGCCACTCGCGAAGACTGGTTTGAAATCTACAACGCCGAGGACTATGCCGTCGATATCACCGGCTATGCCCTCACCGACACCACCAACAAACCCACCCAATGGACCGTGGATGGAACCACCCTGCTGCAACCGCACGAATGCCGCCTGGTCTGGGCGGACGATGACGACGCGGGCGCCAATCAGTGGGGGACCAACGCACTCCACGCCAGTTTCAAACTGGGGAAGAGCGGTGAATCACTGGCCATCTACGATTCCGCCGGCTCGCTGGTGGATCTGATCACCTTCGGCGCGCAAACCTCCGATATCAGCCAGGGACGTTATCCCGATGGCGGAGAATCCATCTCGGCACTCGGTGTCACCACGCCCGGCTCGGCCAACATCCTCAATCCGAACCAGCGCACCATCGCCGCCGCCTGCAGCGCCCATGGACAGCTCGCGCCCACCGGAACCGTCAGCGTATACGTCGGCAACAATCCCTCCTTTGCCATCACGGCCGAGGTCTACTATGCCGTCGGCGAAATTTACACCAACGGATACGCCATCGGCGTCGCGTCGAACCTCTCCGCGCTGACGTATGTGTGGTCCAACATCCAGGCCGATGGAACGCTGTATGTGGAGTTCGCGGCTGTCACCACACCCTCCGGCACCCCGCACTACTGGCTTGCAGAATACGGCCTGACCAATGGCACGCCCTCCGCCAATGCCGAAGCCGATCAGGATGGCGACGGCGTACCGACCTGGAAGGAATATGTCGCCGGGACCAGTCCGATGGATGCCGATTCCGTATTCGTCACCGATATGAACAGCGTCTCCGCCGAAGGCCCAACACTTACCTGGCCCAGCATTTCCAACCGGTATTACACCGTCTACCGCAGCACCAACCTGCTGGCCGGACCCGTCATCCTCTACAACCGGATGCCGCCCACGCCGCCGCTCAACACCTACACCGACCGCACCTTCAATGCGGAAATCGGATTCTACTGGATCGAAGTGGAAGAATAAACAGCGCACCGCCGATTGGCGCTCGCGCGGCGACGTGACCCCGATCCCTGGAGTAGGGCCGCGCTCTCCGAGCGCCGCCCCTTTGCAGTGTGCAAGAAGCACAGGCCTCATCATACGTGTTGGACACCGAATGGAATGCGGGAACGTATTCACCACCCGCTTCGCTTGAGGGCGCAGAGCAACGCGGAGAAATACGAACCGCGGCCTCTTCGTGGAATTCGTTCATCCACAGATTTCGCAGATGGCCACAGATTAAGCGTTCAGCAAATCCTGTATGGAGGGCGGCGGGCCTCCGCCGCCTGCTGTTTAAAACTTGCGCGCCCCGGGACCGCCGAACGCCTGTTCGGCATGCTCTTTTCAATGCACCACACGCAAACTCAGCCGATCAAAACCGCTCCTTCAGGTGCTTCCATAACCATAAAACAAAACGCCCAATACACTCATACTTATTATTTGATGAGTCACCCGCATCCTTGATTAGCCAATGATTTCGTTCAGGCCTTCAAGCACCTGTTCTATTTCATTTTCAGAAACCTTTGCCAAGCGCCTGCCAATACGTTCTGTGGAAAGGGTTCTGATTTGGCTGATTTTTGCCCACGTCTGTTTGGGAAGCTTCGTGCTGCTTAATTCAAGCGTCAAAGGAAATGAGGCTCTTTGAGGCTGGCTCGTAAGAGCGATAGCAATCACGGTACCAGACCGCTCGTTAAAAATATTCTGGCTGAGAATAAGAACGGGCCTTCTTCCTGTCTGTTCATTTCCCTTCGTTGGGTTGAGATCTGCCCAATAGATTTCGCCTCTCAATATTCGGGCCATGATTCAACCTCGCTTGATAATCCTTCATCTGCCATTGCCTTTTCGAATTCAGGATCCAGTTTTGCACATTCTCTCGCTAAACGATTGGATTCCAGTTTTGCAATCTTCTCTTCGACGGCCTGCTGAATTACGCGACTTCGGCTGGGAAAAAGATGTTGACGCACAAGCCTGTCAACGATTGTCAGAATATCTCGATCTAATGTAATCGCTACCTTTGCAACACTCATAGACACCTCCGCTTAGTGGTATTACGATATGTCATACTCACCGAGAGTGCAAGTTAGTTCTTCCTGATTGTGTTGAAGAGGCGTTCATTTACGGCGCGGAACGCGACGTAAAGTGCGATGCGTTGCTGGCTCAGTCATACTGGCATTCTGCCCTGCAATCGTCTCGGAGTTTTCCCTGTGAATCCCAGATACCCGAAGAGCACACTCATGACGGATCCGCTGATCCAGAACTTCCACGGCTTCGGTTGCTCCATGAGCGAGGGCAAAACGGCGATCACGCCCGCGACGGATAGGAAGATGCAAAATCCCCGATATGCGGGTCGCAGCTTTTGTCTTTCTGGTTCTTTCTCGATCATCTCTTGAACGTCAGCGCTCTTCGGCGCGGGCAGGGTGCAACACGGGCGAAGTAGGGCCGCGCTCTCCGAGCGCCGCCCCTTTGCAGTGTGCAAGAAGCACAGGCCTCATCATACGTGTTGGACACCGAATGGAATGCGGGAACGTATTCACCACCCGCTTCGCTTGAGGGCGCAGAGCAACGCGGAGAAATACGAACCGCGGCCTCTTCGTGGAATTCGTTCATCCACAGATTTCGCAGATGGCCACAGATTAAGCGTTCAGCAAATCCTGTATGGAGGGCGGCGGGCCTCCGCCGCCCTCCACACAAACAAAAAACATGGAGGAAGAGGCCGGCCCGCAGCGCCTGCCGTACTTTTGCCTTTGGGCCTTCTGATTCATTTGTTTTCGTGATTTTTGGGTTTTTCGTAGTGAAAAATGGGGATTTATGGCGAATTTAAGCCGTTTTTGGTCGTTTTTGGGCGATTTGTGGGCATTTTGGAGGTTTTTTAGGTCTGTGGCGGGGCGCTCGGAGAGCATCGCGCTGCTTTTTTGCGGGGATAAATGCCGACCAGACGGTCGGCGGTCCCGGAAGTTGATTATGACTAAGCAATACGAAGGCCGACGCTCGGAGAGCGCTGGCCTACTGGTTGATCGCTGCGAATCATGCGGAGCGGGCGGTGATTTTTTTTGGGTCAGGTTTTTGGTTCGAGGAAGCAAATCACTTTTTGCTGCTGGGCATTGGCGAGGAGTTTCAGGGCGGGCTGTCCGTCGAGATGGCGGGCGTCGATGACGCGGATGGTTTCTTCCCATTTTTGGGCGTGGGGCAGAATATCGGCAAGGCTGTTGGGGGCCTGTGCGAGGAAGTCTTCGTTGAGGTAATTGGAGCCCTGAGTGGGGAAGAGGGCGAGGTACAGCATTTCCATTTCAACCAGTTCGTTGAGAAAATGGGTGCCGAGGGAGACGTCCGGGACGAGGTTTTCGTGCATGGCGACGATTTCGCAGAGGGCGGTGACGCGGTTGATGTCGGCGAAGGATACGGGGATGCCGAGGGAGGGACTGCTCGTGCCCCAGCGTCCGGGGCCCATCATCAGCATGGTGCAGTCGGGGTCGGAGGCGCGGTTGATTTCGCCGAGGAGGCGGGCGATTTCGTAGCGGTCCTGCTGGGGGAGTCGGCCGTAGCGGGCGGGGACGATGTAGACGAGGCGGTCGATATGGATGTAACGGCTCTGGCCGACGACGGCGCCGCGCGCTTCGATGATGCGGTTGGCTTGGGGGACGCTGACTTCTTCGAGGTCGGCGGGTTCATCGCCCTGGACCTGAAGCGGTCGGCACTGTACGAGGTTGATGCGGTAGGTGAGATCTTCCATGAAGTTCAGGGTGAATTCGATATCGACGGGATATTCGTAGGCTTTTTGGAGGAGGGTGAGCATCTGGCGTATGTCGTCCACAAAGGGGGTATCGCGCAGGAGGGGGTCGAAGGTGAGGACGCGGTGTTCGGTGATGCGTTCGTCGGGGGTTTGGATGCGTTCGACGGAGGTGAACATATCGAGGGGGACGTCGGCGGAGAGTGTTTTGGCGAGGTCGGCGAAGTAGTCGGAAACGCGCTGGTTGGCTTCGAGGTCGAGGTAATCGACGCGGCGCTGGGCGTACTGGCAGATTTCGTTGAAATTGCTTTCGGGGCGTTTTTCGGGGGCGTTGAGGGCGACGATGCGTGTGTAGTCGTCGTCGGAGCGGTCGACGGCGCGGGTACCGAGTCCGAAGACGAGGCGGATGACGCCGGCTTTGGGATCGATGGCGGGATCCCAGGCGTAGGGGTTGAAGGAGAAGCCGACGCCGGCGGCCTGCGGGAAAAAGCTTTTTCCATACATGGCCCCGGAGACGCGCATGACGAGCAGGGCCATCTGTTCGTCTTTATCGAGCATGCCGCGGCGGGCGCGGTAGGTCAGGGCTTTTTCGCTCATGGAGCTGGCGTAGATGGTGCGTACGGCGGCGAGGAAGTCCTGCATGCGCCGGTCGCGCGGGCCCTGGTTGGCGCAGAAGACGGATTCATATTTTCCGGCGAATGAGTGGCCGTAGTTGTCTTCCAGCAGTGAGCTGGAGCGGACGATGAAGGGGGACTGGCCGAAGTAGTCGAGCATTTCATCGAATTGCTGGATGATGTAGTCGGGGAAGGTTCCGGTGATGATTCGGCGGCGGGCTTTTTCGGCGCCGTCGAGGAAGTGTTCGGAGTCGCGCTGCATTTGGTGGACCCACCAAATGCCGTTTTGGACGAGGAAGGTGTGGAAGACGTCGGACCCGATGAAAAACGAATCATGCTCTTCGATGATCTGGTGAAATTTGGGCATGGTGCGCTGGAGAATGGCGCGGGCGAGCAGCATGCCGACGGTTTTGCCGCCGATGAGCCCGGTGCCGATCATGCGTTTACGCACGTCCAGGATGTGTTCAAGGGTGATGTAGCGGGCGATGAGTGGGTAGATGTTTTTATCGCGGGAGATAATCATGCAGACCAGGCGCTCGTGGAGGGCGCGTCCGCGTTCGGGGATGTAGGGGCGGTATTCGCCGGACCGGATGCGTTCGCGGGCCTGAATGAAGGCGGACTCCCAGAACCCGCCGCTGCTGTCCATGGTCAGTCCGGACCATTTGGCGGAGGTGAGAATTTCGGAGATGACGGAGCTGGAGGTGACGGTTCGGAACGAGTCGTCCTGTTTACGCCAGGCATGCAGCATGTGCATGGTGGGCGAGTAGCGGTGCTGGACTTTGATGGGGCGGACGTAGGTGATGTTTTTGTGGTTGTAGGCGTCGAGGCAGATCTGGGCGGTGGTGGCGATGGGGTTGAGCGCGTACGTGGTGTGGAAGTTACGCAGCAGGGCGAAGTAGGCCACGGTTTCCAGGTTGAAGAGATAGGGGCAGGTCAGCATGAAGAAGTTGCCCAGCATCTGGTCCGAGTACCAGTCAAACGCGAGCGGGGAAAGACAGTCGAAGACGTAGAAGGCTCCCATGCCGGCGCGTTCGATGGCGGCGTGCGTTTGGGCGATGAACTGCTCGAAACCCGCCTTGGGATTGAGCGGAAGCGTTTCCGTGGTTCGTTCGGGGGCGACCAGCGGGACGTGCTGGGCGAATCGGAAATAGACGAGTTTGCGCCCGGCGGCGAGGGCCGCTTCGGCGAACGGCGTGACGAATGCCTGGTACTCCTCAATGGCATCGACATGCCACACAATGTTATCGCCGGGCAGTACGCCTTTTAAGATGCGGTCCAGGCCGGGCAGTCCGGTGGTCAGCGGGGCTTCGTGGAGCTTCATGCGTGTCCTTTTCCAATCATTGGAAGATTTATAGGTCATTTTTCCAATCGTTGGAACTTTTTTGATCGGTTTTTCCAATCATTGGAAACGGGTGTTGGGGGTGGGCGTGCGGCGCGGGTTGAAAAAAATACAAAGAGTTTGCTTTTTGGGAGTTCGGGGCCTAGAAGGATTGCCTTTCCAGCGGAGAGGGGCGCTGGTTGAAATTGGGTGCGCGGGCGTCATGATAGAGAAGAAAGCGATTATCAAGAACAATGCCGGGATTCATTGCAGGCCTTCTGCGGTGATTATCAAGGCGGTTGCCGGGTATGCGGGCAAAATCTTTATTGATTCGCCGGATCACGGTTCGTGTGATTTGCGCTCGGTGCTGGATTTGATTACGCTGGGTCTTGAGCAGGGGGCGCGCCTGACTATTCGTGTGACGGGGCCGGATGAGGAAGCCATGGCGCAGAAGCTGGTGGAACTCTTCGAGACGGTGTTCGATTTTCCGCCCCGGTAACGCTTCCTCTATTTTTTCCTTTTCATTCCCGTTTGGCCGCCGCTCAGGCGGCTTTTTATTCCACAGCAAAGGGGATGGTCAATCCAATGGGCAGTTCGCGGGGAGGGGGGCCGTTTCCGCGGAGCTGGATGGCGCCGGAAAGTCCGTTTTCGCGGATGCGTTCAAAATTGATTTTCAGCAGATTAAAGCGGTAATCGCGGAGGGCTTCGCGGATGAGGTCGCCGCGTTTCGCGTCGGCATTGGGGGGGAGTTGGGCTTCGGGGCCGATGAGGGTTTCGCGAATGATTTGTTCATCCCGGATTTTCAGGGAGCCGTAGGAGGGGACGGCGTAGAGGTAGCCTTTGCCGAAGGTGAGGGCGGGTTCGGGAGCGAGGCGGAGATGGATGGGGAGCCGTCCAAAGAGATTGCCGGCGCCTTCGAGTTGTCCGGGCAGGAGGAGTTCGGCGAGGCGGTCGAGGGCGATTTTTTCAAAGAAGGCGGTGCATTTGATTTCGGGGGCGTCTAGCGGTACGGAGAAGGACCGGCTGGAGATTCGTCCGCCGCACCAATCCCATTCGCAGCGTTCGATCAGGAGATTTTGGGGGGATTCCATGTGGTAGAGGAGGGTTCCGTTGGTCAGGGTGATGCCGCCAAAGACGGCCTGGCTGATGGTGGCCTGTTGGATTTCGCGGGTGGTCAGGGGGATGAGTTCGTCGAGCTGCATGGTGGTGGCAATGCCGTCAATGAGCATGTTTTTTCCGGTGAGGCGTCCGTTGCGTATGGCGAGGCGCAGGTTGGCGGGGTGGAGGGCGGCGGTTTCGCGGGTGAACTCGGTTTCGGCGATCAGTTCGCCGATGTAGGCGCGTGTGGCGGGGAGGCGGAGGGCGTAGTCGTTCACGACAAGGCGGAGCGTGGGCGCGGGGGAGGCGGCGGGTGTGCGGAGGATGAGCTGTTTCAGGAGGTTGCGATAGGCGGTGAGCCGGAGGGAGGCGTTTTTAAAGGTCCAGGCGGCGCCGGTTCCGGTCATGCGGGCGGTAAGGGATTGGTCATCGCCCAGGACCTGCGCGGAAAAGTTGCGTATGCTGCATTGGGCGAGGCGGGCTTCTTCGCAGGCCAGGTCCATGGTGATTTTTTCGGGCATGCCGCGTCGATTCAGGGAGGTGCCGATTTCAAGGCGGGCGGGTTCAATGGCGAAGGGGGTTTTTCGGTATTCTCCGGCGAGATGGAAATTGATATCGGCCGCGAGATTCCAGGTTTCGGCGTGGAGGAGTGCTTCGGCGTGAGCGCTGAAGGCGCCCTGAAGGGGGGCGGTGAAAAAGGCGGGTAGGAAGGGGGCGGGCAGCAGGCCGGGGTTGAATCCGCGCAGGGAGACGGCGATTTGACGGATTTCGCCCTGCGGGGAGGCGGTGGCGGAGAGGTCGGTTTGTCCGCCGAGGAGTTCGGCGCGGAAGGCGAGGAAGATCTGGTCCTGGCGGTGGCTTATGGAGGCGTCGAAGGGGATGCGGAAGCGGGTGTCATTTCGGATGAACAGGAGGCTGGAGGAGGATACGGTGACGTCTTCCGAGGGCAGGGCACGGAGGAGCGCGGAGGGGGTGGGGTGTTTTGCCGGCGGGAGCAGGGCACGGGAATCCCAGGGGAGGGTGATGGATGCGCCGGAGAGGTCCATGGCTTTCAGGCGTCCCTGAAGGAGGCCGCGAAGCGAGTAGTCCAGTTGAAGGGTGTCGATAGTGATTTCGCTGCGGTTTCCGGCCACGATGGCGGAGAAGACGGCATGTGAACGGGAGAGGGAGCGGAGGACCAGGGATTGGATGGGGAATCCGGCGGCGCTCATTCGGCGGTGAAGGAGGCGATCCACCACGCCGGGTAGGATGGTGGACTGCGCGACGATCAGGAAAATGATCAGCAATCCGGTCAGCGCAAAGAAGCGGCGAACGAGGGTTCGGCAGAACTGCGGTGTGAATGGATTGCGCAACAAAGGGCCCTTTCCTGTGGCCCGGCCGGGTGGTCGCCGGGTGTGTATGTGTTTACAGGGGAAGAATGTAGCGAACGGGCGGGCGCATACAAGTTTAAACCGGTTTTTGTTCGGCAGAAGGAGTGGCGGGGTGTTATATATGGCCCCCGTGTTTTTGCCGCCGGGAGGGGGGCGCGCAACGAGGATCGGGCAGAGGGGCTTCACCATGAAAAACTGTATTCGAGTGCAGGGTGCGCGTGAGCACAATCTGAAAAATGTCAGCGTGGAGATTCCGCGCGACCGTTTGACGGTGATTACCGGATTGAGCGGGTCGGGAAAGTCGTCGCTGGCGTTTGATACGCTGTACGCGGAGGGGCAGCGCAAGTATGTGGAGAGTCTTTCCGCCTATGCGCGGCAGTTTTTGGAACAGATGCAGAAGCCGGATGTGGACCACATTGAAGGGTTGTCGCCGGCGATATCCATTGAGCAGCGCACGGCGGGTTCCAATCCGCGTTCGACGGTGGGCACGACGACCGAGATTCATGATTATCTGCGTGTGTTGTATGCGGGTATCGGCAAGCTGCACTGTCCGGTATGCGGCAAGCCGATCAGCAGTCAAAGCGCCGAGGAAATTGTCGAGCAGGTGCTGGCGCTGGGCGCGGATACGAAGCTGATGATTCTGGCGCCGCTGATTCGCGGGAAAAAGGGGCAGCATGAAGAGGTGCTGGAAACCGTGAAGAAGCAGGGGTATGTGCGGGTGCGCATCGACGGGGTGGTGTATGAGATGGACGCCCTGCCGGAACTGGATAAGAAGAAAAAGCACAGCATTGAAGTGGTGGTGGATCGAATTGTACTGAAGGAGGGCATTCGCACACGGCTGACGGATTCGGTGGAGTCGGCGCTGAAACTGGGCGAGGGGCTGGTGCTGGTGATGCACCAGATTAAAAGCGCGGAGTGGAAGGAAACGGTTCACTCGGAAAAGAATGCCTGCGTTACTTGCGGAATCAGCTTTGACACGCTGCTTCCGCGCGATTTTTCGTTTAACAGTCCGTATGGCGCGTGTCCGGAATGTCACGGGCTGGGCATGATGATGGTGTTTGATGAAGCGCTCGTGGTGCCCGACCCGACGAAGTCGCTTGATGACGGGGCGATTGTTCCGTGGCGTTACGGCGGGCGGCGGCTTCTCATCTATTACAAGGCGCTTCTGCGCTCGGTGACCAAACACTTCGGGGTGGATTTGGCGACGCCGTTCAACGAAATGCCCAAAGAGGCTCAACAGGGCCTGCTGTATGGCACGGGGGATGAACCGGTGGCTTTTTATTTTTGGCGCGGCAGTGGAAACCGGAAAATCTCCAAGCCGTTCGAAGGGGTGATCCCGAATCTGGCGCGTCGGCTGGAGGAAACGGAAAGCGAAGACGTGCGGCAGCGGCTGCGGAAGTACATGGCGAAGTGTCCGTGCAAGGCCTGTCACGGCAAGCGGTTGAAGCCGGAAGTGCTGGCCTGCACGATTCACGGGAAATCCATTATGGATCTCAGCGCGATGCCGGTGCGGACGCTGTCGGAATTTTTCCGGTCGATCCCGTTCACGGATCTGGAGCAGCGTATCAGCCGGGAGATCATTAAGGAGATCGGGGAGCGGCTTCAATTTCTGATTGATGTGGGGCTGGATTATCTGACGCTGGAACGGGAGAGCGGTACGCTTTCGGGCGGGGAGGCGCAGCGTATCCGGTTGGCGACACAGATTGGGGCGGGCCTGGTGGGGGTGCTGTATGTGCTCGATGAGCCGAGTATTGGACTGCACGCGCGCGACAACGAGCGGCTGATCCGCACGCTGACGCGCCTGCGGGATGCGGGCAATACGGTGGTGGTGGTGGAACATGATGAGCAGATGATCCGCGAGGCGGATTATGTGATCGACCTCGGCCCCGGCGCGGGGCGGCACGGCGGGCAGATCATGTACGCGGGCGACAGCAAGGCGCTGCTCGCCTGCAAAGAGTCGCTGACGGCGCAGTACCTCACCGGGGAGAAGCGGGTGGAAATTCCGGAGCGGCGCAACCGGCCGGAGCGGGGTTGGCTGGAGGTGATCGGGGCGTCGGAAAATAATTTGAAGAATCTGGATGTGCGCATTCCCCTGGGGCTTCTGGTGGGCATTACCGGGGTGTCCGGCAGCGGCAAGAGCAGTTTGGTGGACGACATTCTCCGCAAGGCGCTTTTCCAGCATTTCCACCATTCATCGGAAAAACCCGGCGCGTACAAGCGAATCAACGGGCTGAAACTGATCGACACGGTGATCGTGATTGATCAGTCGCCCATTGGCCGGACTCCCCGCAGTAATCCGGCGACGTATACAAACGCCTTTGCGCTGATTCGGGATTTGTATGCCCAGCTGCCGGCCTCGAAGGTACGGGGGTATAAGCCGGGGCGTTTCAGTTTCAATGTGAAGGGCGGCCGCTGCGAAAAATGCCGCGGGGACGGCGTGCTGTGCATTGAAATGCACTTTCTGCCGGACGTGTATGTGCCGTGCGAGCAGTGCGGCGGCCGGCGCTATAACAAGGAAACGCTGGAAGTGAAATACAACGGCAAGAGCATCGCCGACGTGCTGGAAATGACGATCGACGAAGCCCTGGACTTTTTTGAAAAGCATCCGCCTCTGGAACGGAAGTTGCGTACGCTTTCCGAAGTGGGGCTGGGCTACCTGCACGTCGGGCAGCCGGCCACCACGCTCTCGGGGGGTGAGGCTCAGCGCCTGAAACTGTCGGCCGAGTTGAGCAAGCGCAGTACCGGCAAAACGCTGTACATTCTGGATGAACCCACCACCGGGCTGCATTTTGCGGATGTACACAAGCTGATGGACGTGCTCCTGCGCCTGCGGGATGCCGGCAATACGGTGCTGGTGATTGAGCATAATCAGGACGTGATCAAGATGGCGGACTATCTGATCGACCTGGGGCCCGAGGGCGGCGAAGACGGCGGGCGGATCGTGGCGGAAGGGACCCCCGAAGAAGTGGCGCGCTGCGAACACTCCTACACCGGCCAGTTCCTGCGGCATATGCTGCCGGGCTGCTGAGCGGCCGATAAATGCCTTGCTATTTAAAAGTGAACCGTGAAAATCTGACCGACCAATCACGAAAGATTAAATGACATGAGACGTATCGCATACTCCATACGCCTGCTGCTTCCGCTGATTGCCGCGCTTACCGGAGCGGCAGTCCGCGCGGCGTCCGATGCGGCGGCGGGCTATGAAGCGGCCCCGGCGTCCGCGCCCACGGCGGAAGAATCGCCGGCGCTGATAGCCGGGCGCGCGGCGCTTCAGGACGGCCTGTACGACACGGCCGCCGATTATCTGAGCCGCTATGTGGAATCGGCGTCGAATGAGGCCGGCCGGGTCGAGGGCGTACTGCTTTGGTGTGAGACGCTGCAGAACATGAAGCGCTACGAGGAGGCGCTGGTGCTGCTGGACCGCTATGCCGACCTGGGGAAAACAGCGCCCGGGGATGCGGCTTTTGTGTATGCGCGGGCGTCGGTTCGGGCGGCGGCGGGCCAGTGGGATGCCGCGGAAATGCTGCTGACGGGTATTCCCGAAACGGCCGGGGATGCCGCTTTGCAGAGCCGGATTCTGCGGCTGAGCATTCAGTGCAATCTGGCGCTGAACCGGATGGATGTGGCAAAAAGCCGCTATGATCGGTTTCTGAAAAAGTACCCCGATTCGCCGGAGTCGCCCCGGATCCTGCTGGAATGGGCCGCCGCGCTGATCAGCAAGGGCAATACGGAGCGGGCCCGTGAAGTGATTCGGCGGATTCTGCGCGAGTATCCGGCTGCCCCGGAGGCCGCGGAGGTCACGCTGTGGGATGCGCAGATGGATTTGGATGCGGGAAATTTTGCGGCGGTCACGAATACGCTGCTTACACTGACCACGGCCCCCAACGCGGATCAGGATGTGCGCTCGCGGGCATGGCTTGCGCTGGCGCAATCGCAGGAGCGCCAAACCAACTATGCGCAGGCGCTGCTTTCGCTGGCCCTGGCGGTCAGCAACATGCCGAATCCTGAACTGAGAAAGCAGAGCGAGCTGTTACGCGCCCATGTGCTGATCAAAAACGGGGATTATGCGAAAGGGACCGAGGAGCTGCACGGCTGGGTGGCGATCCATGCCATGGATCCGGGGGCGTCGGATGCGTTGCTGAATGCCGCCTTTCTGCTGCTCGAACGCAAACAGTACGAGCAGGCCGTCACCGAATTTCAGCATTTTTTGGAAGCCTTTTCGGACTCCGACGGCACCTCGCGCGCGCTGGTGGGGCGCGGCTGGGCTCTATATGAACTGAAGCGATACACCGAGGCGGCCGCCAGCTTTGAAAAGGCCTATGCCCGCACGCCGGCAGACGCGCGCAAACGCGAAATACTGCTGAATGCGGCGGAAGCCTACTTCGCGGGCGCGCAGTACCGTCAGGCCCTGCGAAAATACGGCGAGTTTGCCGAAGCCTATCCGGATGATCCGTCCGTCCCGCTGGCGCTCTACCAATCCGCCGACTGTCTGGTGAGTTTGAATGAGACGGCGCAGGCGGAAAAAATGCTGCGCCGCATTGAGGAGGCGCACCCGCAGTCCGAATATGCCCAGCGCGCCCTTCTGCGTGAGGCGCAACTCAAAGAGCAAAGCGGAGATTTCGGCGCCGCGCAGGAATGCTACAACCGATTGCTGGGTGAGTATCCGGATAGTCCGCTGGCTTTACGCGGCATTCACGGGCGGGCGCTCGTGGAGTACCGGTTGGGGCTGTATCCGGAGGCCATGGCGGATTTTGAGCAGGTGCTCAAGCGGAGCCCGGACGATCCGCTGGCCGAAGAATCCTTTTTCATGCGCGGCTGGACGCTTTATCTGATGGGGCGCAAGGAAGAAGCCGTGGATGTGTGCCGGCAGTTCATCCAGACGCATCCGCAATCCCGCTGGGCTCCGAACGTGCTGTTCTGGCTGGCCGAATACCGGTTCAATCAGCAGGACTATGAGCAGGCGGAAACGGATTTCGCGGATTTGGCCGCGCAGTATGCCGATCGGGAACTGGCCGATGATGCCCTCTACTGGGCCGGACGGTCCGCCTCGGCACAGCATGAATACATCAAGGCGATTGAGTACTTCACCCAGCTGACGGCGAAATATCCGGAGAGTCCGCGCCTGCCCGAGGCGCGCTTTGCGCAGGGCGATGCTCTCAGCGAGCTGGGGCAGTTTGCCGGCGCCATTCTGGCCTTTGATGAGGTGGTGAAAAATTATCCTGACAGCTATCTGGCGGAATTGGCGCGCGGGCGAATCGGCGATTGTCAGTTCACCCTGGGTTCGGAGGATAAGACGCGCTATGCGGAGGCGATCGGGTCGTACATGTCCATATTGAATCAGCCGGACAGTTCCGAGGAGATGAAGTTGCAGGCGCAGTACAAAATCGGGCGCTGCGAGGAAAAGTCCGGGGCGCCGGATCGGGCGCTGGAATGTTATATGAAGGTGGTCTACGACTTCATGGCGCAGCCGGGGCGCAAGTCCGCAACGGGCGCCATCTGGTTCACGCGGGCGGCCTTCACCGCGGCGGCGATTTGTGAATCCGAGCGTAAGTGGAAAGAGGCCATGAATATTTACAAGCGGGTCAGTGAATCCGGCGTTCCGGCGGCTCAGGAAGCGCAGGACCGGATGCAGAAGATACAGCTGGAACACTGGTTTTTCTGGGAGTAAGAGACGGATGAAGGGAATGGGAGGCGAGGTATGCTGGAATTGATTAGACAGGGCGGGCCGGTCATGTGGTTTCTGGTGGGCGCCGGGCTGCTCGGTGCGGTGGTTTTTTTGGAACGCTTGTTTCATCTGCATCGGGCCCAGATCAAGACGGAGGATTTTCTGAAGGGTGTTTACAACATCATGCAGCGGGGCAATGTGGCCGAGGCGGTGAGCATCTGCGAGGATACGCCCGGGCCGGTGGCGTACATCGCACGCGTGGCCATTCTGCATCATGACGAAGGCAAAGAGGCCCTGCAGCAGGCGATTGAAGGCGCGGG
>CAZISY010000054.1:20021-21252 GCA_964542025.1 uncultured Verrucomicrobiota bacterium
GTCGAATCCATCGTGCTCGACATGGAAAAAAGCTCCATTGAGATTCTGACGTTTCTGACGGACAAAGGCATGGCCGGGAAAAAATCATGAAAGCGACCACGGCGCCGCTGTATGAGCGGTTGATTCATCTCAGGCGGCGGTTTCGCAAGGAAAACCGCATTGCGAACGGACTGATCGACTCCGCGCCGTTTGTGGATGTCGCCCTGTTGCTGCTCACTTTTTTCATGGTGAGCCATGTGGTGATTTTAAACCCGGGCGTCGTGGTGGACCTGCCGGAGTGCGCTTTTGTTTCCGGCGCGGATTATCAATCGCTGGTGGTGTACGTCACGCAGGAGGGGCATTTGTATTTCGGAGATGAACGCACGACGATGGAGGGGCTGGAATACGCTTTTGCCCAGGCCGCGCATGACAATCCGGATACACGCCTCCTCGTGGAAGCGGACAGCCGGGTGCCGTATCATGTGCTGGTGGATATTTACAACAAAGCCATGAGCGCCGGCGTCCGCAAAGTGATTCTCGGCGCCAGGATTTCATCACGGGAAGGGGCGCAGTGAGTCATGGTCGTTGCATTGCAACCCCGGGATCGGGCATCCCGGACGGTCTGGGCGGTTGCCGGACTGCTGGGTGTTTTGGGCATGGCGGGCTGGAGCCTGCTTAAGCCGATCGCCTTTCCGGGGCGCGCGCCGGGCGTGGAGCATCCGCGCGTCAGCTACCGGCCGATTTACGCGGAGGAGGGCGATATCGGCCACGGCGGCGCGTTGCAGGCCGTCTGGACGCCTATTCTTTTTTCCCTGCCGACCAGTGCAGGGTTCAGCCGGCCCATGCTTGAAAAAACCGGTGACGCTCTTCCGCCGGCCGGGTTTTCGGAAGCGGTGTCGCGTGTGGCCGCCGTGCTGCCGCAGGATTGGACTGATTATATGAAGCCGTTGCAGGGTGCAGACATTGCGCACCAGGTTCGCCATGCGCAGTGGAAATACCGGCGCTCAACCGCCCCGGCACTTTTGCCGCCGGAGGGCAGTACGTCCAAAAAAGCGGCGCAGGAGGAATGCGTTATACGCTGGGTGGGCGGGATCCATGTCGACATGATTCTTAAAAAAACCGTTAATTTGAAAGGGCTCGGCGGCGCGGTGCGCGATGCGGTGCTGTTTGTGGATATTTCCCCCGACGGTATTTTCGAGCATGTGTTTGTGGAAAAGAGTTCCGGGGATGTGGAGTGGGATAATCGCGTGGT
>CAZISY010000054.1:21352-22787 GCA_964542025.1 uncultured Verrucomicrobiota bacterium
CGGATTTACCGCTGCACGGTGTGTGAGCATGTGTATGTGGATGCGCGATTCACCGGATTGGCCCGGTGTCCGCGCTGTGGTTGTCTGAATGAGCCGGTGAGAACCTGATGGAGAATGCGGTATGAAAAAAACACGGAATGGAACGGAAATACGGATCGAAACCTGGAGCCCGGATAAGCCGTCGCGCACGGTGCGGCAGTTTTTGGAAAGGCCATCCATCGACGCCCGCGCCGATGCAACCGCCCGCGCCGCACTGAGCGAAATCCGTGAACGCGGTGAGGCGGCTGTGTTGGAGTATGTGGCGAAGTACGACGGCGTTTCGCTCACCGCGAAGCAGTTGCCGGTGACGCAGGCGGAATTGGATCAGTCGGTCCGTGACGTGGATGCCTCCTTTAAACGCGCCGTTCGGGAAGCGGAAAAACGAATCAGTGATTTTGCGAAGGCGGGCATGAAAAGAAGCTGGCGGCAAAAAACGGAGCTCGGCGGACAACTCGGGGAAAAGATGACGCCGTTTGATCGCGTGGGCGTGTACATTCCCGGCGGTTCCGCTCCGCTGGCCTCCACGGTGATGATGACGGTCATTCCGGCGCGCGTGGCCGGCGTACGGGAAATTGCGGCCTGCACTCCGGCGCGCAGGGATGGTTCTGTGAATCCCTATCTGCTTTATGCCCTGCGGCAGGCGGGGGCGACCGAGGTGTACCGCGTCGGCGGTATTCAGGCCATCGGTTTGATGGCCTACGGCACCGGTCGCATCCGGAAGGTTCAAAAAATCGTCGGGCCGGGCGGGCCGTTTGTGACGGCGGCCAAACGGGCCGTCTATGGTGACGTGGCGCTGGATATGGTGGCCGGGCCCAGCGAAATTGCCGTGCTGGCGGATGAAGAGGCGAATCCGGCGTATGTGGCGGCGGACCTTCTATCGCAGGCGGAACACGGAAGCGGACTGGAAAAATCGCTGCTGGTCACTTCGAGTCGGAAACTGGCTGAGCGGGTGCGGGCGGAAATGCTGAAGCAGACGGAACAGCTGAGCCGACGGGATCTGATTCGGAGAGTACTGGTGTCCGGTACGCTCATTGTTGTGGTGAATAATCTGGAAGACGGGATGGCGCTTTGCAACGACTTTGCACCGGAGCATTTTGAATTGCTGGTTAAAAACCCGCGCCGATGGGTCGGGCGGGTGCGTGCGGCGGGCGCCATATTCATCGGCCCCTGGACGCCTGAAAGCGCCGGAGATTTTGTCGCCGGGCCCAGCCATGTGTTGCCGACCGGCGGAACAGCCCGGATGTTTTCGGGTCTGACGGCGGATGATTTCCTGCGCAGATCCAGCGTGGTGGAACTGTCCCGCCGCGAGCTGAAAACACTGCTCCCCGCGATTGAAGCGTTTGGGCGCGTGGAAGGACTGGATGGTCACGCCCGGTCAGCCTCCATCCGGTTTCAG
>CAZISY010000055.1:0-13833 GCA_964542025.1 uncultured Verrucomicrobiota bacterium
AACATATGCGTATACGCATATCATATTGGCGAGGCATAATCAAGAGGTAAATGCGTATAAAATAGCGGGCGGTTTCTGGAACTACGGGAGCCGCGTGTTCACCAATGCGTTCGTCGCCGGCGCTCGTCTGTACGGAATGTGGAATCGGGTTTTCACCTTAAGTTTCGCGGCATTCCCACCGCACCCCTGAAAATAGTCGTTTTCCGCCCCGAATAGCGAAAAAAAGGTTAGTTGGGAGAAAAGCGCATGCCGTTCCACGTATTCCTGGACGGTCGGCATGCCCAAGGTCGGCACTAAGCGTAAAAACTGTCCGCCGTCGCCGCACTCGGGCCGGAAATGTACCCATGCCACCGGCCGCCGTGATCGGTGCAGTCGATCACAGGCAGCCCGACGGACCTCACCGCCGCTGTCGTGAAGATGCCGCTGATAAAAAACATTCCGCCCTCGCTGTTGCCGTCACAGCAACAGGTTCGGCATAAACCGGGTTGTATTTTAATGGTCTCGCTCCCAAATATATTCACTATTCGCTTGCGCACCTCTGTTGACGTGACTAGTATGCCACTAGATCGAGTCGTTCAATTCCAGGTAATTCACCCAAAGAGGAGAGGTATCCATGAATAAACGATCACTGATTCTGGCGGGTTGTGCGCTGTTGGCGATCCTTGCAGCCCGGTCCCACGCGATGGAGGGATTCATCGGGTTGACGAACGGATATTTCTACAATAAATCCACCGGAGAACCCTGGGTGCCGCACGGAATCGCGTATCAAACCTGGAACCGTCCGCTGGGAGTCTGGCAAACCCGGGAACAGATCGAATACGACTTGGATGAAATGGTGAAGATGGGGGCCAACAGCGTACGGATTGACATGGTTTGGCAACATGTCGAAGAAGACGCCGACAATGTGTTCAAGTGGGATAATTACGACTTTTTTGTGCAGGCGTGCGAAGATCGGAATTTGCGCATCTTTGCGCTGATCGGTTATCAATGGCCGCCGAATTGGTTTCCGGATGCCTGGTACACCCAGCACCCGCCTTCGACCGACTCGGAAGGTATCAAGCACAGCGAGCGGTGGCAGTCGGACATCATCAACTATGAACATCCCCAGGCCCGCGCGCAATATGCGGAATGGCTCGGCGCCGTGGCCGGACATTTCAAGGACAGCAAAGCCATCGTGGGCTGGATCGTCGGTAATGAATCCGGCTATCTGGGTTTGTGGAGCGGCCTGCTGGATGGGTATGATCCCGAAACAGAAGCCGCCTTTCAAACGTGGGCGGGCAACAAGTATTCCACCATTGCCGCCGCCAATGCGAAGTGGGGTTCATCCTACGCCTCGTTTAATGACGTGAAGCTGGTGGAGCAATACCGCGCGTATGGCGTGGAAGGAGCGATCTGGGCCGATATGGTGCAGTTCCGCGAGGACTCCATTGCCGGGTTCACTGCCGTGGGCGCCGCCGGTGCGAAGGCCGCCGATACCAATCACCTGATTTCCTACTCCACCGTGGGCATGCAATGGGGCGAAGAAGACTGGCGTTACCATGCGGAAGACCGCGGCAAAATCACCGCCGTCTGCCTGGCCTCAAATGCCCCAATCGATTTCTTCTCGGTCAACAACTACCCGTGGTCCATCCTCGGTCATGAATCGCAGAATGGTCACTGGGGTATTTCCTACACCAAGAAAGTGGCCGGCGTGCCGGTACTGTATTCCGAAACCGGATTTACCAGTTCCGAGACCATGTGGACCGGGATGGATGAATACCGCCAGGGGCCGCTGGTTCGTAATGCCCTGTGGGAAAGTCTGGAAGCCGGCGCTATCGGTACACATATTTTTTCCTGGATGGATCGCCCGTACATCACAGATCGTGAAAAGGGCTTCGGCATTCTGTATGCCGACCGCCGCATCAAGCCGGCATTCTGGGAAAGCCGCCTGGCATACAATCTGATGGATCAGGTGAATATTCACGGCCTGCTGATGGGATCTGAAGATCCGACTCCGAACATCGCCTTCCTGTGGACGTCGGCCAACGACTCTCAATACAACCGGTACGAGTGCGAAATGCAGCAGGTGGCCGGCGCGCTGGAACGCCTGGGTTTTGAGCCAAACTTTATGAATCTGGAAGACCTGGCCAATCATCAACACACGAATTACCTGGCCGTCTTTCTGCCCCGCAACATGCGCGTGGAAGATACGGTTCCCGGTACCTCTCTTTCGATTCTCGATTTTCTGCGCACGGTCGTCATTGCCGATGGCGTGCATGTGATTGCCTGTGCGGATCTGCCGGGAATGCAGGATGCAAACGGAAATTTCCGCGCGGCGTTTCAATCGGAAGTCAGCGCTCTGTTCGGAGTGAACGCAGAGGATATCGGCGGCTATGAAGTGCCTGCGCGCGGCGGCGAGTACGTTTCCTGGTATTGGGAACCGCTGAACATTCAATTCACCGGCAACGCTGTCGGCGCGCTGGCCAATGGCTACACCTACGGACCGCGCGTATGGAAATACAGCGACGAAACGGAAGTTTCCGATGGTACGCTGTGGGCGGAAATGGATTCGCAGCGCAACAAGGGCTTTGAGAACAGCGCTTCCGAACTGGTGAAATGGGACGGCCACTGGGGCAATACTGAAATCCGGTCTGATTGGGGTTGGGCTTATGACGGTACCAACATGGTGCAAATGTGGAACAACTCCGGCATGTGGAATGACACTCCCGTTGTGCCCTGGGGACGCTACAATGCCGGCGCTTACTTCCGCGCCAATCCGGATGACCCGCTGCGCGGCGGTCAATATGCCGTCGTGGAGTTGGAGTGGTATGATAAAGACAATAACAAGCTGTCCACCTCCGAAAGCAAACACCTGGCCGGGTCCTTTGACTGGCAAAAGGTGCGTTGCCAGGATGTGGCGCCTGCCGACAGCTGGACCATGCGCCGCATTATCCGCTGCGGATGGCGGGACTCGCAAAACCTGCTGAATAACCCCGGGCTGACCGGCACCGGTGAAATTCCGGATGGCTGGAATGGCTGGAACACGCAGGACCATACGGCGGACAGCGGCACCTATTATTTATCGGCGCCGTCCTGGAAATTCTGGTGGAACAGCGGAATCTGGCAGGATGTGGAAGACGGTATCGGGTCGGGTGACGCCATTCTGTTCGGCGGTTATGTATATCATCCTTCCGGCGATGCGCTGCGCAACGGCGATAAACTGGGCTATATCACCCTGGAATTCCGGGACGCCCGGGGTACGGTGCTCGGAACGACGCAGGCCGGCATGATCAATCAAAGCAGTGTAAAAAGCCACTGGATTCCGCTTCTGGGGCGGGTCACGGTGCCGAATGGCACGGTCAGCACGCGTATCGTGGCCGGCTGCTGGGCATCCAGCGGCGAGGGCGCGTTCTTTGTCGATAACCTTTTCGTGATGAATGAAAGCATCTTCCAGAACCTCGTTGGAAATCCAGGATTGACCGGTACCGGCGAGTCTCCGGACGGCTGGCAGGAATGGTGGAACGGCAGTCACGGCCCCTATACCGCCGAGTCTTTGCGCGGCGGCAGTTGCTGGAACTTCTGGTGGCAGGGCGGCATCTGGCACGATATGACCAACGGATTCGTCGCAGGCGATACCGTGGAATTCGGCGGATTCCTTCGCCATAACAGCAGCGATCCGCTGGCCGGCGGCGACAAATACGGCGCCATCAAAGTGGAATTTTACAACGGAAACACCTTCCTGAGTTACGCCGAAAGCAGCCCGATCAATGCCTCCAGCGAACAGGACGCCTGGCTGCCCCGCGTAAACAGCGTCACGGTGCCCGCAAACGCCACGAGAATCCGCATGATCATTTTCTGCGGCGGCACCAGCGGATCGGGCTCTTTCCGCGCGGACGATGTGTTTGTGCATGTGATCACCCCGGCGGGATCCGTTTATGTGGATAATAAACAGAAAAACCCGGCAGTCGTCGTTAAGGATCACGGAACCGCCAAAGCGGCGATCTTCATGTATACCGTCGGCGATACTTTGGTGGATGGCGATGGCGATGGCGAAATGGATGTGCTGCCGTGGCAGTGGCGCTATGACATTTTCGACAGCCTGCTCTGCGATTATTTCGGCATGAAGCCGTATGTGAAAATCAGCGGGCCGGACGAGTATCTTTGCCTGGCCGAACACCGCACATGCAGCGACGGCTCCACGCTGTGGCAGATCAAAAACTATCAGTATGATACGAATGATCTGACCCAGAGCTTCACGATATCGAGCGATCTCTTCTCCAACCGCACCGTCAAGGCCCTCTATGGCGGAAAGATCCTCGAAGAAAACAGTGATGGCTCCATCACGCTCGATTTCCCGGGCGATGGTATGGAAATGCTGCATGTGTATCCGACCGTGGCCAATGATTACGTCATTCGCCTGGAAGACGTCCCCGCGCTGGTTCGGCCCTTCGGCGATAAAGCGTTTCAGGTGTCTGTCCGCTACGATTGCCGCAGCGTCCAGGATCTGACCCTGAAGCTCGCCTTCTGTGAAAAGACTGATAACGGCGATGGCACGAGTAACGAAATGTACCAGGTGGTGGAAGGCGCCGTGACGGGCAGTGGACTCTACACCAATTACCTGTGGATCCCCGATCCCGACACCGAAGACACCGATTACATCTCCACCGTGGATGGCGGCGAATATGTATTCCGCGCCTGGCTGGAAGACGGTAACGGCGTGAAGGTGGCTGAAGCCATCCCGCAGGACGTGCAGCTGAAATGGGGCGTGAATCCGGTTTCTGAATTCCCGGAAGTTATTCAGAAGGGCGACTCTGTCAACGTGAGCGTTGAGTGGGAAGATCTGAATGAATACCTTGGCTGGGAAAACACCCCGCTGGCCCGCGCGGACGCCTTCCCCGACCGCGTCGCCATCTTCCGTTCAAGCAAGACCGAAAAAATGCTGGGCGGACAGTTTGACCGGGTCAATGCCGTTTGCGACTGGCTTGAAAGCATGGGCTATGAGAACGGTGAGAAGCTGGACATCTCCTTTGATAACCTGGCCGTGGAAGGGGAGTATCTTGAAAACTTTGCCGACGGTGTGGCCGACGGCATCAGCCGCGATGCCGGCTGCGCCAACTGGACGGTTGAAGCCGGGGCCCTGCGCGCCTGGCGTATCGGAAACGACGACAACATCTGCTCGTTCGGCAACAGTGAATGGGTGGATTACACCGCCAGCGTGGACATCAGGTACAACAAACAGGGGAATTATTTCAACGACGCCGAACTCTACGTCCGCTACCAGGACCGGAACAACTATGTGAAGGTCGGCATACGGAATTATTACGGATTCTGGCGCCTGAAATATACCGTGCGCTCTGAAACAAACTTCGTGAATCAGGACTGGATTCACTACTTCACCAAGGCGAACCGTCCGGTCGAAGGGCAGTGGTACAACCTGAAGGTAAAAGCCGAAGGCATTAAATACACGGTGTACTTCACAGATGCAAACGGCGAACAGGAAGTCGGCACATTCTACGATGACCACTTCCTCACCGGAAAAGTCGCGGTGGGCTCCAAGGCATCGCAACTGGGCATCTGGGATCCGCAGAAAGGCTACTACTTCGTCGATGATGATGAATACAGCTTCTACTCCGCCGCGGAAGGGGCCATCGTAACCCTCGGCAAACCGCTGAATCTGGATTGGGGTTATTTGAATACCTTTTATCCGACGCTGATTCTGCCGGGCACGTTCGTCATGAGTGATATCGAGGTGGAAAATGTCATCCATTGGTTCACCAACAGCCTGCATTGCCTGATCGCCACAGACGGCGGAGTGGCCATGCTGGATGAATATGGAAGCAACGGACTGGGTCGCATTGAATCCGTGTTCGGCATGAACGGCGCGGTAACCGTGCTCACCAACCTTCAGCAACTCACCGTCGGCGGAGCGGACCATTATGTGACGCTTGACTATCCGGAAAACAGCACCGTGACGCTGACCGGCGAGGCCCGCGCCTGGACCTCCACAGGAACCGGTATCCCGCTGGCGGATGTGCATAACGGTCTGGTGTCTGTGCCGTCCATGATTGTGAATGTGAACACCAACGACCCGCTCTCCCCGAAGAAAGCCGTGTGCTTCAACTTCGGAGTCGATACGCAGGGCCAGTTGACCAATCAGGCGGCCACCCTGGCGAAGCGCGCCTTCGAGTGGGCCCGCGGTGAAGCCTACAAAGTCCGCCTGGAACTGAAATGTCAGGTGAATCCGAATAATGCCGATCAGGATCTCACCGTGTCCTTTGTCGAGGGCTGGCTGTTATCCTCCTCGGGCACCAACACGCTCGTGCTGGATATTCCGGAAGAAAATGTGATCACCGGAAGCAACATGTACTGGGCCATGTACATTTATCCCTGGGATTCCACCAATGCCTGGGTCTCGCACGGCGGATTCTATACCTCGGTGAACGACTGTGAAGAGGAAGGCGTGTTTACCGATCTGGCCGGCGCCGGACTGCAAATGCTCGGCGTGACCGACACCGCCTATGCCGGACGCGACTGGGATATGTGGGTGGCCTATAATACCCGCGGACAGGACATGGTAATCACCTACGGACTGAAAGACAAAGGCGACCTGGATATCGCGGACACCTTCGACGACGGCAGCCTGACCGGATGGACCGTGTATCCCTCGGGCAACACCCGTTGGACGGAAGCCAACGGCCAGTTGCAGGCCGCCGCGCCTGCCGCACCCGGCTATACCTGGGTGCTGCGCAACGGGCTCGATATTTCGGACCGCAACATCACCGTGGAATACGATGTGCTGTTTGATGCAGCCACCTCGCAGGGCGGGTTTGTCTATCGCGGACATACGTTGAACCTGAACCCGTCCGGCATCTGGTGGACCACCAACGCGCCGGTACCCCCGACGAACAGCGGAACCATCTCCATATACATCGGCCCCGACGGATTGAGCACCGGCGTATGGCATCATATCGCCGTTTCCATCCGCGAGGGCGAAGAAGCCCCGGCGTCAGACGTCTATGTCGATGGCGAGCCGCAATACGTCAACGTCCCGCTGCTCGGAACGAACTTCAGCCATACGTCCGTCGGCTTCCTCAGCACCTATTCCAACGGCGTGATGAACGTGAAAAACTTCCACGCTGTGGACGAGCTGTATTCCATGGCATCGACGACCGTCAATGGATTCCATGTGCCGACCAATGCCGCGGAACCGACCTTCTGGGCCACGGCGCCGGACTACGACCAGAACAAGTGGGAATATGAAGGAACCGCCCTCGGAGGCACCCAGGAATTCTACGCCTTTGTGCGCGGAACCAACCTGAGCGCCGCGCAGGAAACCGCGCTGTATTTCGGCGCGCGCCTGATGGTGGAAAACGCCGCGTTCCCGACCAACATGGACAAAGGAGAAACCGTCAGCGTACCCGTCGAATGGGAAAACCTGCCGGAAGAAACCATGCGCCTGCACGTCGCCCTGGTGTATCCGTACCAGACCATCTATCAGGATGCCGGTGAATACGGCTCGGCCGACTACACCATCCATGGCACGTCCAGCAACGGCTGGTTCGAAATCACCGTCCCCAACAGCACCCCCGCCGGCTCGTTCTACCTCTGGACGGCTTACGTCTACCCGACCAACGCCGCCAACGCCTATGCGGAACGGGTCAGCCTGGATGATACGTTCCACTTCGGAACAAACGGCCCCAGCATCATCTGGTATCCGCGCGAACAGATCATCTCCGTTTCCTCCACCGTGGCTGAAACAGACGAGCTGGAAGTCTATACCGATGCCGGAACCCCCGAAAACACCGAAGTCCTCGTATGGGGCGCCGATTATTATGCCACCGTCACCAGCTCCTCGCTGAATGATGGCGGGTTCGAGGCCAGCACCGGCAACGGGACCTTCCCGAACTCCGGCTACTGGCTCCCGTCCTCCTCCGGCGGCGGAAGTTATGCCATCTGTACCACCACCGCCGCCCGCTCTGCCACAAACGGCCTCTGGGCCTACACCGGCAGCGATTCCTGGGCCAACTGGGTCTCGCCCTACCAGGATTATTACGCCGTGGAAGGCGACCTCTACCGTGTGCAGGCCTACATCCGCCAGCCGACGGGACAATGGGGAACCTGGGTCTCCGGCGCGCAGGCGTATGTCCGTATGAAGTTCCTGAATGCCCTCTCCAACGAGATCAGCCATGTCGATTCCGCAGTCAAAGTCACCGCGGAGGATCAGGACTGGACGCTGTGTGCCATCACCAACGCCGGTGTGGCGCCTGTGGGCACCGCCTACATGCGCATCGAACTGTTTGTGGACCGTCCGTCCACCACGACCGGCGTAGCCGTGGCCACTTTCGACGATCTGTACGTCGGAATGGGCAACAGCTTCTACGGTAACTATACCGGCGAAGGCGAGGACACCCCCGAAGGCACCAAGTGCTTCCGCTCATCCGTCGTACACTGGTCCGGATGGGGCGTGTTCTTCAGCACCAACACCTATCCGCAGGGCGCCAACCTCTCCGAATACACCGGCGGATACCTGAAATTCTGGCTCAAAACGCCCGGGTACACCCGCGTCGAGCTGAAGGACATCAACGGCACCGTGCAGGGCTATCCCTCCAACGTCACTTGGATGAATCCCACCACGAATGCCCTCGGTCAGGTGGTCTGGCAGGAAAAAACTATCCCGCTCAGCCACTTCAGCAACATAGACTTCACCCACGTCGTCAGCCCGTTCATGGGAACCGACCCCATCGAACACGAAGCCTTCGAGTTCCTGATCGATGATGTCCGCTGGACGCTGGAAGAATAGGAAAAGACCCCACGCAACCAGGAAGCGGCCGCCCGGACCTCCCGGGCGGCCGCGGCTTCGCGTCTTGTCTTCAAACAGGCCGGCGTCTTTACGCCGGTGGTTTCGTATTTCCACCACGCCCCAATGCCCCCGGATCGGGGACCAAGCAGAAACTCTCATGGAGCGATTCGATCTGAGGAATCGTCAGAGGCAGCACCCCGTCAGCATTGACTCAAACGCATGAACATGAAAAGACCGTGTACCAAACGCAATTTTATCTATTCTGGCCTTCCGCAATGGACGTTAACCCTGTACATTTACGTCCATGCTTGGCGTACACAAGAGGGCGGGGGGGAAGTGGGGGGAAGTTATGTCGCTTATGCGCAGAACTTGACCCTTCACGTAAACTGAAAGGGCAATGACGCAATGGAAAAATCAAATCCATATCTCCACGCGGCGTTCATGGAAGTCGTCGATAACCAGATTGCAGGCAATGACCCGCCGGAGACCCTAGAGGCCATGAACCGCCTGACATCGGAGGGCTTTCCAAACAGGACGCCAAGAACTACATTGCCCAGGCGGTTTGCGTCGAAGTCTGGGATATCCTGAAGAACCAGAAGGAATTCAACAGGGATAGATATGTGCGAAACCTGAAGAATCTCCCTGAAGAACCCAAAGAATGAAGAAAAGATAAAGGCGCTGCGTTCGGAGCGTGTCGCACTGCTCATTGGAAAATAGTTGAACATGAGCTGCAATATAATCCGTTCTCGGGGCGTCTATTGGGGTTAATAATCGCATTCGATTTTCGGGGATGCGGCAACTTCGGACGGGATTTCCGTTCTTCAAATGAGCGTCGTGAACGTGCAATGGGTAAAAAAATTTTTGCGTGTACTGCCGGCAGCGGGTTTTGCACTCGCCGCCGGGTGCATGACGGTCGGACCGGATTATAAGAAGCCCGACATACAGACCGCATCGGCCTGGCATACGGAGCTTCAATCGGGAGTGACGGGCGTGCCCGTTTCGCCGGAAGGGGTGAGTCGTTGGTGGATTTTGCTGAACGATCCCGTGCTTTCGGCGCTGATTGGACAGGCACAAACGAATAATCCGGATGTACGCCAGGCCGAGGCGCGTTTGCGTGCGGCACGGGCTGAGCGCGGCGCCGCTAAAGCCGATCTTTTTCCCACCGTTTCAATCAGTGCTTCGGCCACCCGCAGCCACAGCGATCCGCCGGATGGTGAAAGCTCCACGGCCAACGTCTTTGCGAATGGGCTGGATGCAAGCTGGGAGCTGGATTTGTTCGGCAAAAAGCGCCGCACACTGGAAGCGGCGGATGCCTCGCTGGCGGCTTCGCAGGAGGATTTGGCGGATGTGCTGGTGACGCTCAGTGCGGAGGTGGCTCTGAACTATGTGGATTTGCGCAAAGCGCAGCGGGTGTTGCTGCTCACCGAATCGAACCTTGCTCTGCGGGCGGAATCCTGCGCGATCACCCAATGGCGCCGGGAGGCGGGGTTGACCACGGCGCTGGACGTTGAACAGGCCCGGCTCAGCCTGGAACAGGCCCGCGCGGAAATTCCTTCGCTGAAGACGGCGGTGGAAGAAGCCAAAAATCGTTTGGCGGTATTGCTCGGACTGAATCCCGGGCAGCTGCACGAGAGGCTGGAGCCGTATCGTCCTTTGCCGGTTCTTCCGCGCGAATTGGCGGTGGGGGTTCCGGCGGATGCGCTGCGGCGTCGTCCTGATGTGCGCAGCGCTGAACGCAGTTTGGCGGCTCAGACGGCCCGAATCGGCGTGGCGGAAGCCGCACGCTGGCCTGATCTTTCGCTGGCGGGAAGTATCGGGCTGGATTCGCTGTCGCTGGATGATTTGTATTTTGACGGCACCCGCACGGCCCGGGGTGCGGTGAACGCCGTCTGGACACTGTTTGATTTTGGCCGCGTACGCCGCAATGTGGACATTCAAACGGCGCGCCAGGAGGAGGCGTTGTCCGTCTACGAAGCCGCCATACTGACGGCGCTGGAGGATGTGGAAAATGCGCTGGTGGCCTATTCCCAGGAGCAGGAACGGCATCATTCGCTGACCATCGCCGCCGCCGCCGCCCAAACCGCTTTTGAGCTGGCGCGGTATCAGTATGAATCCGGGTTGGTGGATTTTCAGACCGTTCTGGATATGCAGCGCTCGCTGCTGAGTGCGCAGGATTTGCTGGCGGCCTCCGACGGAGAACTGATTGCCAATTTGGTGCGGCTGTATAAAGCGCTCGGCGGCGGATGGGCGGTCCCGCCGATGCCCGGCCAGACGGAACAACCGCGCGACGCAGGAGAATAATTATGACCCAATTTGCTCAAACAACAGACACCGATGACATCACGCAAGCGCTTGGTTTGACGCCGGGACACCTGAAAAAATCACGGTTGAAAAGACTGTTTAAAATACTGTGCGCCGTGATTCCTGTGCTCATCCTCATCGGTTGGTGGTTTTCACGCGGCGATGAAGAGGGGGTGCGGTATGTGACCCAGCCCGCCGTGCGGGGCGATCTGACGGTGACGGTGAGTGCCACGGGGACGCTGAGCCCGATCAAGGAGGTTGATGTGGGTATAGAAGTGTCGGGCACGATCAAAACCGTGGATGTGGATTACAATGACGAAGTGAAAGTCGGTCAGGTGCTGGCGCAATTGGATACCACCAAGCTGGAACAGCAGGTGCTGCAATCCACGGCATCGCTGGAATCCGCTCTGGCCAACGTCCAGCAGGCCGGGGCCACCGTGCGTGAAGCGGAATCGAAATGGAAACAGCTGAATCGTGTGAGGGAACTGAGCGGCGGTAAAATGCCGGCGCAAACGGATCTGGATGCCGCACAGGCTGCGCTGGATCGTGCCAGAGCCAATGAGACCAGCGCGCGGGCGCAGGCCAATCAGGCACAGGCGACGTTGGATGTCAATCGGACTGATCTTTCCAAGGCGGTGGTGCATTCTCCCATTAATGGCATAGTGCTGACCCGCAAGATCGAGCCGGGCCAGACCGTGGCGTCGTCATTTGAAGCGCCGGTGCTCTTCACTCTGGCCGAAGATTTGAAAGATATGGAATTACTGGTGGATGTGGACGAGGCGGATGTCGGTTCGGTGCGCGATGGGCAGGAGGCCGTATTCACGGTGGATGCCTATCCGGACCGAAAATTTCCGGCGCAGATTACCAAGGTGCGTTACGCCTCGGAAACGGTGGATGGCGTGGTCACCTATAAGGCTGTATTGAGGGTGGATAATGCCGATCTGTTGCTGCGGCCCGGGATGACGGCCACGGCCGTAATCACGGTGAAAAAAATTGAAGATGCGCTGCTGGTTCCAAATGCGGCACTGCGTTTCGCGCCGCCCGCGCCTGCGGAGGAACAGTCGGGCGCTAAGCGTAATGTGATGGGGTCGCTGATGCCGCGCCCGCCGCGCCGCGACCAAAAAGCACGGCAGTCCGGCACGGAAAATCATCCAAACGGGAAGGCGGAGGTTTGGGTGCTGCGGGATAATGAAATGAGATCGGTTACGGTGAGCAAAGGAACGAGTGACGGGCAATTTACGGAGGTGACCTCCGAAGAGCTGCAAGCGGGCATGGAACTGATCACGGAAATGGAAACGGGAAAATGAGTTCAGGCATCATCAGGGAACCCCTTTCGGCGCCTGCGCTGATTGAATTGTGCGGCGTTCGGAAAGTGTATGGCACCGGCGCGGCGACCGTGGAAGCGCTGGCCGGCGTGGATATGCGCATTGAGCGCGGAGAGTTTGTAGCCGTGATGGGACCCAGCGGTTCAGGGAAAAGCACCTGTATGAATATTCTCGGTTGTTTGGATACGCCCACCGCCGGCTCCTATCTGTTTCAAGGGGTGCAGGTCGGAACGCTTACGCATAATCAGCGCGCTCTGCTTCGGAGAAATTATCTGGGGTTTGTTTTTCAGGGGTTTAATTTGCTCAACAGAACATCCGCCCAGGAAAATGTCGAACTGCCGCTGATTTACAGGCATGCGCATGCCTCGCAGCGTCACGCCCTGGCCCGGCAGGCCCTGGCGCAGGTGGGGCTCACCGGGTGGGAACATCACACACCCGGAGAGCTCTCCGGCGGACAGCAGCAGCGAGTCGCCATTGCCCGAGCCATGGTGACGCAGCCCGTCGTCCTGCTGGCCGATGAGCCCACCGGAAACCTGGATTCAAAACGAAGCGCGGAAATCATGGACCTGCTGACGGCGCTGAACCGCGAGCGCGGCATTACTGTTTTAATGGTCACTCATGAGCCGGACATGGCCGCCTATGCCAAGAGAACGATTCGTTTTCGCGATGGCCTGATAGAACATGATCACGATCATCGGGAGGCATCCAATGCTTGAAAATGCCCTGTTGCTGGCGTTGCGCGAATTGCGCCGTAATGTGATGCGCTCGTTTCTGACGATGCTGGGCATCATTATCGGCGTGGCTGCTGTAATCATCCTGGTGACGCTCGGAGGAGGCGCCACCAAACAGGTGACCGAGCAGATTTCCAGCATGGGCAGCAACCTGCTGATGATCCACCCCGGCAAGCATCGCGGTCCGGGCGGGGCATCACGCGCGGCGCCGTTTAAACTGGCGGATGCCGAGGCGCTGGAGCGGGATATTTCAGCGCTCCTCACTGTCGCGCCCGTGTGCAGCAGCTCCGCCACCGCCATTCTGGGGAATGAAAACTGGCAGACCTCCATTACTGGAACCACAGAGCCCTACTTCAGACTCACCAACCGAAAGATCAGCGATGGACGGGCGTTTACACCGGCGGAAACCCGCGCGGGGGCAGCCGTCTGTGTGATCGGCGAAACGGTGCGCAGTAAACTGTTCGGTTCGCAAAATCCAGTGGGCTGCCAGATCCGGCTGAATAAAATATCCTGCGAAGTGATCGGCCTGCTTGAAGCCAAGGGGCAGTCCACGATGGGCAATGACCAGGATGATGTCGTGGTGATGCCTCTGCGCACCTTCCAGCGGCGGGTGGCAGGAAACGACGACGTCGCCGGCATTCAGGTTTCGGTGCGCGACGGAGTGCCCACGGAAAAAGCCGCCGCCGACATTACGCGT
>CAZISY010000055.1:13933-22405 GCA_964542025.1 uncultured Verrucomicrobiota bacterium
GGGGCCATGGAGCGGGAAGTGCTGCTGCAATTTCTGGTGGAGGCCGTGGTGGTTTCATCGCTGGGTGGTTTGATCGGTATTGTGCTGGCACTGCTTTCCGCGCTGCTGTTAACCAGCCTGCTGAACATTCCGTTCGTGCTGAATGTGCCCATCATCTTTGTGGCGGTGCTTTTTTCAGCCGCGATCGGGGTGATTTTTGGTTATTTTCCGGCCCGCAAGGCCGCCAGGCTTGATCCGATCGAGGCGCTGCGCCACGAATGAGCGATGCCGTCACGTTTTGGCGTTCTCTGCATTGACGCGGTTTGCCGATGCCGTTACATTCGCTCCCTTTAGCTGTGTTACCAATGCGTTAAGTCATATGGAGCATTCATGAGCCGTAATCCATACATCATTTCCGCCGCGGCGTTCGTGGCGGTGTTTTTTTTCGGCGTTGCTGTTTTCGGGGTGCGGGCCAATTCGTACAACTACACGCAGTTTGCACTGGGGGATCGTTCCTCCGGTATGGGCGGCGTGGGTATCGCCGATTCAATCGCGTCCGACGCTCCGTACTACAACCCGGCAGGGCTCGCCCAGGCACGACATGACAGCGTCTCATTCATGGCCACCCTGTATGGGTTTCGAAAATACAATGTGGATTCTTCATTTTCCACCGGGGAAGATCTGACGGTGGATGCTTTTGAAATCATTCCCGCCACAGCCGGAAGTGTTTTTTTGCTCGGGACCAATACCGCCGCCGCCTTTTCGATGTTTATTACCGAGCAGGGGACCGTTTCTGAAATTCAGACCCATAAAGAGCGGAAGCATTTTTTCAATTTCACATCAAATGACAAGACCCTGTGGATCGGCCCCTCGCTGGGTCATCAGTTGAACAACCGCTGGCGGGTTGGCGCCGGCGCGTATGTGACGTATCGCGATTCCAGCGAGTTCGACAGCATGTACTGGCGCGACTATCATGTGGCCTACAGCTACAGCCAGCAGTTTTACCATTATGGGTTACTCGGCACGCTGGGCGCTCAGTATCAGCTTGCGGAGTACTGGCACATCGGTGCGGTGCTGCAGACTCCATCCGCCAGCCTAAAGGGAGAAGGGAAAATTCAGGCGCATCAGATTTCAGCCGATCAGGATAATCCCTATGATGAAATGGCCTATGCGGACGGGCTTGAGTCCAACAATAAAATCCCGGCCAAACTGGGCATCGGCACGGCCTACAACCGTCCGAAGGAATGGTCCGTCGGGATGGATGTGGAATATCATTTTTCCACGGCCTACTGTTCCACGGAAGGCGATGAAGAGGCCGGAATCAGTTCGGTGCATGAGAGTCGCGAAAACACCTGGGAATTCAATCTTGGCAGCGAGTATTACGTCCGCCGTCAGTATCCTGTTCGCGCCGGATTTTTCGTTTCGTATTCTTCAGCGCCGGATATCGAGTTGGATGAGAAAAGCAAATCCTTTGATGATACCCAGGCGCCTCAAATTGATTTGTACGGGCTGACGTTTTCGGTTGGTAAAGAAACCGAGCGCGTCAACATGAACATCGGGCTGAATTACATCTTCGGTTCCGGCGATGCCCAGGGGTGGGATTCCAACAATCCGGATGACATTCATCAAACCAAAGTCAGTGCCTCGGAAAAAAGTATCTATCTTTTTTTCACGACGTCGTATCTGCTGTAGCGCTATCGAAACCGCCGGTCTGTTTTTTCCGTCAGAATGGCTTTGGCGTTTTCCTTTGTTTTGCAGGGCGTCGCACCGGTGGTCATCAGAACGACACGGTTATCTCTAACCTCCAGAACGCCGCCATCCACGACAAATACCTGCTCTGCGCCGTCCTCCGTCACGGCTCGCACAATGCCCCGCCGCAACGCGGCAATCATCGGCATATGGTTGGCGAGAATTCCGAAGTCCCCATCGCTGCCCTGAGCGAAAACCGCCTGCACGCCGTTGGAGTAAATCATGGCGTTTGGCGTCAGCAGATTGAATAGAATATCGGCCACGGTATCCACCCCTTTTACTGCTTCATGGATTTTGCTTTTTCCAACACATCCTCAATGGTGCCCGTCATATAAAAAGCCTGCTCGGGGACGGTATCGTGTTTGCCTTCCAGGATTTCACGGAAGGAACGGATGGTGTCCTCGAGCTTAACGAAACGGCCGGGGACCCCGACATACTGTTCCGCCACGAAGAACGGCTGCGAGAGGAAACGCTGCAGGCGCCGGGCGCGTGCCACGGTGGCGCGGTCTTCCGCCGAGAGTTCGTCCATGCCGAGGATGGCGATGATGTCCTGCAAATCTTTGTATTTTTGCAGCACACGCTTTACGTCCTGGGCCACGCGGTAGTGTTCTTCGCCGAGAAGGTACGGGTCCAGCATGGACGAGGAGGAGGTCAGCGGATCCACCGCCGGGTAAATGCCCAGCTCGACAATGGCACGCGAAAGTTCGGTGGTGGCGTCAAGATGCACAAATGTTGTCGCAGGGGCGGGGTCGGTATAATCGTCCGCGGGCACATACACGGCCTGAATCGAGGTGATGGAGCCGTTTCGGGTGGAGGTGATGCGTTCTTCCAGTTCGCCCATATCGGTGTTCAGCGTAGGTTGGTATCCCACGGCCGAAGGAATGCGCCCGAGCAGCGCGGACACTTCCGAGCCGGCCTGGGTGAACCGATAAATGTTGTCCACAAAAAGCAAAACGTCCTGGTGCATTTCGTCCCGGAAATGTTCGGCGACAGTCAGTGCGGAAAGCGCCACGCGCGAGCGGGCTCCGGGCGGCTCATTCATCTGTCCGTACACGAGCGCCGTTTTGTTGATCACGCCCGACTCCTTCATTTCCTGAAACAGGTCCGTTCCTTCACGGGTACGCTCGCCGACGCCCGCAAACACGGAGAAGCCGCCGTATTCCTTGGCGACATTGTGAATGAGTTCCTGGATCAGCACGGTTTTGCCCACGCCGGCTCCACCGAAAAGGCCGATCTTCCCACCCTTTTTATAGGGGGTGAGCAAGTCCACCACCTTGATGCCGGTGACCAGCATTTTTTCCTGTGTGCTTTGTTCGGAAAATGCGGGCGTATCCCGGTGAATGGGAAGGCGCGTGGCGCATTCAATCGGCTCTCCGCCATCCACCGGCTCTCCAAGAAGGTTGATGACGCGCGAGAGCACGTTGGGTCCAACCGGAACGGTGATTTGGTCGCCGGTGTCTTCCACGGTCATGCCGCGGACCAGCCCGTCGGTGACATCCATGGCAATGGTGCGCACCGTGTTATCGCCCAGATGGTGCGACACTTCGAGGACGAGGTTGCCCGGCTTGTCGTTGATGAACGGATTGGTGACCCGCAGCGCAGTGAAGATGCCGGGGAGACGGCCATCCGCAAATTCCACATCCACGACAGCGCCCGTGACCTGGGAGATGCGTCCGCGCGCGGTCGGCGCTTTCGAATCGGCGGCGTCCTGTTGAGTGGGGTTTGGATGATTGGTGTTCATGGTTTTTACTCCTGATCAATGGGTTGGCTTATTGCAGCGCCTCCGCTCCGGAAACCACTTCGATCAGTTCAGTGGTGATGGAGGCCTGGCGCGCCCGATTTCGCATCAGCGTGTACGAGTTGGTAAGGGTTTCAATATTCTGTGATGCATTGTCCATGGCCGTCATACGGGCACCGTGTTCACCGGCCGCATTATGCAGCAGGGCGGCGTAGACCTTGTGATAGATCCGGTGCTCCAGCAGCATGGCCAGCAGACGGCGCGACTGCGGTTCCAAAATCACAAACGGCTCAGTCTCCCCGTCCGGCGGAGCATTTTCTGCGGGGTCGAAGGGCAGGATGCGTTCAATAACCGGTTCCTGGGTCATGGGGCTGACGAACCGGTTGTAGGCCACATACATCTCGTCGTATTTCATGCCGAAGTAGGCGTCGAAGATTTCGTGCCCGATCTCCAGCGCCTGCGAGATATCCGGCTTCCGTGTGAAGCCTTCATAATAACTGCGCACTTCCACACGGTCCTTGAAAAAGGTGTAGCCTTTTCGTCCGCAGAAACTGAAACGCAGAATTCGGACCGAAGGTTTGTTCTTCGCCAGCCAGTCATCAACCAGGCGAATCAGGTTGTTGTTGAATCCGCCGCACAGACCGGTGTCCGAAGTGATCAGCAACAGGTAAATGGATTCCCGGGTTTTGCGCGGTTCCAGCAGCGGATCATGCAGTGCTCCGGCGACGGACATGGCCAGCCCCGTGACGCGTTTCCACTCGTTCATGAAGTCCGACGCGCGCGACAAATCATCCTGCGCACGGGCCAGTTTGGTCGTGGACAGCATTTTCATCGCCAGCGTAACCCGCCTCATATTGCGGAGCTGCTTGATTTTATCGTTGTATTCTTTGAAGTTGGGCATGGGAAATTCCGTTGCCGTTTAGGGCATGCCGCCTAGAGCTGAAGCCCCGCGCAAAATTCTTCCAGCAATTTATCCAAATCACTTTTGAGGTCAGCCGTCAGCTCGCCTTTTTGTTCAAACCGCCTGGCAAAGTCGGCGAAACGGGTTTCCAGCGCCTGATACAGGTTTTTTTCAAAAGCCAGCACCTGGCTGACTTTCAGTGCATCCAGCCGGCCCGCATTGCAGGCATATAGAAAGACGACCTGATGAATGACCGGGATCGGCGCTTGCGGCGGCTGCTTAAAGGCCTCCATCAGGCGTATGCCGCGGTTAAGCTGAGCCAGCGTCGCTTTGTCCAAATCGCTGGAGAACTGCGAAAAGGCGGCCATTTCCCGGTATTGGGCCAGGTCCAGGCGGAGCATACCGGCCACTTTTTTCATGGCCTTGATTTGCGCATCGCCACCCACTCGTGACACGGAGGTGCCGGGGTTGATGGCCGGGCGCTGGCCCGCGTTGAAGGAGCCGGCTTCCAGGAAGATTTGGCCGTCGGTAATTGAAATCACATTGGTCGGAATATACGCGGAAATGTCGTTGGCCTGCGTTTCCACGATCGGGAGCGCCGTCAAGGTTCCGCCGCCGTTTTTCTCGCTCAATTTGGCGGCGCGTTCGAGCAGACGGCTGTGCAAATAAAAAATATCGCCGGGGAATGCTTCGCGTCCGGGAGGCCGGCGCAGAAGCAGCGAGAGCTGGCGGTACGCCTGGGCCTGTTTGGTCAGATCGTCATAGACGATCAGGGCGTGGCCGCCATTGTCCCGATAGTATTCGGCCATCGTGCAGCCGGTATATGGGGAGATGTATTGAAGCGGAGCGGGGTCGGACGCCGTGGCGGCGATGATGGTGGTGTAGGCCATGGCGCCGTGCTTCTTGAGCTTTTCATACACCTGAGTCACCGTGGAGCGCTTTTGACCGATCGCCACATAAAAACACATGACGTTTTTTCCGGACTGGTTGATGATTGTATCAATCGCAAGCGTTGTTTTTCCGGTCTTGCGGTCGCCGATGATCAGCTCTCGCTGGCCGCGTCCGATCGGCGTCAGCGCATCAATCACCTTGATACCGGTTTGGAGCGGCATGCGTACTTTTTCGCGTTCAATGATGCCGGGGGCTTTCACCTCAATGGGCCTCCATTCATGGGTGTCCAGGGGCGCGCCTCCGTCGATCGGGTTGCCGAGCCCGTCCACAATGCGTCCGGCCAGCGCGGGTCCCACGGGGACCGATGCGATTTTCCCGGTGCGCCGGACGGAATCGCCTTCATGGATGCTGTGGCCATCGCCCATGATGGCGATGCCGACATTCTGCTCTTCCAGGTTCAGGGTGAGGCCGCGCAGTCCGTTGCTGAACTCCACCAGTTCACTGGCCATGACGTTGCGCAGTCCGTATACGCGGGCGATGCCGTCGCCCACGCTCAGCACGGTTCCGCATTCATACACATCGGCCACTACGTCAAAGTCCACCAACTGCCGCTTGATAATGGCGGAAATCTCTTCCGGCTTTAATTCAACAGCCATACTTTTACTCCATTTCTAGGTGTTCGCCAGGCGCCGGCGCAGACGGGTCAGGCGGCCCCTAAGACTGTAATCCAAAATCCAATCATCCGTGTGCACAATAAAACCACCCAGCAGATCCGGGTTTACATCGAAGTCGAGTTCCAGTTGGGCGGCGCCAATTTGTTTGCAGACCTGTTTTTCCAGCGCGCCGACCTGTTCGGGAAGCATGGGGACGGCCGAAGTAACGTGTCCGCTGAACTGTCCGGCGCGTGCGCGGTACGCGGCGTTAAACGTTGCAATGGCTTTCGGCAACTGGCGGATGGCCCCGGCTTTTTCCAGAACACAAAGAAAGCCCGCCGTCACGGGATGCAGCGAAGCCTCCCGAGCCAAGTCGGCCAGCGCCTGCTGCCGGGCGGCTTTGAGCCCCAGGCTGTCGCACACCACAAAAACATGAAACGCCGGGGCCTTTTCCATCCAGGAGGACACGACGGCCAGGTCGCGCGCGACCGTGTCCAGGCTGTCCGACAGTTCGGCGGCCTCCAAAAGCGCTTTGCAGAAACGGCGAATGGAAAAACCGGGAATCACGGCAGCTCCCTGATCAGTTGATCCGTTAAGGCACGATTGGCGGACGTATCCAGGTTTTTCTGAATCAGCCGTTCCGTGAGATCGATGGCCAACCCGGCCGCCTCACGGCGCAGGGCCGTCAGGGCATTATCCCGAGCGATACGAATTTCCTGTTCCGCGCCCTTCAGCAGGGCATCCGCCTGTTCGCGGGCCCGCAGTTCAATGGTGTGCGCGGTTTCTTCGGCGGCCTTCCGGGCCCAGTCGACGATCGCTGCGGCTTCCTGAGAAGCTTCGCGCATCATCTGCCGGCGTTCTTCCTCGGACTCGGCCGTTTTTTGTTTCAGCGCTTCCGCATCCTCCAGGCTTTTCCGAATCATGCCTTCCCGGCGTTCGAGTGCGCGGAGAATGGGTTTCCAGGCGATTCGGTAGAGGGCAATGCACGCGATCAGAAATGCCAGCCAGGTCAATACAACCATGGTATCGGAAATGGCCAATACGCTGCGGACTTCGGCATCCGTCGCGCTTCGTGCGGGAACTTCCGTAACGGCGGAGGTTTGGGCGGCATTCAACGCGCTATCCGTTTCACTGCCGGCAGGCATATTTCCTGCGGGGCTTGCGTTCGTTTCGTTCATCGTGATCCAATCACCGCTTGCAGCGGCTTTGCATTACATTTGCAGAAAGCAAATCACCAGACCAAACAGGGCGATACCCTCGATCAGCGCAGCGCCGATGAACATGGACGTCTGAATTTTCGTAGCCATTTCAGGCTGTCGCGACATGCCCTGCAGGCCCGACGACCAGACCTGTCCGATGCCCACTGCGGCGCCGATGGCCACCATGCCTGCTCCGATGCTTGCGATTGCCAAAGCCGAACCTGCCATATCAACCTCCATTCAGCGCCTGTAAGCGCCTTGTTTCTTTTCCTGCATCTACAGTCCTGCAGCATCAACAACAACCCGATGTCGATCCACCGCCGGCTGTCCATCATTCCGATGAATAGTTATCCCGTGCCGTCCGCTTTTCGATAAACCCCGCGTCAAGCATTAGTGCTCTTCGTAGGTCATTTGACTGATAAAAATCGCGGACAGCAGCGTAAAAATGTAAGCCTGAAGCAAGGACACAAAAAGTTCGAAGAAATAGATGCACACGACCAAAAACACCACAGGCAGCGCGAACCACCCTAAAAGCACAACCATGCTCAGCAGGGCAAAGATCAAAATGTGGCCGGACATCATGTTGGCGAAGAGACGAATCGTCAGGGCAAAAATGCGGGACAGCATACTGACGACTTCGATGGGCGCCAGCAGAATGCTGAGAAGGATAGGAACATCGCCGGGCAGGAAGCATTTCAGAAATCCCCAAAAGCCCTTCCGGACGATGGGATATCCGATCATGAAGCCCAGGGTGATCAGCGCCAGACCGGCGGTGACGTTGATGTTTCCCGTGGCGGCGCAGAAGAGGGGGCACAGCCCCAGGATGTTCATCGTCAGAATCATAAAGAAGAAGGTGCAGCAGACCGGCGTCATGACCCGGGCTTCCGCGGCGTGAAAGTACGGGGTGACGATCTGGTTGCGCACAAAGAGTACAAACACTTCCAGAAAATTGCTCCAGCCGTGAGGTACGTCCTGTCCGCGCTTGTAAAGGAAGCCGAACACCGCCAAAAGGAGCAGCAGCGCCGTGACGATCATCACTTCGTCGTAACGGAATATGTCCAGGATCGGCAGGCGAATGAAGGGCAGATTCCAGATGCTGGCCTGACCGTCAGCCACATGGAACATGACGTGGTGCTGGATGTAATCATGAATGATTGTTTTGCGGTCCAGGATTTCCGCCGACTGGGCGGCGATGTTTGTTGTCGTAACGGGGTTCATACCGGCGGCCTTATTTCGGAACATCCGAAGGGACTTCGGCCCGGGAGCGCCGCTCCTGCCGTCGCTGTTCCTTCCTGATCTCATAAAAGATGGCAAACATACCCAGCAGCCAGCCTGTGATAAATCCCGTTACCGGTGCGCCGG
>CAZISY010000056.1:0-9479 GCA_964542025.1 uncultured Verrucomicrobiota bacterium
CTGATCCTGAGCATCCTGTTTATCCCGTCAAAAAGGGAATTTATGACTCATCGAGAGTGTTTTCCGCGTTCTGCTCAGACGCGGGAAATACGGCTTGATGTTTATAATCTTTCTGCTGGATAATCCGCCCGTGAATTCGCCGATCATGAATTGTGCATGGAGCGTATGGTCATGAAATACCGACTGATTCTTTCCGCTATTTGTGCCGTTTCTCTTTCCACCACGTTGCAGGCCACAGATCCGGCCCGCACGGGGTTCACGATTCAAATGGTGGACCTTCAATATTTCACAACGCCTTACGAACAGTCGGCACAACTCGGCGGCGCTTACATGGGACGCTTCACCGGCGCGGAGGGTGTTATTAAAAATCCGGCAGCTCTTGGACAGGTTCGGACCAACTGTTTTTCGGCCTACGGCATGACGGACACCTATAAAGGAGACGGCGGCGTAAACGGCCCCTCCTCCAGCGAGGCCATCACCGCGGATCTGTTCGATGGAGGCGGTTTTGCGGCCGCCCCCATCCCCGGAATTCCACTCACAGCCGCCATCAGCGCCGATTATTTCAGCACGGATTTCAGCGATGCCCCGATCACCGATCCCATCCAGCGCGGCTACCGGTTCGGCGGCGCGCTGGGTTGTCCAATCGGCAAACACCTGTCGCTGGGCTACAGTTTGAACTATATGCAGGACGTGTTTTCCTGGGGCACATCCTGGCCCATCGGATATCACAAAATCCTGCCTGTTCGCGTCCGGCAGGACTCCCGCAGCTGGCGCCACCGACTGGCCCTTCAGCATACCCTGCCGCAGCTTCTTACGTGGGGAGTACAGGGCAGCATCGCCGACGGTTCCGGCGACAATCACTGGAATGGAACGGACGGCGATGGGGATGATACGCTCCGCGAGTACGAATGGCGCGCCGGATTTCAAACCGCCTCCTTTCATTCGCTGTCACTGTTGTCCGATGTGGAATACCGCAACACGGATGTCGAGCTGGGATACCACTATCCCGTCATCGGCTCACCCGCCGTACCCGCCCGCTATTCCGGCGACAGCTACCGGCTCATGCTGGGCCTCGAACAGCAGCTTTCCGAATCGTTCTCGCTTCAATATGGCTACCGCTACAACATATTCCGCATGGATAATTTTTGCGGACGCGGCGGGGATGCCGATTATCACACGGTAGCCGGGGGCCTTTCAGCCGAACTTTTTCACCGTCGCATCCGGCTGACGTATGGCGTGGAATATGCCTGGATCGCCCGCGATTCCCTGGCCCAAACGCTGAGCCTATCCATTGTCTTCTGATTGATTCCTCGGAACCCGTCCAGTGAGGGCGGTATCCGGCGAATGTATTGTTACACAGAAACGGCTGTCACTCTTTGTCATTTCTTAAGGGCTGGCCCTGATTCCACGGCCCTGATTCCACACATGGCCCTGATTCCACACAACCGTCATAGATAAAGGTACGGCTCGACGGAGTCTCGCCCTCCAGAGTTTCTTTTCGGATGCTGCGGGACATGTAGTCGCAGGTGTTGTGGACGACCGTGGTGCCGATGGAGGCGGTGTACTGATTCGTATTCGCGTTCATTCGCGTCCATTCGCGATCCCCTATCGGATCGTATTCGTATTGGAGTACTGATACACAGAATCGCCCGTCACCATTCATTTTTTATCAGGACGGGCTCATCCATACTGTTTTTGCAGCAGGGCGGCCACGGATTCATCGAACAGTTCGCGCTTGGCGACGCGATCAAAGGCGGCCATCAGGTCTGGGATGCGTATGCGCTGTTTGTGTTCATCGCGGTAATCCTGCACGATGGTTCCCCGGTGCATCATGATGATCCGGTCCGGCATATCCACGGCCTGCTGCATGGAATGAGTCACCATCAGCGCGGTCAGTTTTTCGCGCCGAACAATTTGCTGCGTCAGCTCCGCCACTTTCGCGGCACTTTTGGGATCCAGCGCGGCAGTATGCTCATCCAGAAGCAGCAATTCCGGACGGCGCCAGGTGGCCATCAGCAGCGTCAGGGCCTGGCGCTGTCCGCCGGAAAGGGTACCCATGGGATTATCGAGCCGATCCTCCAGCCCCATTTTCAATTCCTGAATCCGTTCTGCCATTTCATGACGAACTCTGCGGGTCAGCGCAGGCAGGAACCCGCGACGGCGTCCACGCCGCATTGCCAGGGCCAAATTTTCGGCGATACTCATTTCGGCGGCCGTGCCGGCGTACGGATTTTGAAACACGCGCCCGATCAGCGCGGCACGCCGGTGTTCCGGCCAGCGGGTGATATCACCATCGTGCAGCCGGATGCTTCCCGAATCCGGCGCCACGGATCCGGCCACGGCATTGAGCAGCGTACTTTTTCCGGAGCCGTTGGTGCCGATAACCGCCGTAAAACTGCCCGGATCAAGAACCAAACTCACGCCCTGCAGCGCCCGCACTTCGTTGACGGTTTCGGGCAAAAACGTTTTATACAGATTCACCAGTTCAAGCATGACGATCTCCCCGGTTGAGCTTCTTTTTCAGCCTCGCTATGCCCTGCGGAAGAATCAGCGCGGCAAAAACAAATAAGGCGGTCACGAGTTTGAGGTCGTTCGGTTGAAGCCCCCAGCGCAGGGCAATGGCAATGAGCAGGCGAAACAGAATGGTACCGAGTACCGTTCCGCAAATGGTCAGCCCAATCCCGGCATGCCCGATCAGCGCCTCCCCGATGATAATACTGGCCAGCCCCCAGATCATCATGCCGATTCCCATCTGCACATCGGCAAAGCCCTGATACTGCGCCAGCAGCGCGCCGGACAGCGCGACGAGTCCGTTGGCCAGCGCCAGACTGACGATAATCATCGTATGCGGATTCATGCTCTGTGCGCGGGCCATCTGCGGATTGTTTCCGGCGGCGCGCAGGCCCGTACCGAACTGGGTCAGCAGGAACTGCCTGAGCAGCAACCCCAAGAGCAGGCAGATGGCCGCGCTGCTGATCAGCGAAGAGACATCGGCAATCGGAACCGCCCACCCCGCTATGTTCCAGGGGGATCCTTCCGAGGCGCCCGCCGAATGGAGCATTTGCTGAATCGGCGAGGAAACCGACGCGGTATCCATCAGCGGGATATTGCTTCGACCCATGATGCGCAGATTCACGGAGTAAAGCGCCGTCATGACGAGAATGCCCGCGAGCAGTTCCTGAATGTTGAACTTCGTATGCAGCAGTCCGGTCACAGCCCCCGCCGCCGCACCCGCCAGCATGGCGAGTCCTGTAGCGAGCCAGGGATTCCAGCCGCGCATGATGCACACGGCCGCCACAGCGGCTCCCAGCGTGATGGAGCCATCCACCGTAATATCGGTGAAACGGATCATCCGAAACGTGATCAGCATGCCCAGCGAAAGCAGAGAAAGAATCAGTCCGATCGTAAATGCACCAATGATGAGGCTCATGCCAGCACCTCCGGATTACTCAGCGGGGCGCACCAGCAGGCGCCGCGCAGCAGCGCGCTTTCACCCAACCCCACCCCCGTCCGCGCATCATCCACCAGGTGCATCACGGCGCGCGGTGACGGCCCGTTAAACAACCGTTGAACCGTCGCCATTAAATCAATACGTCCATTCTGAAGCGGCTGATATGGAAAAACCGCGGCATGAGCGTGAACGTGCAGCGCACCGCCCGCGAGCGGCTGCATGACGGTAGGCCGGGCCGGATCGACGCCGCCCCCGCGCACGGCCACACCGCCAATCAGCGCCTGTTCGCCCGCAAAAACCCGTTCCCCGCAAAAGCTCAGCCATTCGCGAATCGCGGGATACTCCAACGACGTCCGCGCGGACAGACGGCCCGGGGAGCGAATCAGGGATGCCCCCACCAACCCCTCGATTTCCCCGGCCACCACGAAGCCCACGGCGGAGGCTTCGGTGATTGCCATCATGTCTTCGATCAGATTTGAAAGCCGGTGAATTGGGCGTTCCGGTTGCGGGGAAAATCTCAGCAGATGAGACATTTCCCCGCGGCATAGAATCGCCTGTATGCAGTACAACTCAGGGAAGAACGCCTTTTCGGGGATCAGGTAGTCCGGGCGGCTGTGTTCATCCGGCGGCTGCATGGCCACAGCCCCTTTGACGGAGAGAAATTCACCAAACACCTCCAGCGATTCCTCCACGGTGTCCGCCGCGCTTCCGATGCCCAGCGCAAATCCATCCGCATCGAACACCAGTTTTCGGCAAAGCTCAATATCCACCGGCTCCCAGGGGTTCCAGGCCGTCACGACGCGCGCCGTAAGCACCCCGTTCCACTGCAAATCAAAGACCCCGGGCTTTCCGGATTTCGCAGGCGACGGCATCTGTTTTCCTTTTTCGTCCGACGGAGCCGGCGCCTCATCCTGAAGCCACTGCTCAAACCCGGCCAGCGCCAGAGTCTGGCGCACCATGCCGGATGCGTGCAGGATTTTAAAGCCCCCCTTCACGGTGAACAGTTCCTTTTGGAGAAGCAGCAGTGCCCGAATCCCGGCCGAGCTGACGTACGACATTTCGGAGGCGTCAATCAGCAAATGATGTTCGCCGGAGCGCACTTCCTTCAGCATGTTTTCCATGAACAGATCCGCCCAGGAGGCATCCAGCCGACCAACGGCTTTCACCACCAATTCTTCACCGATTTTTTCACGGGTCAGTTGCATGATGTTATTCGCTTCCTTTTGCGTTGTTGCTGTGGGGCGGTTCACCCGCCGATGTCCCCGGCTCGACAGCGATCGTTGTGCGCGTGGGTTCGATCGGCATCCTGGAAGGCGGAACCCCCGCAAGAATACGGGCAGCCATCCGCCCGGCCTGTTCGCCCCATGCCGCATAATCATCCCCGATGCACCCGGCGGCCCCCTGCTCCATGAGCGCCGGCTCTGTGGTGAACACCGGAATGCCCCCCGCCGACGCCGTCCTGGACAAAGCCGGGAAGCCGGTCGTGATCAGATTATCGGCGGAAACCATCAGCGCCCCGACGCCTTCCTGAATCAGCGACTGAACGGCCAGTGGCAAATCCGAAACGGAGGACACCGCTTTTTCCAGCAGGCGTACTTCTTTGGCGGCGCAGGCCGTCCGCAGTTTTTCCACGGAAATGACCGCATTCATTTGCGAGGGGTCATACACCGTGCCCACACATTTCAGCGACGGACGATAGCGCAGGGCCATATCGAGCAGCGGACCGACAGGCGGATCATCATGCACTCCGCACACATTGGCCGGGCGTCCATTGGTAAACAAATTCAGCCGGGCCGGATCGCTCGCCACGGTAAACACCAGTGGAAGTTCTTTGATTTTTTGAACAGCCGCCATCAGCGCCGGGGTAGTCACCGTAACCACGAGATCGGGACGTTCGGCTGCCACAGCGTCCAGAATCTGCGACAGCGCACTCATATCGCCCTGCGCATTATATTTGTTCACCCGGTAATCCTCATTCGGAAGCAACCCCAGCGCCTGCATCCCGGCTTCGAATCCCGCTTCGGCCCGTGACAGGGATGGATTATCGACCAGGTTGATCATGGCAATTCGCGCCGGACGCCCGTAGCGCACCCCCAGGCCATAAAACCGATCAGCGCGATTCAACCATTCTGCGGGAAACGCAATCCCGTGCAATCGGGCGGACGCCAAATCAAGGGCCAGTTCATTATGGTTCACTGTCACAAAGGGAATGTCGGCCGGCGACTCTCCATTCAGTACCCGAATCACCAGATCCGCCGCTTCGGCTCCACTGGCGTACGGACTCGGAGCGCAGGACATGACGGCTCCATTCCCCATCAGCGAAGAATCATCCGCGATCATGGGAATTCTCCGCTCGTTACAGGCACTCACGATGGCCGGCATCGCACTCACCACGGTATTGTCCGCCAACAGGAAAACCATATCCACCTTACGGGTCAGCAACGCAAAAATGCCCTCGGAAGCTTCGGCGACACTGTGCGCCGGCAGCACCTCCAGTTCCAATCCCCGCGCAGAAAACAGCGCGCGCAGATCCGCGACTTCTTTCACGGAATTGGCCTCGCCGGGATTGTAGAGCGCACCGATACGCCGCACATTCGGAAAGAGCAGGCGCATCCGATCGAACAGTTCTTCCGCAGGCAGAGCCTGCACAGCGCCGGTCAGATTCGGCAGATGCTCCTGAAAACTCCTCCCGGCACCGGCCTCCAGCGGAGCCGATACCACCCCAAACACCACGGTATGCGCCCCCGCCTGTTTGATGGCGCTGCTCAGACACGGCGTGGAAAACGGAACAAAGACGTCCGGATTCTTTGCCAGTAAACTGCCCGTAACCTGCGCAAGCAGCGACATATCTCCGTTCGCATGCTGAATCAACAGCTCCAGATTTTCGCCCTCCCGAAATCCGCCCCGCGCCAGGCGTTCTTTGAAGCCGCTCAGGGATATTTCAAAAATAGGCGCCGGCACAAAATAACAAACCGCCACCCGGGCCGGACGATCACGCACCGGTTGCACGGCGACGCCATCGGCCGGGGGCGGCGTCTCCTCTCCGTTTTTCTCCAGCGCCCGCAGGTCATCCGGCAGGCTCCATCCCGGAGACATGGCATTCAGCACCCCGGAGTTCACGGCAAACTTTTCGGGAATGACATTCTCAATGCGGAAGGTCGCCGGAGAACGGCCATTCAAAACGGCGGCGGCCATGTCCGCCGTATAACGGCCAACGGTGTAATAATCGGCTCCCACACCAAACAGCGCGCCCTTCCCCGGATCGGTGGGATCATTGGTAAACACCGGCAAGCCCGCCTGCCTGGCCATTCGAATGATCAGCGCGGCAGAGGCATTGGCCACCGTATCTCCGCCGATCCACAGGGCTTCCACGGATCGACTCAGCAGCGATTGCACCGCATCGCCCACTTCGGTGGTATTCCCCGCATTCGCCTCGACCAATTCGACGCCCAACGCGGCGCAGGCGGCCCGTGCTTCGTTCAAACAGGCCTCCGAACACTGCTCGCCGGGATTCCACACCACACCCACCCGCTTCACCGCACGGTTCATGGCGTGCATGATTTCAAAGGCCCGCCGCACCGGCTGAAAGGTGCCGATACCCGTGAGCCAGGCTGGATGTTCATCCTCGCCGGGTCCGGTGATCCCCACGCCGGCACCCTGCGGAAACGTCACGGCGCCGAACACATGATTCTTTCGGGTTGTCTGGTTGGCTTTGGCGATAACCTGCAAAGCCACTGTGCTGGACGTGATGATCAGGTCATAATCACCGTTCACGATTTCTGCGGCCATGGTGTTGGCGGTCGCGTAATCGCCCTGCGGATTAAAGAGGCGCGCATTCCCCCGGTTGGTTGCCCGCCAACCTGCCGCCTGCAACCCCTCCATAATTCCGGCCACATGTGCATCCAGCAGCGGGGTCGAGGTGAACTGCATAACGGCAATGCGCGGCAACCGCTTTTGGGACGTTCTCTGCTCGGCGTCCTTCCGACGATCCAAATCCGAAAGCAAAAGAATCCCGCAAGCCGCCGCAATCAGAAGAACAGCCGTCCGAAGCTGCCAAAGTACTCTCAGCATACGTCACTCACTCTTCCTGTTCGATTCTCCTAACGCAAATTCTCCGCGCAATACACCGCATGAATTATACGGAACCCCCGCCGTGAGCAATCACTTTCTACTGCGCGAAATAACCGCATTCCCCGCGCCGATGGCCAGCAGCGTGAGCAGGGCCCCTCCAATCTGCGGCCAGGAAAGCAGCCGATTGAACAGAATCATTTCCAATCCGTACGCGGAAACCGGCTGCAGCAGCATGAGCAGCCCGGTACGCGCCGGCGTGATGCGGTTTAATGCCAGGGTGATCATCAGCCACCCGCACACCTGTGCAAGGAATCCATATCCAAACACATAAACAGCGCCCCGCAGGTGCGGAAGCATGAACGGAGAACCCTGCCTCCACATCACGACCGCCAGGATCACCCCCGTCAAACCGGTGATAATAACCAAATAACCGAGCTTGTCTTCAAACGTGGTGTTCACTGTGGCAAGCCGAAGCGTCAGAATGTACCCCGCATAGCTGACCGCCGAGATCACACCGATCACGATACCGATCCGCTGCTCCGGTCCTTCCTGCCAGTGCGGCCCCACCAGCAGATACAGTCCGCCCATCGCCAGCAGACTGATCGGATAATAACTCCGCGGCAGCCGAACCTTCATGGCCAGCGCCGTGAAAGCCGCCAGAAAAAACATCTGCAGATTGCACAGAAGCGTCGCCAGGCCCGGCCCCACATACACAATACTGCGATGCCACAGCGACAAATCCACCGCAAAACACACCCCGGACGCCAGCGCGAAACCAACGCCCCGCCGCGTGACCCGAAACGGCTTCCCCGAAAAATGACGCAACGTCAGGAACGTGATCATACCGATCAGCACCCGATAAAAACCACCCGCATTGACATCCACGCCGCTTTGCATCGCCAGCTTGAAAAATATGCTGGAAAGACCAATCAGCGCCGCGCCGACGAGTACCAGCAGCACCCCGGCAATGGCCGACGCATCATGAGCCGCCAAATGACGCAGCAGTATTTTCCCAAACGGATGATTGACCGCAAATTCCCTGTACTTTTTTATGGCAACCTCTTCTTCGCATGCTTCATCATCACACGCAGCTCACTTCGCATCCGCCGAGGTGTGGATTTCCGTGCAGAATTCCGGCGGATTCAGGATATGCCGTTTCACCAGGCACGCCTCTACGCGCTGCTGAAAAGCCGCCCGCTGATCCTCCGGAAAATGCTCCGGCAGGGTAAGGCGAAACGTAACCCGCTCAATCCGGGTTCCCTCGCTGTTCCACTCCGTATCCATTTCCAGCGCCAGGCCATCAGTCGAAATCCCTTTGCGCTGACAAAAGGACAACGCGACAATCCCCGAACAGGAAGCCAGCGAAGCCAGAAAATAATCAAACGGTGTCGGCGCGGTTCCCTCCCCGCCGTCAGCCTCATCCTGATCGGTGTGTACCGTCATCCCGCGAACCTGCGCATCCACTTTTTTCCCACCCGGAAATGTCACCAATACCGTATCTTCCATGCTCAGCCTCCCGACTTCAAATTCAGAAACCGATGCTCCGATAAATCCCCGCACCTGTCGAGCGCAAGGTACGGAGATTCTACACCTCGTGCCCAATTCCGTTTTCCCTTTATATAATTTTCCTGTTATTCATACACCGTCAGGGAAAAGGAAGGAACGCAGGAGGCGAAAGTATGAAACAGGACCGGATCGCACTCAACGGATTGAACGTGTACTATGAACTGCATGGAGCCGGCGAACCGCTCGTACTCATTGCCGGGCTCGCGTCGGACTCGCAAAGCTGGGCGCCCATCCTTCCCGCACTCGCCGAACGGTTTCAGGTACTGGTCTTTGACAACCGCGGCGCCGGACGCACGGATCCCATGAATACCCCGCTGGATATTCCGCGAATGGCCGACGATGTCATCGCCCTGCTTGATGCCCTGAAAATCCCTCAGGCTCACCTGCTCGG
>CAZISY010000056.1:9579-22311 GCA_964542025.1 uncultured Verrucomicrobiota bacterium
CAGCCCAAGAGGGACTGTTGAAGGGGTCGTTGTTTATGGGTCTTCTCTAAATCCGACGAATGCTATCGCTGCAATCTTCCGGCAGTTCCGCCGCGTGCCTCCTGTTGGATTTCCGTATCCAGTATGTCTTTGAGTTTCTTGTTCTTCAGGTTCACCACTTTCCGCTTTCTCTGTGACATTATACGGGCCCTCCTGTTTCTATGCAGCAGTATACCCGCGACACCTTTTTTTGAATACTTTTATTCCTCTTTTTTTTACCGACGCCCGCGCACATAAAAGGCAAGACGATCCAGCGACGGAGCCATCAGGTTCGCAGCCAGCACTCCGAACACAACGCCTTCCGGATAATAGCCGTGATACCGCACCGCCGCCGTTACCGCACCGGCCAGCGCCCCCGCCATCCAGCGCCCCGCCCTGGATCCCGGCGTCGTTCGCGGATCGGTAATCACATACACCGCCGTAAAAATCACCGACCCGGACAGCACATGAAAAACGACCGGCATTTTCAGCAGCGCGCATACCAGCGCAAACGCACCGAGAAATGCCGTGCCGGGACGCCAATCCAGCACCCCCGCCCCATACAGCAGCGCGCCGAACAGCAGCGCCAGCAGCGGCATCACTTCCCCCGGAGCCCCCGGCAGCATCGTATAAATCCCCTCCCAATCTCCCTGAATGTGTCCGAACGCCAAATCGAATGCCCCGTACTGCACCCCCTCCGCCTTGTTCAATCCAAGCGGTGTCGCCGAGGTGATGGCCGAAATTTCCCTTCCCGGCGCCAGCCACTCCTGAATCGAACCGGCAAACACAGTCATCAGAAACAAGCGCCCCAGCACCATCGGATTCACGCGCAGCGCCTGACGATCCGCCATGCACTTCCCGAAAAGTACCGCCGCAAGCAATCCGCAAAACACATGCGGCAACGGCATGCGGGCCGGAACACTCAACACCAGCAGCGCCGCCGTCACCCCCGTGCTCACCCGCGGCCAAACCGAACGCCCGTCGCGCAGCAAACCATACACCCACTCAATGCCCCACCCAGCGCCCACCACAGCCACAAAACGCAGAAAATACCACCCGTCATACCGCACACTGAAATGCGCCGCCGTCAGCGTCAGGCACGCCAGCACGGAAAACATCATGCCGCGCACATCCATCCCGGCCCGCAAAAATGGGCCCTTCAGCTTTTTTCCCGCATCCATGATTTTCCCTCACGCAGCACCTGCACCAACGGGATATCCGCCGGACACACCGCCGAACACGCCCCGCACAAAAAACACTCATTCAACTGATGCTCCAACGCACGGCTCCGCCGGCGTTCCCGAATCCGATTGACCATCCCGACCGGATGAAGCCCGAGCGGGCACGCATCAAAGCAGGAGCCGCACAAAATGCAGGGACTTTCCGCACGCACCAAGCGCTGTTCAATCGGCAGCACCATCAGCGCATTCGTTCCCTTGCCGATACGAAAATCCAATCCCGCCGACCGCCCCATCATACGCCCCTCGGCCACAAGCACCTGTTTTTCCGCATCCGGCAATATTCCACACTGATTCAACACATATCCCGCCGAAGCCCCGATGGGCGCCACGATCCGCCGCGCCGCCATCCCCGGCGCCATCACCGTCAGTGGACGTTCCACGCTCGGACATCCATCCAAAAGCCGACGCCCAAACGCCCACAGCGATGCCACATTACTGATTAAAAAACCCAAATCCGTATTCAGCATACCCGCGCCCGGCATTCGCCCCAGCAGCCTGGCCGTAATCAGTTTTCCCGCGCCGCCGGGATACTGATCCGGCATTTCCAGCCAGTCCACTGAGTACCCAGCCACCGCCGACGCCAAATGCGGTCTGGCGCTTTTCCGTACCGCCAGCACACAACGCCGCAACCCCAGCAACCGTGTGAACGCCTCCACTCCGGCAAACACATTTCGGTGCTGATGAATCATCAGGCTTTCATCAATATCGATGTCTGGCTCGCACTCCACCGCATTGATCACCAGCGTATGCGGCGGCGCATCCAGAATGCGCGCAATGCGCTGTGCATACGGAAAACGCCCGCCGCCCATCCCCACCAATCCCATCGCGCGCAGATAATCCGGGAGTTCCTTTCTGTCCGTTACGGGACGCGGTACCGCCGATCCTGCCGGCTGTTTTTCGGACGGCTGAATTATCACCTGGCCGGCTTCGGACGCCTGAACTGTTCCGGCCAGCGGAGTATGCAGCACCTGCCATTCCCCTTCCGCAATCGGCTGGCCGGCATTCACCGAATCACCGGCCCGAACCACTGCACGCATGGCACCGCGATAGGTCGCCGCGTCCAGCGAATACACCAAATCAGACGGCACCCCGGCCAGACTCTCCGGCGGACCGGACGCCCCGCCGGTTCTCGATTGGATAATTCTCCGCATAATCAACCCCGCTTCCGTCAGGGCAGCGGTTTGCGCTCCCAGGCCGGATTGGCATTGAGTTCATCAATCATTTTGGTGGCCATCAGGCTCGCGCTCACATAGATCGCCTTCAACTGCGGCGTCGCTCCGGAGACCGCATCCACCAACCCGCGTGCCGACGCCGCATCCGCCAGCGTTTTCCCGGACACATCCTTCATCGCGCTCTCCGCATAATCGCGCGACTTCCCGTGAAAAGTCACCACATCCGGTGCTTCCATCGATTGGATTTTAAACCCGGCTCCCTCGCGAACCACCGTGACGTACGTCATGGTTTTCTGGTACGTTGCCGTCTCCCGCGAGGCCACCGCCGCGATGCACTTCCCATCCGCATCATACCCCAGCAGCATTTCGGCGATACCCGCCCCATACGGAACCTTCTGCGCATACTGAACCGCGCCCGCCTTTTTCAGCAAACCCACGGACACATCATCGGCCCGCGCGTCATACATTCCCACACCCATCAACATCGCCGCCATCATTCCCACTGCCGTCAGACTGCGCACATTCATAATGTAATTCCTCCTGCCGCCGCGTGATCGTCCATGCGAACCGGCGTTGAGGAGCAGCCTACTGAACGAACGCCCTTCCGTCAATGTCCCGGATGCGGCGCGCCACAGGCACGATGAGGCGGTTTTAATCGAGAAAGGCCCTCCAGCAAACGCATGTTTTGACCGGCCGTGGACTTCTACCCATTCACTGCCATTCGCGTTTAAAAAGTGTTTCACGCAATCAGAACCGGAAGCCGCTCCTCCACGAAAGCACGAATCTCATCCCGCACCCGCCGGTACTGATTCAGCGCCTCTTCTTCCGTCCGCGCGGTTTTGGCCAGCTTCGGCGGATCATCAAACCCGACATGCACAACCTTGGCGCCGCCTGGAAACCACGGACAGTGCTCGTGCGCATGCCCGCACACCGTCACCACCAGATCGAAGTCCACCCCCTTCAATTCATCGAGATGTTTGGAGCGATGCCCCGAAATATCCACCCCCGCTTCCGCCATCACCTTCACGGCGTTCGGATTCATCCCATGGGTCTCAATCCCCGCCGAATACGCCTCAAGCACATCGCCCTTCAGCGCCCGCGCCCAGCCCTCCGCCATCTGACTCCGACACGAATTCCCCGTGCACAAAAACAACACGTTCTTTTTTTCGCTCACGATTTTGCTCCTGTTTTAGTTGGGTCATTGAACCAGTGCTCGGTCCGCTTACAAATGTGCACAAGCCACAGCATGACCGGCACTTCAATCAGCACTCCCACTACGGTCGCCAGCGCCGCTCCGGAGGAGAGTCCGAAGAGCATGGTGGCGGTGGCGATAGCCACCTCAAAGTGATTTGAGGCTCCGATCATGGCCGCAGGCGCCGCATCGGCATACGAGAGCTTCATCCATCGGGCCGCGCCATAACCCATCCAAAAAATCAGCATCGTTTGAATAAAAAGCGGAACAGCAATCCACAGAATCGTCAGCGGCTGATTGAGGATGATCTCGCCTTTAAAACTGAACAGCAGCACCAGTGTGACCAACAGCGCAAGGATAGATACCGGCGTGAGCACATGCAGAAATTTCTCCTTGAACCATGCCTCGCCTTTTGCCGCGATGATCCACTTCCGAGAAAAGTAACCGCACACCAGCGGCAGCGCCACGTAGATCGCGATGGAAAGCAGCAACGCCTGCCACGGCACCGGCAGACGGCCCACGCCCAGCAGGAATCCACCGAGCAAGCCATACAGCACAAGCATCGACAACGAATTGATCGCCACCATTACCAGCGTCAGCCCATCGTTGCCGCGCGCCAGAAAACCCCACACCAGCACCATCGCCGTACACGGTGCAATGCCCAGCAGTATGCAACCCGCCAGATAACTCCGCCACAGCTGCACCTGAAGCATTTTTATCCCATCCACCAGTACAACCGTACCCGCTCCGTGCTCCGTCCCCACCGGCAAATCCAGACCGAAGGGCATTTTTACGAGGTCTATGGCATCCGTTCCGATCAGCGATCTGAAGAGAAATCCAAGAAAAACATAGGCAATGGCATACATCGTGAAGGGCTTGATGCACCAATTCACAATTAGCGTCAGCAGCACAGGCTTGCCGCTTTTTCCCGCCTGGATAACCGAGGCAAAGTCAATTTTGACCATGATCGGATACATCATGAAAAAAAGACAGATCGCGATCGGAATGGATACCACCGGCGCACCATTCACAAAAATGGACATACCATCCAGCGCCTTCGCCATACCCGGCGCAACTTTCCCCAGAACGATGCCGCCTGCGATGCAGAGCCCAACCCAAACCGTCAGAAACCGGTCAAACACATTAGTCAGCTTTCTATCATTTGATGGCGTCATCTCGCTCTCCTTATCTTAGCCGTCATTGTCCTAATCATCTCCACCGAATGGATCAGGCTCTCTATTCGCTGCTTATCTTATTCGCTGGAATCCTATCCTTCATATTATTGATCTCCAACGAATGGGGAAGCCAACGAATGGTTCAGGTTCTCGATTCGCTGCTTATCCTATTCGCTGGAATCCGTTCTTTGCCATTTTCCATTTCATTGCCGGAACAGCAACAGCATCCGCCCTCCTGCCCGCAACATGTTTCCTTCCCGGTTAACATTCCATTGATAATCGCCTCAGCGCAGCCGACCCCACTATGGACGCGGATGGCTTGCGCCGGACAGTTCATCGCACAGGCGCCGCATTCAATGCAGGCCTCTCGGTCGATTAACCGTGCCTTGCGTTCATCCATGGTAAATACGCCATGTGGACAAACTTCGACACACAGGCCGCATCCGACACACAGCGCCGAATCATACTGCAATGAAAGGTCTTTCGATAAATAGCGCATCATTCCCTCCCTAAACGAATCCTGCCATGATCCAAAGCACCAAACCTGTGGCTCCAACAACACCTTGAAGCGGGAGCGCTGCGCGCACTTCCCGGCGGACCCCTGAAGGCGACGTGAACGTTGTAGAGCCGGTATAGTTCAGCAGTAAATACGAAGTTCCCGCCATGACCAGCAATACCCATGCAACACTTCTCGCCGTGGACCAGTCCACCCACCACAACCCCAAACCTGCGAGTAACGCGCCCAGAAAAGCTCCCTTGACTGAAAATGCCCGCGTCGGAAGCCACGGCAACAGCAACGGACCCAAAAATCCGGCCAGCAGGTAGGTGAGCAAATAGAGTAGCAACGAACGCCATGCCCCCGACCAGTCATATCCCTGACTCGAAACACCGGACAGCACCCCAAGTGTCAAACCGACAATCAACATCTTTTTGAAATGAACCACCCATTCGATCGGCGCCACTGCGAGACGCTCCTTCCAACGAAACGTCACCCGACGCATCTCGGGCGTTGCCGTTTCACCTGATTTCATAAAGGCAGAGATATCCGCGGCACGTACCGGGCCATAGACCACTGAAAAGCCAGTCGCTTTCTTCACCTCATGCGCCGCCACGCCCGGCGCACCCAGTTGTGGAAGAATCAGCCTGCGGTGCGCAATTCGGTTCGCCAGGTCATGCGTGTGGATTCTGTGAATCAGCTCCTGCGTTCCGAATGTACCCTTGCCTGCGGCACACCAGACATTGACCCCACGGGTATCCAACACCAGAATCCACGCATTCATGCCGGCCAGCACACGGCGAACATGGTCGAAGGTAAGCTTGTAGTTGGCCGTGACGAATACCGGCGAATGTTCATCAACTGAACCCAGGGCATACAATCCCGGATTCACCCGGTAATTCATCCGACGGAATCCCCACCGGACCGCGACCGCCCCCAGATAATCGCCGGGGCTCCATTTGGAATCAACAGAAGGTATAGAAGAAGTATTCATCGACCGCCACATCACCAGGCAAAAGCCAGCACGTCCACCAAATAACCGGCCGAAACCGCCACAATAAATACGGTAAGCAGGAAGGAAATAATCAGTTTCCGTTTAAAGATGGCCCCCAGAATAATGATCTCCGGAATGCTCGCTCCGGCACCGGCAATGACAAGGGCCAAGACCGTGCCCACGCCCATGCCCTTCCCAATTAACGCCGCACCGATGGGGATGACCGTTTCGGCTCGGATATACATGGGCACGCCAAGCGCCGCGGCGATGGGAATGGACCACGGATTGCCCGGGCCGGCCCAACGAACCACGAGATCCTGCGGAAAAAACCCATAGATGAAAGCGCCGATTCCCGCTCCAAGCATCAGATACCCAAACACGCCCTTGAAGGTGGATGCCGCCGATACAGAGGCCCGTTTTAACCTCGTCTTGAACGACGTCTTTTCGGAATGATCGGCATTCGCCGTGGAACAACAACACGATGGTTCTGCCTCGCTATCGGTTGTCGCGATCACTTCGGAACAACAGCCACCGCTTGTTCGTTTTGTACTCGCAGGCGTGGCCGGAACCTCCGCTTTTTCTCCGCAACCACAGCTCTGACTGCTTCCGACGGCCTTGACCTGATTCTCCATGCCAAGTTTCGATAATAACGCCGCCATGAGCATGGAACCCACAAAGGTTACAACCACGTATACCGCGGTGATCTTAATGCCCAGCAGCATGAAAAAGAGTCCGACAATCACCGGATTAAGAACCGGCGAGGAGAACAGGAACGCCATCACGGGGCCGAATGGAACCCCGCCCTTGAGCAAGCCCGTGACGAGAGGGACCGTCGAACAGGAACAAAACGGCGTTATCGCTCCAAGCCCGGCTCCCAGGAAATACTGCACCCATAGCAGACGGCCCTCCAGGAAACCCCGAATTCGCGATGGCGGCAGATATTCCAGCAAAAGTCCAATGATGAAGGCCACCACAACAAAGATGACAATCAGCTCCCCCGCAATGATCAAAAAGAATTTCCAGGCCGTAACAAAATTATTCAATTCCAGCATTTCCCATTCCTTTCCGTACGCCGATTCATTCCCGTCAACAGGTTACTAAAAGAAAAAATCCGGCACCAATCAGAAGCGTTCCCGCAACGTAACGAATAGCGGCATCTGCTTTCTTCGCCCGGACAGATGCCTTGCCCAGTGAAATCCCGAACAGAATGGCAGCAAGCGGCAGGCTGAAACCAACGGCGAAGGCCGCCATAAGCGCCATGCCCCACAGCATGCGCCCCATCAGCACGCTTGCGCCGATGATAATGAAGATGCCCGGATTGCACGGCAGCGAACATGCCGCTGCTCCGCCACCCAGAAACAGCCCCCCCAGCGCAACGCCCATCTTGCCGCCGGATGCCGGAGTGTTATCCGCTCTGGAAGCACGACTCGTCAGCTTGAAAGGAAGCAGCTTCAGCGTGGCCAGTCCCACAAGGACGGCCACGGCTCCCGCAAACAGCTTCCAGTAACGGCCCAGAAACGCCTGTGCCGTCTGACCGACCAGCCCGGCCACAAAACCGAGAATAATCAGAGCCAGCGTGGTGCCGATCAGAAACCACACGGCGGAAACAAGCGCCGCCCGACGGTTCGCAGTCTGTCGCGTGCCCGAATAAGCCACCAACATACCCATCGCCGGTAGCGTACAACACGCGCTCGCCAGCGCGCTGACCAAACCCAGCAAGAAGGCCAAAGGCAATGCCATCGGCCCCAACCCGGATGATTGAAGCGCTTCTGTCACGCGATTCAGTAGTTCTGCCATGATCATCCCCTCTTTATCGGCATCCACGCGGACCGCAACCACCGCCGGAACCGCAACCGCCGCCCGCACTGGATGCACCCACAAAAGCCTGGAACAACGCGGACTCCGTGATTTCTCCGGATGTGGCTTTCATTCCCCGTCCCTTGACCATGGCCAGTACGCAGGGCACGTTGGCCTGCGTCGCGAGCTGTGCATAGTCGGGGGAATCCGCCTTCAAAGCGAACACGCTGATTTTCATACCGGTCTGTTTGAAAATCTTTTGAATGGCGCTCTCAATTTCCGTCGCTGGAATCGGCTTGTCATCAGCATTTTTACCGGGCAGGAATATGAAAACGGCATCCGTGTCGGCAGCTACATTGTTCAGTTCGCTTAACGCAGATATTTCCTTGACGATCAAGGCGGAGGCTTCCCCTGCGTCAGGGGCCGCTGTCTCGGCCGTTTCGACCGGAAGCAGAGATGCAAAGCCGGCCTCAGCCTTTTCCGTCGGCGCGGCCGCGTCCTCCACCACAGCCCGGGCCACCAACACGCCGGCAGCAAGCAACACCACCACCCCAATAACTCGACGGATTCCCGACGAAGAATCCTTTGAGTGACATCCGCAACCTGCGCCACAGGATGCCGCCTCCTGCTTTAGTTTTTCAATATTTTCCGCCTGTTGCGGTGCTTCATGATGACTGTTCATACTGCTCCTTTGGTTATTTTGTTAGATGCTGAATTTCTGTCCTATTCTGCGTTCATCAATTTTTGTGAAAACTCCTTCATGGCCATCATAGAGCCTTTTTCCACTTGATGGCCGACGGCAATGGCCGCCGAAATGTCTTCGCTCGTCAGACCCAGCTCGTTGGCTTTCCCGACATGGTACGTCAGGCAGGGCTGGCAGTGCGCGCCTACCGATGCGCCAATGGCAATCAATTCCTTAACTTGTTCCGTGATACTCATTTCTTCTTTTCCTTCCTGGCTGTCATGAGTTGGCATAAGTTCGCACTATTCCCGCTGCAAATCTTTTTGAGCCGTTTCGCATCCGCCTTAATGACGGGCGTTTTTTCCAACGATTGGAAAATCGGCAGGGTATTTTTTCCAATGATTGGAAACGGTGTTTTATCCGCCAGCCGGTAATACACCCATCGCCCTTCTTTCCGGGCATCCACCCAGCCCGCATCCCGAAGAAGCGAGAGGTGCTTTGACACCGTGGACGGCGCCAACTGCACCAGATCAATCAGTTCACACACGCACCGCTCCCCACCCCGCGCCGCCATCATCAACCGCAGCCGTGTCTCATCCGACAGCGCTCCGAACACCTTTACTGTATGCCGCATCGTTATCTCCTGTATTTCGTCACATGACGAATTGTTTACTCCCGGCGCCCGTCGTGTGTCAAGGTGCTTTTCTTTTGACCACCGCTCTCCGGCGCGGGCCTCCCCGACTCGTATTCGACGCCGCAAACACGAAGGGCAACGCTCGGAGAGCGATGCCCTACTGACCGACTACCGGACTAAATATACTTATACAAGACGCTTTACTATATGCGCATATTTGCATATATACACCACCCATGAATTACGAACAGGCACAGATTCGAGCGGATATTCTCAAGGCGCTGGCGCATCCCATACGGATTCTGCTGGTGGACGCGCTCCGGCAGGAAGACCGGTGCGTGAACGATTTGATGGCGGTGGCCGAGGTGGATCAATCCACCATTTCGCGCCACTTGGCCCAGCTTAAACGCGCGGGCATCGTCACGGAACGCAAAGAGGGCCCCAAAGCCATTCATCATCTGGAGTGTCCCTGCATTCTGAAGGCCTTTGACTGCTCGGTGGAAGTGGTGCAAAGCACGGAAAAACGCCGGAAGCAGGCGATGAAAGGAATCGTGAAGTGAAAAAAGAACTGAAAATATTTCTGTGGCTGGCGGCGGGTTTTCTGGCGGCGTATTTTCTGCCGATGGATTCGGCCCGCTTTCAGGGGGCCGTGATTGAGGCGCTGCGGCTGGTGAAATGGTACGCACAGGAGCATGTGCTGCTGTGCCTGATTCCCGCCTTCTTCATCGCAGGCGCGATCGGCGTATTCGTCAGCCAGAATGCCGTGATGAAATACTTCGGGCCCAAGGCCAACAAGCTGCTTTCCTACGGTGTGGCGTCGGTTTCGGGAACCATCCTGGCGGTGTGTTCCTGCACAGTGCTGCCCATCTTCGGCGGCATCTACATGCGCGGCGCGGGACTGGGTCCGGCGATTGCATTTCTCTATTCGGGTCCGGCCATCAACGTGCTGGCGATCGTCATGACCGCCCGCGTACTCGGCGCGCCTCTCGGCATTGCCCGTGCCGTGGGCGCAATATCTTTCAGCGTAATTATCGGCGCTCTCATGCACTTCTTCTTCCTGAAGGACGAACGCGCCAAAGCCGCCGCAGCCGAAGCGCAGGAAGTGTATATCGAAGCCGATGACAAGCCCCCTCGCCCGCTCTGGCAAACCGCGCTTTACTTTTTCAGCATGGCGGCTGTACTGGTGTTCGCGAACTGGGCGCGTCCAGCGGAAGGCTCCACCGGTATCTGGCCCGCGATCTTTGCGGCGAAATGGTGGATCACCGCGTTCTTCGCTATGGTGACGGCTTTCTCGCTGTGGCGCTTTCTGGGCGTGAAGCTTTGGCATCTGGCGCTGGGCGCGGTGGCCGTTGCGGTCATGGCCTTTCTGTCACCGGGGCATCCCGTGGTCCCGTTCACGATCGGGTTCGCAGCCCTTTCGCTCATGATGTTTTTCAACTCGGGTGAAATGCGTGAATGGGGTCAGCAGACCTGGGGCTTCGGCAAGCAAATCACCCCGCTGCTGCTGGGCGGCGTACTGGCGGCGGGCTTCTTTCTGGGCAGCCCGGAATCGGCGGATTCGGGCGTGATCCCGAGCCGCTGGATTCAGGCATTGGTCGGCGATAATCCCGCCGTGTTCTGGGGCATTGTGGCCGGCGGCGAAGCGCCCGGCTGGCTGCAAACCCTCTGGCCGTTCTGGACTAACTTCTTCGCGTCGGTGGTCGGCGCCTTCATGTATTTTGCCACGCTCACCGAAGTGCCGATTCTGCGCGGGCTGATGGACAGCGGAATGGGCCAGGGCCCTGCCCTCGCCCTGCTTCTCGCCGGTCCCGCCCTCTCGTTGCCGAACATGCTGGTGATCAACTCCATTCTGGGCCCGAAAAAAACCGTGACCTACGTCACGCTGGTTATTCTCATGGCCACCCTCACCGGCATGATCTTTGGAGCAATCATGTAGAAATCCCAACGAATTAGAGAACCCGGCGAATGAAAACTACAGATGATAAGGACGGTGGAAAATGATCGACACGCTTTTGCATGCGGACCTTTCCTATCAAGTGATTGGGGCTGCAATGGATGTCCACAACCAACTGGGTCCAGGATGGGATGAACTCGTCTATCATCGGGCATTGGCGGTGTCTTTGCAGAAGCGATCCCTGACGGTGGAGAGTGCATGCAAGGGGGTCATCCTGTGCCATGAACGTTCCGTGCATACGTTTGTTTTAGATCTGCTCGTTGAGAACGCCATCATTCTGGAACTGAAGCACGTTGCAGGACCATTTGCGCAGCAACATTACGTACAGCTTATTAATTATATGAAATTCTGGAAAATGGATTTAGGACTTCTGATCAACTTTGGAGAAGACCGCCTGCAATACAAGAGGATTCCGAGAACCCCGCCATCCGGTCCCATTGAAATCTCTGCCATCAACACACATCCCCATCATCAGTGCATCACGGTTGTTCTGGAAACGATCATGAACGATCATGGGTTAGGTTATGGGGCGGACATTTACCGCGCCATTTTTTCTGCAGAATGCAATGTCCGCAACATCGCATGTATTCATCCCTGTGTTAATCTGCTCTATGATGCCACCCCTGTTGGCGAATACGAGGCCGATACCTATCTGATTGAAAATGAAGTTCTGTTGATTATTTCAGCTCTAAACCCCGGTTGTTCCAACACGGATATCGCTAAAATGAAGACCTACCTCCGCCACATGAATCTGGACCGCGGCTGTATCGCCAACTTTGGTAAAGACAAACTGGAAATTGCCTGCATCCCACGAAAAGAACAACATGAATAATTCCCACACCTTCCCTATTCGCTGGGTGTCCCCATTCGCTGGGCGTACCCATTCGCTGGACACTTTTCCAATCATTGGAAAAAATGAAAAATGAGGTCAAAGGCCCCTTCCGATCATTGGGAACGGCCATACAACAAGGAGTCATGATCAAATGAAAAAGATACAGATACTGGGCACGGGATGCCCGAAATGCAAAACACTGTATGCGAACACGGAAGCGGCCGTTAAAGCGGCAGGCGTTGAAGCGGAAATCAGCAAGGTGGAGAAAATAGCCGACATCATGAAGTTCGGCGTGATGGTTACACCCGCGCTGGTGATTGACGGAGTGGTTAAATCCGCCGGCAAGGTATTGAATCCGGAAGATATTCAAAAATGGTTACAATGAAATAAAGGAGAACTCAAAATGAGCGAAACGAAGAAAACAGGTGTTTGTGCAGCAGCCCCGAAGTTGATTTTTTCCTGCTCAGGCGCTGCGGATGTCGGTGCGCTGACGGATTTGGCGGCCCGGCAACTTACGCGCGAGGGCGTCGGCAAAATGTATTGCC
>CAZISY010000057.1:0-11266 GCA_964542025.1 uncultured Verrucomicrobiota bacterium
GCATCTCGGGTCTTTTCCTTCTGACCGGTTTTGACCAGGCGTCGAACCTCGGCAAAGCTCTCGCTGTACGGGCCGTTGAACAGGGAAATTTCTCCGCACACGGTGAGACCGTGTGCGTTATACCAGTTCAGTGGTTCTGAAGCCAGAGGGGCACCCAGTGTTGCCAGGTGCCGGGCGGCGTCGCTGTAGTTTCCGGCCGCCCATGCCGCGATGACTTTGCGCGTCAGAAGGTCCATCTGTTTGGCGGAATTTCCGGCGTGTTGAGCAAGATAACCATCAAACACCGCCATTAAGTTGGAACAGACGCCGGGCTTTCTGAATATCGCCAGGGGATCGTCGGAATCCTCGGAAATGTCGTGAACGATCACTTCGTAGCGACTGGGCACGATCGTATCAAAACGATGCGTGGCCAGACACTCCTCCCCGAATTGAAGCATCTCGTGATGACTTCCGTGCCACCGGGGATAAATCGTAAATTCCAGAGAATTATAGGCCGTACGCCAATCCATTTGCCGGGCGACAGCTTCGTCAAACCAGTATCGCCACTCATTGGGATACTTGGCGCGGCAACGTGCAATGTCTATGAAATGGGCGGCAATCTCCGGACAGGGAAAAGCCTCCCAGGCCTTTTCGGCATATGTGCGGGATAGGTCGACGCGATTACGAAATACCTTCCAGTTTTCTTCTTTCACTGTTGACGCGTACCCGCCGCCACGCGCCGCCCACCCCTCGCTGTAGGCCCGCAGCGATTCTGCATACGGGTAAAGCGCCGGATGAATCTGATCCTGAACAGACGCCAGCGCCGCCGTAATCTCTTCCCGGGGAATTTCGACGGCGGCACAGTTATCCATCCGCTCCTGCAGTTCCCCCAGTGGAACGCGCAGACTGATATTGCTGAAGGTCTGATCGGTTAAGGCCTCTCTGAATGCCTTCAGGGCATCCTGTTGAATCCGCGCATATTCATCCTTTTCATCTCGATTTGCGCCCTGCCTTCTCATCTTCCACAGCATGCGGATCGCGCACTGATAACGTCCCCATGAAAAATCGTATTGGGGCATCGCGAACTGCATGGCGGCCGCTTGTAACTCCCGCGTGGATTCCTCATAGGCCGCCGGGGTTGTTTCCTCACTGATCAACATTCCAAGAGCATAATGCAGCACGGGGTGATCATATCCTTTCTCCAGCAGAGCGCGAACTCCGTTCACCAACGCCTGCCTGGGCGGTTGCGGATCATCATATCCCGCCATGTAACGCTCATAGCTCGCCAGATAACGCAGAAGTTCATCCTCCCCCGCCGCGTTGGTTCGGGTATTGAGATAAAGCTCCGTGCAGGTTTTGTGCAAAAACTCCGCCTGCAAATCACAGTAGTCTTTTTTTGTAACGGCGTCCGGTCCACTGGGAATGAGTTTCCCCTTGTAGGCAGCTTCCTTTTCCGGCATGTCCGTGTGATCCTCCGCTTCCCAGGCCTTCAGCGTCTCTTCCGCGACGGCTTCGCCGGCCAGTACTCGGCTCAGCAAGGCATCCAGATCACGTCCCAGATCGCTGGTGTATCCGACATGCACAACCTGGACCACACCCGCCTGATCCACGATCACCATGTGCGGAATGCCCTCCACACCGAACGCTTCGGCCAACGCGCCGTCGTCCACGACCACAGGAAATCCGATGGGTTGCTTTTCGACGAAGCTCCTTACTTTTTGAGCGTCTTCTCCGCGGTTGACGGCATAAAACACCACATTGCTGGGAGCCCATCGCTTCGAAGCCTCCTTCAGCACCGGGAGCGCCATGCGGCAGGGCGGACACCACGACGCCCAGAAATCCAGCACCACCACCGCCCTGCCGCAATGCGGGGACAGATCGACCGTTCCGCCATCCAGCAGCGGAAGTTGAACTTCCGGCGCCGGCTTCCCGAGGAGACCATTCGGCGGCTCGGATTTCTGCCGGCGGGAAGTGCGAAAGGTATCCACCTTTTCCGCTCCGTCCGGCGGTGTGAATTGAAATTCCCTTCCATCCAATACCGGGTTGATGGTTTGATTATTCCAGTCAACCCGAATGCTGACCTCAACCTGTTCGCCGTCATTTGAAGAGGCGTGATGTATCGTTACCCGCCGAACCAGTGAAGGATCCCGTTCATTTATCCACATCTTCCAAGTATACTCTTTTTGCACACAAGATACCATGCGGCACGCGTCAATCTCCGAGGGCTCCGCGTTTTCCTCAACGGCACTCATCACCCCATCCAGCAAGGCCGCGTACGGATCGTCGCTCCACAGCGGCATAAACAGGGGGATGCTGCGCAACATGGATTTCCCGCATGCGGCGGCTTCATCATCATGGGCATCAGCATCAGAGTCCTGCCACGTCTTTGGGGGACACCCTTCCAAATACTGCTTTTTATCGCCCCGATACACCCACAGCCGCGATCCATCGGATATCAGTTGTGTTTCGATCTGACCGCTGTAACTGATCAGGCGCAAGCGCCCCTGTTTATCGGCGTGAATTTCATACCGATTGGTATAGTTAAGTGCCTGCCCATTCATCGTGATATCCGAGACCATTACCATTTCCCCCTGCAGGGCAGAGGCATCCCGGTAGACGGAAGCGGTCTTCTCAAGAAGCAGGTGCGCGGAATCCTGTATCTCGGCGGCAACGGCCACGGTTGCCCACAGGCCCATCAAACCAACTGCGAAGGTTCTCATCTTATCCCCCTTTTTCACAAAGCAGCTCAACAGCATCAAACAGCACACAACCGTCGGAGCCGCCCGGCCCCCAGGCTGCCAGCACGACACGCACGCGGTTCGCATCGGGTGGTGGTACGGACGGCGCAATCTCTATCAGCGTCCACACCCCTTCCTCCATTTTGACGCTTCTTTCTCCTGCCGTATCGAACTGAATGACGGTCGTTCCAACAGGCCGATCTTGATTTTTCTCCATGTGCCGCCATTCGATTTTCAGCTCCCCATACATCCCGTGTGCCAGAGGATGCGAGGAAGAAACTGCTGCATAGACTCTGGCGCCGTAGCGCCTATGCGGTTCCAGGAGTGTGTCCTGATAGGAGCCGGATTGCCCCCAGAGCCGGGCGAATCGTTCCCCCTCAAAGGCCTTGAATCCGTAGAAATCCGTCTGAGTGTCTTCACCGCCCCAATGGCCCCACGCCTCACGCCCCTGTTCAAACCCCGCATTGGCCAACGAACACTCCGGCTCGCCGGCCAGGGCGGCGCCTGCCATGAAGAGCAAACAAAAAGCAGCCAACGACTCTACCCCGGTGCGCATTTCACTTATAGACTTCATAGCACAGCCCTCCGAGTACGCAGATCTGCGACACCTCACGTTTCCTCGCAACAAGTGTTCAGGTCACGCCTTCACGCCTTCCGCTCCTCGCTGCGCTCAAAGCAAAGCGGAATCACCAGGACCGGGCATCGCGCCTTGCGGACCACTTTTTCCGTGACGTTGCCGAACAGTACTTTTCCCAGCGAGCTGCGTCCCTGTCGCCCCATAATGATCAGATCCGCCTGGATTTCCTCCGCAAAGGTCAAAATCTGGTCGTAATCCGCGCCGGATCGGATTTCCACCCGCATTTGGATCCCTTCCGGCAGATACGCCCGATAACTTTCCGTGATTTTTCGGTCCATATCCTGGCGTCCTTTGCTCTCGACGTCGTCCACTTCGTTCAGGTAAGTTCGCCAGAATTGCGCCTCCGGCTCGGGCACCACATGCAGGAGATACAGCACACAGCTTTCCAATCGGCGGGCCTGCTCCACGGCAAATCCAAAGGCCAGGTCGGCGTTTTCAGAAAAATCGGTGCAGAAAAGAATGCGTTTGAACGGTCCATACTGCCTTCCGTTTTTCATAATCGTCCTCCTGAGCTTATGGGTGAATCAATGATGGAAGCCATAACGAAATCTGCGGAAAGATCACCAGGATGATTGCTGCCGCGATCAGGCACAGCAGAAACGGCATGACTCCTTTGAAAACGGTTTGAAGGGGAATATCGCGTTCGATGCCGCTGACCACAAATGCGTTCACCCCCACCGGCGGAGAGATCACGCCCATCTGCGTCACCACCACGATAATCACGCCAAACCAGATCAGATCGTAGTGCAATTCCAAAATCACCGGATAAAAAACCGGAACCGTCAGCAGCAGCAATCCCAGCGCATCCACAAAACACCCTGCCACCAGATAAAACAGAATGATACAGGCGATAATGACCCACGGCGGGAACGGAAGCCCCGTCAGCCAGGCAGCCAGTTCAAATGGAATCCGGGTAACAGCCAGAAAGCGCCCGAAAATCACCGCGCCGGCCACAATACTCATCACCATGCAGGACGTGCGCGCCGTTTCCTTCAGCGATTGAATCAGCGATGCCCAGGAAAGTTTGCGCTGTACGGCGGCAATGATCACACTGCCTGCCGCCCCCACTGCCGCGGCCTCTGTCGGCGTGAAAAGTCCCATAAACATCCCGCCCATTACCACCGCAAAAAGAATGAGCGTTTCGGTAATTCCAAGCAATGATTTCCAGCGCATCGCCCAACTGATTTTTTCCGCGCGCGGCCCCAAATCCGGACGCAACCGGCACTGGACATAAATCGTCAGACAGAACATCAGCGCAATCATCAGGCCCGGCAGGACCCCGGCAATGAAGAGACTGCCGATGGATTGCTCCGTCATAATTCCATACACGATGAACACGACGCTGGGAGGGATCAGCATCCCGAGGCTTCCCCCGGATGCCACCGTTCCTCCGGCCAGTTCCATGCTGTATTTGTAACGTCTCATTTCGGGCAATGCCACGGATGCCATCGTCGCGGCCGTCGCCGGGCCGGAACCGCAAATGGCGCCGAATCCTGTGCAGGCGCCAATCGTGGCCATGGCTAATCCACCCGGCAACGGACCAAACCAGTAATAGGCCGCTTTGAAAAGCCGCTGGCTGATCCCGGAGTGAAACGCCACCTGCCCCATGAAAACGAACAGCGGGATGACCGTCAGACTGTACGAACACAGCGTATCCACCAGATCACTGGCCACCATTGCGCAGGCGGCATACGGCGAAACCACAATCGCGAATCCCGCAAATCCCACAATCCCCATGGCAAAGGCCACGGGCATGCTGCACATCAGCAGCAGCAGCAACAGCACACATCCCAAAACACCAATTCCGACCGGACTCATGGATTGATCATCACCTTTCCGGGATGCAGCAGATTATGCAGCACCACCAGGGCCGACGTTCCGCAAACCAGCGCCAAAACGTACGGCAGCCAAAACACCGGAATTTGCAGCGTCGCCGTGACCTCCCCGCTGGCATGCAGACGAAGTCCGTAGCGAATACTCTGCACGGACAGCAGCACAAAAAACACAATCATCAACAACCGCATGATCGAGTCAATGAACGTCCGCGCCGGACGCGGCAGTTTGTTGAAAAAATATTCTACGGCCACATGCCCCTTAACCGCCGTGGCATAAGGCAGCGCACAGGCAATGGCCAGCATTCCCAGCAGCTGAACCAAATCATAACTGCCCGCCACCGGATGTCCGAACGCCCGGGCCAGCACATCGCCGCAGATCAGCACCATCATTACCAGTACGGACGCGCCCGACCCAATCGCAAGCGCCATAACCAATGCCCGCACTGCCGCGTAATAGGCCGTTGTGCCCTTTATCCACGAGGCGCGCATCAGGGGGTTTTCCCTTCCCGCGCGGCACTCACCCGCTGCTGCACATCCGCTAAAAACTGTTTGCCCGGCAATCCCAGCGCCTCGACCGATTTCACATAATCATCCAGAATCGGTTGAACGGCCTGCGTCCAGCGCACCACTTCCGTATCCGGCAATTCGATGATTTCGTGTCCGAGCTCCATAACATACGCACGCCCCTCCTGATCGGCCTGATCCCAGGCTTCTCCATGTTTGGAAACCCACTCATCGCTGACCTGCGTAATAATTCCCTGCACATCGGGCGGCAGGCTTTCCCACTTCTCCCGATTCATCACCACAAACATGGCCGTGGTATAACCAATGGCCGATGAATCCGTCACCGACTCAATCACCTCGCCCTGCTTCCATCCCTTCAGCGTTTCAATCGGACACAGCGTCGCCTCCACCACCCCCTTCTGCAGCGATTCATAGGTCTCCGGCTGGCTCATCGCCACGGGAATCCCGCCCAAATTCTCCACAATTTTAGCCGAAAGGCCCGTTGCCCGAACCTTCATCCCCTTGAGATCCTCCAGGGTGCGCACTGGTTTTTTCGCGGCCAGTACACCGGGTCCATGCGCATGGATGTAAAGCACATGAGTGCCTTCCATTTCTTTCGGGGCATACTGTTTCGCGAGGTCGGTGGCAATGCGGGTGGCGGCGGAACCGTCCGGATATCCAAGCGGAAGATCCAATCCCTCCAGCAATGGGAACCGCCCGCGCGTATACGCCAAACAGCTCATCCCAAGATCCGAAACGCCATTGACCACGCCGTCATAACACTGGGGGGCCTTGGTCAGCGAGCCGCCGGGATAGGTGGTAATCTTCACACGCCCTCCGGTGCGCGCCTCCACTTCGCGTGCCCAGGCTTCGGCCGTCTTGCTCTGAATATGAGAAGGCGGGAAGAAAATGCTGTAGGAAAGCTCTATCACCGGCGCTTGACCGGCATCGCCCGCTTTTCCGCAACCGCTCAACAGCACGGTCGCCGCAAGAAAAGCCGCCGCAAACAATCCGCTTCGCATGTAGGTTTTTTTGCACATGGTCATTATCCTTTGCTCGTAGTTCTCGTAACGGATCAACCGCACACACCCCGCCGGCTGACAAGGAGCGGAATGTTATCGGCAGCAAAACCGGGGGTCAATGCCAAATACCACCACATCCTTTTCAAACCCTGTTCGCTGTTGACACTTCACAACCGTCCTTCTAATAAAGAGCCGTTTTCTTTTTTCGGATTCATGTGAAGACACCATGAGAGGATATCCCTGACATGACCAGAAACAACGCTTCCATCGCTATCGTCATGGGCAGTGAATCGGATTGGCCGATCATGCAGCATGCCGTCAATACGCTGAAGGATTTCAATCTGCCCGCGGATGTACACATTCTTTCCGCGCACAGAACCCCTGAGGAGGCAATCACCTACGCACGCGAGGCCCGTCAAAACGGGGTACGCATCATCATCGCCGCCGCCGGAATGGCCGCCCACCTGGCAGGAGCTATGGCCGCGCACAGCATGCTGCCGGTGATCGGCGTCCCCATGAAAGGCGGGGCCATGGATGGAATTGATGCGCTGCTCTCCACGGTGCAAATGCCCGGCGGCATACCAGTCGCCACCATGGCCCTGGGTAAAGCAGGCGCCGTCAACGCCGCCATGTTCGCTGTGCGCATCCTGGCGCTTACCGATGAAACACTGGCCCGAAAGCTCGCCCAAAATACCGAAGAACAGCGCAAACGCACCCTGCAGGCGGATGATGCCCTTCAGCGCGAGTTATATGGAGAACGCTGATGCGGAGCCCGGAGTTGTTTCTCGCGGCCTGTGCCCTGACCGCAGCCTGTTCCTGTCTGGCCGATTCCTCCGGCGATTCGCGAAGCGCCAAGTTGAAAGAACGGCTGAATGATGTTATCGCGCTGCTGGAGGAAAAAGCCCTCGTCATGGACACGGATCTAATGGCCGGCCAGGCCGCCGACGCCCTCCTCAAAGCCGCAGATCCGGGCGGGGCCATTTTGTCAGAGGAGGACTTGCAGGATCTCCACCGCCGGCAAAACGGTTTGGTATTTTCCGCCGGAATCACGCTCGCCTTTGGCAGCGATACCGTTGCCGTAAAAGAAATTCTCCCCGATTCCCCTGCTGCACGCGCCGGACTTCAAACGAATGATGTCCTCCTGAGCATTAACGAACAGGCACTGGACGGACTGATTCCGCCGGAAACCATCAGCCTCCTCCGCGGTACAGCTCCCCGCAATACCACGCTGAAAATACTGCGGAATGACCAGCCCGAAACCATCTCGTTCCCCCTGACGGCGCTCCAGCTGCCCGCCGTGGAAGTCATTGAATACTTTCCGGAAAACCTGGTCTATGTCATGGTGAACGGCCTTTTCCCGGAGGCGGGAACCGCTCTTTCCGCGTTGATGATGGAATGGAAAGAACAGAAAATATTCGGCGCGATTTTCGATCTGCGTAATGCCGCCGGGCGCGATGCGGAATCCGTCAAACGCATCGCCGATACACTGGCCGCTCCGCACATACGCCTCTATGGATATCAGGACAGCAACGGGCACTGGCTGGAAGAAATGTTTTCCGATGACGGCGAACGGCTGGCGCTGCCCGTCATGATTCTGGTGAACGAAAAAACATCCGAGGCGTCGGAATTGCTGGCCGCCGTCTGCAAAAACGCCCTGAAGGGCTGCATGGTTCTTGGAACAGAAACCGCCGCATCCCCCATGATCCGCGAAGCCCTGCCCCTGCCCGACGGCAGAAAAATGCTTTTGGCCACGCGCATGCTCGCAGCCGGAGAAAAAGGGCGCTACAATGGGACACGCGGCGTTCAACCCGACATTACCGTGTCGGACAGCTGGTACAGCGAGACCTATGAACCCGCTGCGCAGAACACCACCCTGGATGAAGAAAAAGAAGACAAAGTTCTGCGCGAACGCCTGCGGGGCGATGGACCACTTAGTCGCGCCACGGATTTACTGCTGGGGTTGAAAGCGCTGAACATTCAACCCGGAGAAAAACCATGATCGCCGTTGACCCCGTGCAGCCCGCCCCATCCGCACTGGATGCGGCCGCCGGCGCGCTGCGACTTGGAGATCTTGTTCTACTACCAACGGAAACCGTCTACGGCATCGCCGCCGATCCCGGCCAGCCCGCCGCCATACAGAAGCTGTATGCCGCCAAGGGACGCGACTTCAACAAGCCCGTGGCCTATTTTATTCACCGAACGGAACAAATCGCAAACCTCGGCGCAAATTGTCCCGCCTCCGCCCAAAAACTGGCCGACCGGTTCTGGCCCGGCCCCATGACCCTGGTGCTTCCGGCGGGCGACGCCTTCCTCGGCTTCCGAATGCCGGATTACGCCATTGCTCTCGACCTGGCGCGGCGATTCGGCCCCATGGCCGTCACCAGCGCCAACCGAAGCGGCGCCCCCGAAGCGCTGACGGCTGCTGAGGCCAAGTCCATCTTCGGAAATCAAATTACTGTTTACCTGGATGCAGGCCCATCTCCCGGCGCTGTCCCAAGCACGGTCGTTCAGGTCTTTCCGGACCAATCCATCCGCATTCTTCGGGAAGGCACCATTTCTGCAGAACACATAGAAAACGCCCTCCGCTGATCTTCCATCGAAATACACAGCCCCCCAGACACCGCCACGCTCATGTTCCCACCAACAAGTTTTATTTCCGGCGAAGAACTTACGCTGGCGTGTCCGGTGCAGGTTCTGAGGGGGTGACGGGGGGCACGGGGTCATCAAAACGACCCGATGGAGGCACAAGCATTTTGAGTTGCTGCTTGATCAAGTCCACCCCTTCATTGGCCTCTGCCGAAATGGAAACCGGAGTTTCCCCGGTCGATTGCACAAACGTTTTGTAGTTTTCCCAGGCCTCCGGGAGGTCCATTTTATTGGCCACCAGCATATACGGACGCGAATCCAATTCATGGCGATACAGGCGCAGTTCCTTGCGCAGATTAACATAATCATCCGCAGGATTCCGTCCATCCACGCCGGCCATATCAATAATGAAAATCAAAAAACGAGTCCGTTCGATATGACGCAAAAAATCATGCCCCAGCCCAATGCCCTCATGGGCACCATCAATCAATCCCGGGATATCCGCCACCCGAAGAGAGGTGAAATCATCGTACATGACGGTTCCAATGATTGGATTCAACGTCGTAAACGGATATGAGGCAATCTTTGGATGGGCATTGCTCAACTTGCTGATCAGCGTGGATTTTCCGGCGTTTGGATAGCCAACCAATCCGACATCCGCCACCACCTTGAGTTCGAAGTGCAGCGTCTTATCTTCTCCCTCGCCGCCCGGCGTAAATTCACGGGGCGCCTGGTGCGTGGAAGATTTAAAGTGGCAATTACCCAATCCGCCGCGCCCACCCTTGGCCAGCATCACCTGATCGCCGGGGTTCAGCACTTCGCAAAGCAACACGCCGGACTCATCGTACACCATGGTTCCGGGCGGGACCTTGATGTACAAATCTTCGCCGTTTTTCCCGTGGCAATCCTGCGACATGCCCGCTTCGCCGTTTTCTGCCCGCCGATGCGGGGAATAAACCAGATGCAACAATGAATCAAGGTTGTTATCCGCGACCATATAAACATGGCCCCCGCGTCCACCATCTCCGCCATTCGGTCCACCAAATGGAATGCATTTTTCACGCCGGAAGGTTGCTGCGCCGCTTCCACCATGCCCGGAGGAAACATACACTTTTGCACGATCTTTAAACGAGCTGCCCTTCATTGTCACCCCATTCCATTCAGCAAAAAAAGCGGGCCGAGACCGGCCCGCCTTTGCAAACGGCTAAAAAAGATTGACCGCGTATATTACGCGGTCACCGCTTTACGGACATTCACCCGGCGTCCGGCCCGGTCAAACTCCACCACGCCATCCTTGAGGGCGAACAGTGAGAAATCACGACCGACGCCCACATTTTCACCCGGATGGAATTTCGTCCCCACCTGGCGCACCAGAATGCTGCCCGAGGTGACAACCTGTCCACCAAAACGCTTCACGCCGCGACGCTTCGGATTACTGTCGCGGCCGTTTCTGCAAGCTCCCTGCCCTTTTTTATGTGCCATATCAAAACTCCCTTCACACTGCGCAGCCCGAATTTCAGGCCCTGCAAATCTCTGCAATCTGAATTTTGGTCAGATCCTGACGATGTCCGACTTTACGTTTGTATCCCTTGCGGCGTTTCTTTTTGAAAGCAACCACTTTTTTACCGCGGAACTGCTCCAAAACCTTCGCCTTGACAACTGCGCCGCTCACCAGCGGAGCACCAACCGTCAGCGACAGGCCATCCGACACCGCCAATACATTCGGGAACTCCACCTGGCTGCCTTCTTCGGCATCCAGCAGTTCCACGTCCAGAATAACATCCTTCTCCACCCGGTACTGTTTTCCACCGGTTTCAATAACCGCATATGCTTCCATAATAATCCTGCTTTCCCTCACCGTGACAAATCGGCGGTATCTCTATTGATCTCAACAAAAGCGGCGAGGAAAATACGGGAGAAAGCGAACCCTGTCAACCCTTTCCAGGACTTTTTCGCAAAATCATT
>CAZISY010000057.1:11366-22071 GCA_964542025.1 uncultured Verrucomicrobiota bacterium
AATCATTCTTCCTCCCGCAACCCATCATTCCACCAGTGACATCGCATCCGCGGCGCGCTTCCCGCGGGTCAGCTGCCGCTCGTAGCCCTGAATCTCGCTGGGGGACGCCTTGCTCAGCCGTCCCTGCCGAATGGCCTCTTCCGCCGAGCGCACACTCTTTTCATACTGCCCAGCCACAAAATAGGCCTCCGACAGAGTGCTCCAAATGTGATAATTATCCGGAGACAGCAGCAACGCATCCTGCGCATAGGCGATGGATTTGGCGGTATCACGCACGCTGAAATCTTCGGCCGTCGCATAGACCCAGGCAATATTGTTAATGATCGCATACTCCCCCGGATACTCGGCAGCCAGTTGCTCGAGAATATCCACACCTTTTCGATATTCTTTGAGCAAAAGATAAATCGTGGCTTCGCCAAAACGGGCAGATCGACTTTGCGGATTGTAGGTGCGTGCGATGCCGAATGCCGCCAGCGCCTCACGCGGACGCCCCATCTTCATTTCATACTGCCCCATCTTGGTCCAGTATTGTTCCCCTTCCCGCTGCTGTTCGGAAAACGCTTCGGAAATCCCGGGAGCAATCGCATCCGCCAGCTTCTGATTGGCACGGATGTTTTTTCTGAATTCTTCAAGATCGCGAGGCGTTGCATTGGTGTCGCTCTCTGCCAGTTCCAGGGTGTGGCCGGCCGCATAAAGCGCCAGGGCGTATTCCCCGTGCGCATGGCAGGCCATGGCCAGTGTGTTCCAGACATGATAATCCAGCGGGCGAATCTGCAGGGCTTCACGGGCCATTACAACCGCCTTCTCCGGATTCCGCACCTGCGGATCATTCCCTGTGGCATACAGCCAGGCCAGATTGTTCTTCAACGTGGCATCATTGTAATAACGCGTATACAACATTTCCCAGCGGCGAACCGCCTCCGCCTCGTTACCCGAGGCCAAATCCACCGAGCCCAGTTCCAAATGCAGGTACGGATTATCCGGCTCGGCCGCCAGGGCGTTGGTCAGCATCGAGCGGGCGTCTTCCAGCCGACCGGAAGCCAGCGCCGAACGGGCCTCATCAAGACGAAGAGCCAACTGGTTGGTATCGGTTTGCCCGATCCACTGAGCCATCTGATTAGTCATGCCCGGAGAAATCATGATCAGTGGCTCTTCCGCCGAAACCGGAGCGATCATCCCCATCAAGCCCAGCACAACAAGCCCCCAGCCTTTTTTCACCCTGAAAAACATTACGCCGCATCCTTTCATTTCGCGCGAAACGAGACGGAAACCACCTGCGGTTCCACGGACTCCAGGGCAATACCATCAGGCAGCTGCACCTTGACCGGAAGATCGTACCGCCCGCCCGGCACCAGCTGGCGGCAATCCACATACGGAATCAACTCGCCCCGTTTCATGTCCTGAACGCGCGCCGTCCCGCCTTTCACATTGACGTCCACCGAGACCGGACTGATCGCCACGCTCGCTCCATCTATCTGTGGATCAACCAGAGCCTGAACCGCCAGCGTTTTAAAACTCCGCACTTCCGAACGCTCCCGAATGGTTACGCGCGCATTGATGCGGGGCGGTTCAATACGGGCAATCCACGTTTCGCCGGGCTGAACCATCTCCACCCGTTCCCGAAAGGATTGCCGCCGCGATTCCAGAGGCACCGGCACGGTTCGAATCCAATTAACGGTTTCAATCATTTTTTTCGGCCCGGAAATCAGCACCGTGGCCGGATCGGCCTGGGCCATCTCCATTTCAAAGCCCTCCGGCGGCTCCCCCTGCACATCCACCTTGACGGGAACCTGGCGCGTAGCCTGCCGATCCAGCTGTACCACCACATGCGAGGGCTCTATCTCGATCGGCCGCGCGCTTCCGGGATAAAGCACCATGGACGGCTCCAGCAGTACCTCCGAAGAACCGGCAAATTCGCGCCCACGCAAATCCAATTCCAGCTCAATGTTACTGCGATCCAACCGCAGCAGATCATCACGCGAACCCTGAAATACGATGTCCAGCAAATCCGTGGATCGCTCCAGCACAGCCCATCCTTCGTCCAAACGTATTTTCAGAGGAATGTTATTCACCTTCGTTTCAAAACTGATCGCGCCGCGAATGGCGTACCAACTCACCACGGCTAACGCCACCGCGAGCATTTTCAGCCCTGGATTTCGAAGCGGCGAACGGAAAAGGCCAAGCAGCTTATCCTTCATGGCCATCCTCCTTCGTCCATTCATCATCCACAAATACATCCTCGGTGCTGAGCTTCAGCTGTTCACGAACCCGACTCAGCCGCGAGCGCGCCTGCTTGCTTCGAATCAAAACCCGCTGAAGCAGACGGCGCAACCGATCTTCGTCAAACCCGCGGTTCAGGCGACCCCTGTAGGCCACGGAAATCGTTCCCGTCTCCTCCGACACCACAATCACCAGCGCGTCCGTTTCCTCCGTGAGCCCAATCGCAGCCCGGTGCCGCGTTCCCAGCGTCCGGCTCAATTCATCGCGCGAGGTCAGCGGGAAAAAACAACCGGCGGCCATGATCCGTTCATTCTGAATCACCACGCCGCCGTCATGCAGCGGGGTATGAGGGAAAAAGATGGTTGCCAGCAACTCCGGCGTCAGGCGGCTGTCAATACGGGTTCCGCTTTCCTGGATGGTGCGTGTACCGATTTCCCCTTCTATCGCAATCAGCGCCCCGATTTTACGTTCGGCCAGCAGCAGTGTGGCCTGCACCAACTTGTCCACCAGGCTCCGCTCACTGCGCGACGCGCTGAACACCGGTTGCTTGCCCAGCTCCGCCAGAGCGCGCCGAATCTCCGGCTGAAAAATAATAATGAACGCAATGGACAGATAGACGGACACCTGCTTCAAAATCCAGTTCAGGGCATCCAGCCGGAAAAACTGCGTCACGAACATCAGCAGGACCATGGAAAGCACGAACCCGGTCAGCACCTGTGCGCCGCGTGTTCCGCGAAAGAACAGCATGATGTAGTAAAACAACACGCTGAGCACCAGCATTTCAAGAAAGCCGGTACTTCCGGGCCACTGTATTCTGCCAAATGAAATCATGAAGCCCCGCCACCCGTTTGCATCATTCCGCCCGTCGATTCCCCATCGGACGCGCAGGCGTGAATGGACCGCATTGTAGCCACAACGTTCATCGCATCGCAAGTTTCCTTTACATCATGAACCCGTAAAAGTTGCGCGCCGCGTTCGGCCACATAAACCGCTACCGCCAGACTCCCCGCCAATCGCTGATCCACCGGGCGCCCTGTGAGATAACCTATCACTGATTTCCGGGACACCCCGATCAGCACCGGACGCCCCATCCGCACAAACGCCGGAACATCCGCCAGTAATTGCACATTGTGTTCCGGGGTTTTTCCAAAACCAATCCCGGGGTCCAGCACCACCTGCCGATCATCCACCCCGGCCTCACGACACGCCGCCATGCGCCCGCGCAGATAAGCCAGCACCTCGGCCGTCACATCGCCATATCGCGGCGCCTGCTGCATGGTTTTCGGGATACCGGCCATGTGCATCAGCACCAGACCCGCGCCGGACTCGCGTACGGCGACCAGCATGGACGCATCATGCGAACCGGCCGACACATCATTAATAATTTGCGCTCCGGCTTCCAGAGCCCGCCGCGCCACGGCGGCCTTGCAGGTGTCCACGGAAATCAGAATGCCGGTTTGCGCCCGAAGGGCCTCAATCACAGGAATGACACGGCGAATCTCCTCCTGCTCCTCCACGGCTGCGGCGCCGGGCCGCGTGGACTCCCCGCCCACATCCAGAATATCCGCGCCCTCCTGAACCATTTCCAGTCCGCGGCGGACTGCGTCAGCCGGATTATAAAAAACGCCGCCATCCGAAAGGGAATCCGGCGTTACATTCAGAATCCCCATAATCCGCGGCCGCGGGCCGAAAGCAAGCACCCGATCCCGGCAACGCCATTCGATGGGCTCAGTGTTCCCCGTTGCCATCTGCCTTTTCCTCCTGCCCGGCGTTGACCGACGGAACAGCGGAGGGCGATGGGGTCTCGGAAGTCACCGGGACGGAGTCCGCCGCCGGCGCGGATGCCGCATCTTTTCCCGCGCGTTCGGCCTCGCTCAAAATGCGCCCGCATTCCAGAATTTCGGCCACATCACGGCCATCCAGCGTTTCGCGTTCGATCAAAAGACGGGCCACAATATCCAGTTTTTCACGGTTATTCCGAAGAATTTTTTCCGCCCGATCATAGCATTCCCCGATCAGCCGACCGACTTCCTTGTCTATCATCCGCGCCGTCTCCTCGCTGACTTCCTGATTTCTCGCCACTTCGCGGCCCAGGAAGAGCAGTTCTTCGCGGGAGTTAAAGGATTGCGGGCCAAGCAGCGGACTCATCCCCCACTCGCAAACCATACTGCGGGCAATGTGCGTGGCCTGCTTGATGTCGCAGGAGGCCCCCGTGGTCACTTCGTCAAACACCAGCCTTTCAGCGGCGCGCCCGCCCATCATCCCGGCAATCATATCCAGCAGGCGTTTTTCGCTCTGCGTATAGCGGTCCTTTTCCGGCAGCTGCATCGTCGCGCCAAGCGCCGCGCCGCGCGGAATAATCGTCACCTTGTGGAGGGGTTCGCCATGTTCCACCAGATGCAACACAATGGCGTGTCCCGCCTCGTGATAAGCCGTCAGCTTCTTTTCCTCGTCATCCAGCGTACGGCTCCGGCGTTCACGGCCCCAGCGTACTTTGTCGCGCGCCTCTTCCATATCCGACATTTCGATGGCATTCACTCCGCGCCGTGCCGCCAGCAGCGCGGCCTCGTTAATCAGATTGGCCAGATCCGCGCCCGAGAAACCGGGCGTCCCGCGCGCAATGCGGTGCAGGTCCACGGCGGTATCCAGCTTTACTTTGCGGGCATGAATTTTCAAAATGTCCTCACGCCCATCCAGATTCGGCAAATCCACCACAATCTGCCGGTCGAAACGTCCCGGACGCAGCAATGCCGGATCCAGCACATCCGGGCGGTTCGTGGCCGCGACGATGATCACCCCTTCTTTCGTCTCAAATCCATCCATTTCCACCAGCAGGGCGTTCAGAGTCTGCTCCCGCTCGTCGTGTCCGCCGCCGATGCCGCTGAACCGACTGCGCCCCACGGCGTCAATTTCATCAATAAAAATAATGCACGGCGCGTGTTTTTTGCCCTGCTCAAACATATCACGCACACGCGACGCGCCCACCCCGACAAACATTTCCACAAAATCGGACCCGCTGATGCTGAAAAACGGCACTTCCGCCTCGCCGGCAATCGCCTTCGCCAGCAGCGTTTTCCCTGTTCCCGGAGAACCCACCATCATGACGCCCTTCGGGATGCGACCGCCGAGTTTTTGAAATTTTTTCGGATCCTTAAGAAAGTCAATAATTTCCTGCACTTCTTCTTTGGCTTCCTCGCAGCCGGCCACGTCTTTGAAGGTAACGTGATTTTTGTCACGCGTCAGCATCTTGGCACGGCTTTTCCCGAAGCTCATGGCCCCCTTCCCCGCGATTTTCATCTGCCGCACAAAGAGAAAATACAGCAGCCCGACAAAAATCAGAAAAGGCACCGCACCCGAAATGACCTGCCAGATCAACGGATGCTGCGGCTTGAACTGAAAACTCACCCCTTTTTCCACCAGCATTTTCGTCAGGCTGTCGGTAGCCGGCGTAATCACTTTGAACTGCCGCGGACGGCGGGTTTTCGGATCCTGTTCGGCCAGCTCGCCGCGCACATGCTCTATTCCCGGCGCGTCCGTTACAATCTCGCATTTCCGCACCTTCCCCTGCTCTACCAACTGAATAAAATCGGGGTTGTACGGAATGGTTTCCACCTTTTCCGTTCCTGTGGAGAAAAAGCGGAACATCACCAGAAAAAGAAGCAGTGCGAGCAGCCAAACCACCATGCCGCGCATCGGTTCGCGGGGTGATCCGGAACCACCCACCTTGGGAATTATTGATTTTTTTTCTTTCATTACATCACTCCGAAAATTGGCAAGGCGGAGAACATAGCATCGCCACAGGGGGATTGCAACGGGTAACCGCCGCCATCCAAAAACGACAGCGGACGCCCGGCATAAGGGAAAAGATGCGGCTCAAAAACGGCGAGTGCCAACCGGTCAGTTCGCGGAAAGCAGGTTCAGCTCTTCCTCGAACAGCAGGCGCTGCACATCCAGCAGAATCTTCACTTCGTCGCCCACCTTACCCATACCCTTGAGGTAACGGGAAGAGTCGCCCTGACCCACTCGCGGCGGAGCGCTGACGTTCTGTTCCGGAATGTTGAGTACCTCATTGACCATATCCACCACAAGCCCGATGGAATTGTCGTTGATATTCACCACAATCACACAGGTGCGGTCATCGTACTGACGCGCTTCCATCCGAAACCGCGCGCGCACATCAATGACCGGTATCACCTGCCCGCGCAAATTGATCACACCCTTCACGAAATCCGGCATGTCAGGCACTTCGGTAATCTTCTGCATGCCGACAATTTCAATCACATACTGGATTTCCAACCCATACACCTCGTTGCCGACGCGAAACGTCAGATAACGATCCTTCATGGCGTCTTCGTCATCGTCGTCCCACACGTCTTCTTCATCGAAAACTTCACGCCCTTTGTTTGCGACCATGCCACACCTCGCTGCTGTTGAATCCACCTGACTTACGCGCAAAACCGAAATTCGGGCCCGACAAACAACGCGCCCCGCATTAACGGCTTGACCTTTGCTATCACCAAACCACCTCGAAAGTCCAGATCAAACATCGAACCAAAACCGCGCCTTTTTCTTTCCCCTGCGCTGTTTTTCGTATACGTTGCCGAAAACGTCGAACGCCCCGGAGGATTGAACCGTGAACCGCTGGAATAAATCATGGCTGATTGCCGCCCTGCTGCTTTGTATCCTGACGCCGCCTCTTTGTCTGGCCCGGCCGGAACCCCCGACCACCCGCAAGGAACTGCTTACGCGCATCAATGACGCGCTGGAAACCCACAATCCCCTCGCCCTGGACGATCTGTACTACTGGGACGGCGTCAAATCCGATGTCCGCGAGCTCCATCGCGAAATGTTCCAAACCCTCGTAAACACCCGCGTGGAATCGGTGGAATTTGCGCCGATCACACCCGACTACGAAACCGAGATCGTGGAAGACGGCGTTCACTACACCGTCAACATCCCCGTCAAAGGCCTGGTCCGCATACAGGTGTTTGACGACGTCGTCGATCAGCGCGGCACCATCACCATCCCCTACGGACAAGTGGGCATTTTCCTCTATCTCGCCGGAATCCGCTATGATGACGAATCCGCCGCCCGCTCCAAATACCACAACTTCACCATCAACGTCCAAACCCTCCTCTTCCCCACACCCATCGCGTTCAAAGGCATCTACAGCTACGAAAAAGACGGCGAACAGTACAAAAAGAAATTCCGGGGCAGCGGTTTTTACAAGGACGACATTGAAGCGGATCGTCTCCTCGCCTGCATCGTAAAAAAAGAAAACGGCGAGGGTTGGGTCCGCGTGTCCGTCAAAAAAAACGGCACCACCATCTTCGACAGCCGGGATAGCGATGCCGCAAAACCCATTATTTATAAAGATGAACCCTGACGCCCCCCAAACACCCATGAACCCCCATACCGCACTGCGATTCCTCCGCCCCTTCGCCGGAATTCTCTTCCCGGCGCTCTGGGCACTTCTGCTGGTTATCTCGTTCCCCGCCACCGCACGCGCCGCACTACCCGCCGAACCGGATTGGAAATCGCGCTTCGATTACTGGACCAGCCGCCACCGCGCACGCTTTCGCGAACCCCGCCCGAACACCGCCTGGGCCGGCACACGCAGCAACGGCATCGCCCTTTCCGGCATCCTGACCGCCGTCACCGACAGCGGCATAGCCCTGGCCGACGGCCCCGTGACTTCGCTGGTTGAACGCACCGCCCTCTCCCGCGAAGACCGCACACGCCTCTTTCGCGAGGACTACGCCCGCGCCTCGGCCCTGGAAACCGTCTTAAAAGAAAAGCAAACCTACAGTCGCCAAACCAATCCCCTTCTCCCCGCCCATCTGATTACGCAAACCCGCCTGCTGACCGCCGTCCAATTCGAGGATTACGCGAACCGAATGGCCGGCTTTCTGCTCCTGCAGGAGGGCTGGGTGAATGATGTGCGCCCGAATTATTTCGGAGCCGCCGAAGCCGTAATTTCGCTAACGCCCCCCGCAGAGACCAATCAATCCGTAATCTGTATTTTCCCGTTACCGATGGAAACCGCCGCCACCGTAACCAAAGGGTCCGTCCTGCGCTTCTTCGGCCCGATAAAAAGCATACGGGCCCGCGATCAAAACATACGCATCACTCTGACGGAGGCCTCACTCGAACAGGCACCCGCACCCGCCGTGCCCCAATCCGCGGAATGAAACGAAGCCGTACCGCCCCGCCGCCCGGCCTATCCCCCCAAAGCCTCACGCACCTTCGCAGCCAAATCCTGCCGCAAAACGGCTTTTGGATAAACCGCACCCCCGGATCCAGCACCCCGTGATGCGCAATGACATTGGCCGTATAGCCGGACATATACAAACACCTCATCTCCGGGCGGCTCTCCAAAAGCTGCCGGGCCAACGCCTTCCCATTCATTTCGTGCATCACCACATCGGTCAGCAAAAGATGAATCGGCCCATCAAAATCCGACGCCATCCGGATGGCCTCCGAAGGTCGGTCGACCGCAATCACCTGATAATCCAGACGGCGCAGCATGGTGGCCGTTGCACTTAAAATGGACGACTCATCCTCCACCAACAGAATCGTTTCCCTGCCGCAGGCCGAAATCACCGGCTCTCCGGCCTGGGCGTCAGAATCCGCATTCCCCTCCACGCGCGGCAAATAAATCTTGAACGTCGTCCCGTGTCCCAACTCGCTGTACACATGAATGAACCCGTTGTTCTGCTTAATGATTCCGTACACAGTGGCCAGGCCAAGCCCCGTCCCCTTGCCCACGGCCTTCGTCGTAAAAAATGGTTCGAAAATGCGGGCCTGCGTGGCCTTATCCATGCCCTTGCCGTTATCGCTCACCAACAGCGTCACATACTCGCCCGGAAGAAAACCCGCATACTCACGGCAATACTCAGCGTCAAACGAAGCATTCACGGTTTGAATCGTAATCTCCCCGTCCACCCCAACCGCATCCCGCGCATTCATGCACAGATTCGTCAGCATTTGACCCACCTGACCGGGATCGATATGAACAGACCAAAGATCCTGCGCCGAATGCCAGTTCAGCACGATATCCTCGCCGATGAGTCTGCGCAGCATCCGCACCATACCATCCACCGTCTCATTCAAATTGATCGTCCTGGGCGCCACCGTCTGATTGCGCGCAAACGCCAGCAATTGCTGCGTCAGATTCGCGGACCGCTCCGCCGCCTTCTGTATTTCGATCACCTCGGCATAGTTCGCCTCGCCCGGATGCAGCTCATCCAAAATCAGCTCCACATTACCCAAAATGGTCTGAAGCATATTGTTAAAATCATGCGCCACGCCGCCCGCCAACCGCCCCACCGATTCCATTTTCTGAGCCTGCGCCAACTGATTCTGCAATCGCTCCCGCTCCCGCTCCGCATTCCTGCGGTCCGTCACATCCATTGCATACACCACCAGGCGTGTCACCGTTCCATCAGGATTGCGCACCGGAAACAGATGGTGGTACATCAACCGCCCATTACGCTCATCCTCAAATTCAACCGCATGCCGCTTCGTGATGGCTTCATCAAGCCACACCCGCCGTGACGCCGCCAATTCGGGCGAAACCAGCGAATAAATATTCCGCCCCACGCAATCTTCCGGGCGCAACCCCAATCGTTTCGCAAAGGCCGGATTCACCGCCAAAATCATACCCTCGCAATCGATCAGACAAATCGATTCATCGATGGCATTGAACAGCGTCTGAACATTTTCCTCCCCCGCCTCCGCCCGTTCTTTCAGCCTGATCTGCTCGCTGATGTCCACCGACAACCCGCATACTGCATAAAGCCGCCTCTCCGCATCGTACAACGGAAACTTCATCGTCAGAAAGCTAAGCGTTCCCTCCGGCGCGTCCACCGTCTCCACCACATGGACGGCCTTCCCGTTCCGCGCCACCTTCACATCGTTTGCCCGATGCCGATCCGCCACCGCCTTCGGCAAAAACTCATGGCTCGTCTTGCCAATCAACTGCTCCTGCGACGCCTGACCCAAAAACAACGCCAGCGATTTCGACGCCAACAGAAACCGACCTTCGAGATCCTTGACGTAAATGAAAACCTCGGAATGATCAAGCACCCCGCGAAGCAGCTCATTCCGTCGCCGCAACTCCTCTTCCACCCGCCTGCGTTCCGAAATATCCCGCACCACCGCCAGCAACCGATCCTCCCCGCCGATTCTCGAAAACCGCAGCGAAACCTCCACCGGAAAGATCGTCCCGTCCTTTTTCCGCGCCATCCACTCAAACTGTTGCGGACCCCCACTCTTCGCCGCTGCAATCAATTCCCGTGCCCGCTCCCAGCTATAGGCCTGCCCATCCGCGCTGCACTCGCTAAATACACGGCTCAGCGCCTCCTCACGCGACGCCAACCCGTACATCCGCAGCATGGGCTCGTTCACATCCAGAATAATCCCGGTGCAGGGATCGTGAATAATAACCGCCTCCGAAATCGCGTTAAGGATCTCCCGGTAACGC
>CAZISY010000058.1:0-21521 GCA_964542025.1 uncultured Verrucomicrobiota bacterium
ATTCAGTCGCTGGTTGAACAGGGCGTAAAGATTATTGCCTTGCGATGCGCCGGATACAACAACGTTGATTTGATGGCGGCCTATCACCGCATTCCGGTGGTGCGTGTTCCCGCCTATTCACCGCATGCCGTGGCTGAACATGCCGCCGCGCTCGTGCTTGCACTGAATCGCAAAACGCACCGAGCGTATTACCGAACCCGTGACGGCAATTTCAATATCAATGGTTTTCTCGGCTTTGACATGAACGGGAAAACCTGCGGAGTGATCGGCACAGGAAAAATCGGTCAGGTGTTTATCCGCATCATGTGTGGATTCGGTATGAAGGTGCTGGCGTTTGATCCTTTTCCGAAACAGGAATTGGCCAAAGAACTCGGATTTGAATTTGTTGATCTGGCGAGGCTTTATGCGGAGAGCGATGTCATATCGCTGCAATGTCCGCTGACTCCGGAAAACAGGCACATGATTAACCGCGAGACGTTCGCGCAGATGAAAAACGGCGTTTTTCTGATCAATACCGGGCGCGGTAAGCTGGTAGATACGCACGACTTGGTGGAAGCTCTCAAGAGTGGAAAAGTGGGAGCGGCCGGATTGGATGTGTATGAAGAGGAAGACCGCTATTTCTTCGAGGATTTTTCATCGGAAATCATTCAGGATGACACGCTCGCGCGTCTGCTCACATTTCCGAACGTGCTTGTTACATCGCATCAGGCCTTTTTCACGAAAGAGGCCATGCACGCCATCGCGGGAACCACGCTGGAAAACATCCGTACATTCTTCGATGGAAAATCCGGCACTAATGAAGTGTGCAGCAACTGCTCCGATCATCCCGGACGCTGTCAAACAAAATGCCGCGCCTCTGCCGTAAAATGAGCACGGATGCGGCATCCGTCAGCTGACGCCGTGCGGAAAGTCAAAAAGTTTAAAAAAGAGCTGTGCCTTTTAAAATGTTTCAGACACCCTGTTTTCATTGGAATGAAGGAGGGTGTTTATGGCGATCATGCACAGTATCTACCGTGAGACCGGTCTGGTTCAGATTGATGAACAGCGATGTACCCAATGCGGCGCGTGTGCGCAGGTGTGTGCATCTGCCACGCTGCGACAGATTGACGGGCATGTTCGGGTCGTGACGGATCAGGGCGGATTCGGATGTATCGCCTGCGGTCACTGCATGATGATTTGCCCGGTGGAGGCGGTCCGTGTGACGGGACGCGGAATCCATCCGCGCGATGTTCAGCCGATGCCTCCGGAGACAAGCCGTGCCACAACGGATTCGCTGGCTGCTCTGATGCAGGCGCGACGGAGTATTCGGCATTTTCGGGATCAGGAGGTGGACCCGGCTATTATTGAACGGGTGGTGGAGCTGGCGTCCAAAGCTCCAATGGCAATACCGCCGTGGGATGTGGGATGTGTACGGGTTTTGGGCCGCGAGCAGGTCCGTTACGTTGAAAATGCGGTGATCAAGGGGTATGAGGGTTTCTTGAAGCTGTTCAGGCCCTGGGTGTTGAAGGTGATGTTCCCGCTGCTGGGCCGAAAGAAATACGATATTTTTACGCAGTTCATACGTCCGCTGGCGGAAGGATATGTGCAGATGCACAGGGACGGGTGCGATGTACTTTTCTACAGAGCTCCAGCCATGCTGATTTTTCACCAATCGCCCTATGCCGACTCGCAGGATGCCGTCATTGCGGGAACCTATGCCATGCTGGCTGCAGAATCGCTCGGCTTGGGAAGTACGATTATCGGCGGAGCGCCCGCGATTATGCAGCGGGATCGGGCACTGTGCAGGCATTTGGGCATTCCAGACGGCAACAAGCCGGTGATGGTGCTGATTCTGGGCTATCCGTCTGTTCACTTCAGGCGTACAGTAAACAGACGGTTCACTTCAGAATTGGAATCATAATGCAACGGAAAGGGAGGGACGTATGAATAAAATGATTCGAATCATCGGTCTTTGTCTGAGTGTTTTGCTGGCGGGTTTTATGACGGGATGCGAGAGCGACGACTCGCCGGATGACATCACCTTTCTGAATCTATCCGATTATAAGGTCACGGTGACGGTGCGCAGCACGATCAGCAATGTGGATTACCGCTTTATTTTGGAACGAAATGGCGGTGAAACAAAATATGTGAAAACGTTAATTGCACCATTAAGCTATTCCTACAAACCCTCGTCCGTAGTCACTGATCGTTATGACGGGGATTTGGTGGTTTTCGAAAACCGTTATTGATCGCATGCCGGAAAAGCATTATCCGCAAATGCTCTTGAATATGGGCAGGGAAGTTTTATCGTGACGTAAATGTCTGGTTGAAGAGGAGTGGGTAATGACACATGCGGTATGTACTTATGGGAATGCGGTGCTGCGGGAAAAAGCGATTCCAGTAGACGCGGTCACGGATGAGCTCCGTAAATTGGCCAACGAGATGCTGGAAACCATGTATGCGGAAAACGGAGTGGGCCTTGCCGCGCAACAGGTCGGGCAGACCGTATCGCTGTGTGTCGTGGATGTGCCACCGGATGCCGATGTGGACGAAGAGGAGCATCGGGAGAATCCGCAGATCAAAATGCCGCTCATTCTTTTCAACCCAAAGCTGCTTTCCACCTCGGAAGAGACCTGCTCGCGGGAGGAGGGATGCCTGAGTTTTCCGGGGATATATGGAAATGTGGTTCGCCCCCGGTGCGTGAAGATAGCCTTTGTGAACCAGCACGGCGATCCGCAGGAATTGGAAGCCTGCGGCCTGGTGGCCAGAGCGGTTCAGCATGAGATGGATCATCTCGCGGGCATAGTATTTGTGGATCATTTTTCGCATGTGAAAAAAATGGCCACATCCGGGAAACTGAAGCGGTTGGCCAGGGAAACGAAAGAGCGGTTGCAGGCCCTTTCGGATGATTCATCCGTACGCCTGTGAGGCTGCACGACGAAGGCAGTGAGCAAATGCGCGGGGGAGAAGGGCAGGAAGAAGGAGTGGTGGAGCGGAAGGGGATCGAACCCTCGACCTTCGCATTGCGAACGCGACGCTCTCCCAATTGAGCTACCGCCCCACCTTTGAATGCAAAAGCGGGGCATGTGTATCAGATGCCGATGAACACCTCAAGCGATTTGTGCGTGAAATCTCTTTTTGTTGCCGGGAACATCTTCTAAGATTCAGGGGTAGTCAAAACTTTGAGGTCATCGCTATGCATTGGTTATCAATAATGGGCATTCTCCTGATTGCAGTCGGAGCGTTTTGCACCTTTTGGGGAGCAGAGCTTCGCCATCGTGATAAAGGCGGGAAAACCCCGGCTGCCGTTGAAGAATCGGCGCTTTCGGAAGACGACCAGCTGATTCGCGCAGAACATCGGCAGTTGCTGGCCCAGGCCAAACTGATTCAGGAAGAAAATACCCGGCTTCGCGCAGAGAATTCCACGCTCGCTCTGAAGCACAAGCGCAGTGAAGAAGATGTGGAGGTGTATAAATACCGTGCGCATGAATTGCAGCAGGAGCTGGAAGCTAAAGGAAAGGCTGTTTCGGTCGCCGCGCCCACAAATAGAGCGGAAACCGCGCTCAATGATCAAAAGGCGGCTACTGCGCAGATGCGCCCAACACCCACGCCGGCGGTGGATGAAGCACCCGTTAACGATGAGGGCGAATCTGAAGTGGAAATCATCGCTCGCCTGCAGGCGCTTTTGGCGAATCGGGATTACGTCGCTCTTGAAAAAGCAGCGGCGGATCAGGTGCGTATGAATCCGAACTGGATGACGCCGTACGTTTATCAGGGGGTCGCGTGTCGCCACCTTGGACAGCGCCAGCGGGCTCTGCAGAGTTTTGTGTATGTGGTGGAAAATGGAGCCGGTGATCCGGCGTATGCTCAGGCGGAACGGGCTCTTAAATTGATGACCACCGGCATACAGGATTTGGTTGAAAAAAATGACTGGGAGCAGTTGGCAAAAGCCTGTGAAAAGAACATTCAGCAGGAACCGGAATGGACGCTGCCGTATTATTTCGCGGGATTGGCCTATACACACACGGGCGATAAGCAGAAAGCCATCGACTACCTGACGCATTTTGTCACTAACAGCCCGGACGATCCGGAAACTGCGCGTGCCGAGCGGGCGTTGCGTCTGCTCAAAACAAACATTTTGGAACTGCAAAAGCAGGCGGATTATCCGGCATTGATTCGCACCTGTGAACGGGAAGTGGCCGCAGACCCGGATTGGATGACGCCTTACTATTTGCTGGGGTTGGCGTACGCAAAATTAGGGAACAGTGCGAAGGCGCGTGAAAATTTGGAGATTTTTATACGCCGCGCCGCCGATGATCCGGATTACGGCAATGCGCAAAAGCTGTTGGACAGTCTGGCCCCCTGAGGCTGAGCGGCTTAATCGTCTCGTGGGTGTCGTTGGATTATTGTTGGTTAATAATGTCCCAGCGGCCCATTTTTTCAATCACTCCGTGCTGAGCTGTGAATACATTTACTACGGCGGGGTCATATAGCCTGCCGCTTTCCTGCTGAATCATGACAAGGGCTTCGCGGGCCGGAATGGATGGCTTATAAACGCGCTTGGAACGGATGGCGTCATAGCAGTCAATCACGGAAAATATGCGTGCCCCCATCAGAATTTCTTCACCCTTCAGCTTTCGCGGATAGCCGGTGCCGTCCCAGCGTTCATGATGGGAGAGAACGAGTTCGGCCGCATACTTGAGGACGTCATTGGATCGCAGAAAAGAATGACCAATTTGCGGATGCAGCTCCATGATATGCCGTTCTTCAACAGTCAGTGAGTCGGGTTTTAGGAGAATGGAATCCGCAATGCCGATTTTTCCGATGTCATGCAAGAGGGCGCCCTGTCCGATTTCCTTGACGGCGGAAGGTTTAAAGCCCATCTGCCGGGCCAAATGGATGGTCAGTTCGCGAACACGAATACTGTGTTGACTGGTATACTGTTCGCGGGCGTCGAGCATGGCCACCATCGTGTCCAGGGTACACTGGTAGGCTTCTTTGACCTGTTCCAGCGAACGACGGTTTTCCGAACTCTTCAAATTGACGATTTCAATCAATTTCTGCTGAAAGCCCCGGTTCTCCTGCAGTACCCGGTGATATTCCAGTGCCCGGCTTACGGACATAGTCAGCTGGTCGTTGGTGAATGGTTTCTGGATGATGTCGTACGCCCCGTGGCGCATAGCCAGGATGGCACGCTCGGCGCTGACATCGGATGATATAACCAGTTTTACCATGGAGGGATCTTTTCGTGTCGCTGATTGAAGGAGCTCAAACCCATTCATATCCGGTAAATTGATGTCGGTGATCAACAGGGCGATTCCGGTGGGGTTGGCGTCGAGAATTTTTTCTGCTTCCACGGCGGAAAGAGCCGCGAACGTTCGGTATTGCTGTTGGCGAAGAAGGCGGTCCAAATATTGCAGAATAAGCGCATCGTCATCCACCAGTAATATGCCTGCCTTAACGGAAGCATCAGAAGGCTGCGGAGGAAGTCCTATGATGCCGGCTTCACGGGCGACTGCCAGGTTTTCTTCCATTTCGATCGCATTCCACTGAAGCACCTGGTTTCCGCCTGTTGTTTTTGCCTTGAGCAGCGCCTCGTCGGCATGATGTATGGTTTCATTAAAATCACGGGTTTCTGCGGATGAAAGAGCCACGCCAATGGATACGGATACCGTAATGGATTGTTCTTCTTCACCTCCGGTAATGGTTTGCTGCGCATCTTTACAGATGCGATTGGCTGTGTTCACGGCTTCCAGCGCGGACGTGTGGGGAAGAACCACCAGAAATTCATCACCGCCGTAACGTGCGATGATATCACTTTGGCGCAGACTTTGCGTTAAAATGGACGCCACTCTCATGAGTACGCGATCACCCACATCATGACCGAGGCGGTCATTGATTATTTTGAAATGGTCCACGTCGATGAAAAGTATGGCCACCGTGTGACCATAGCGCTGGCCGAGCAGAAACATCCGTCTACAGGCATCCTCCATGTATCGTCGGTTGTATAGTCCGGTGAGCGAGTCCTGAAACGCAAGCACACGCAGATGCTGCATGGCGGCAAAGATGGAAGCCATATAATGAATCATGTGAACGATCAGCGAGAAATACAGTTGAGCCGGATAGGTGGCGTCGCTGAGCGAAAGAATCAACCAGGCCCGCTGGTGGTTTTCAATAATGATCGGGAAGAGCGAACAGGGTGTGGAGTCCGGATCACAGGGTGCCATCTGGCGTGAGGCATGAATCAAGGGCGTCAGGGCCGGGACTTTGGGGCTCATGCGCCGAATGTGCCTGAGAATTGTACCCGTTAACTGTTCCACTCCTTTTGCCGGATCTTCATCGCTTATTTCCAGGAGAAAGAATGGTGCCGTTTCGTTCAAATCAACAAACCCAACGTAGTTTAGGCTGACGTGCTTGGCCAGCAGAGAGAAGATCAAATCCATGGATCGGGCGATTTCCTGTTCTTTCAGCGCCGTCAGGCTGAGCATTCGCATGTGATAGAAAAGCTTGTGAAAACGAGTGATGTCGAAAGCCGAAAGTGGAAGGACCCATTTTTCACGCGCGGCTTCAACGTTTCGGAGAATTTCAGGCAATTTGTGAAGCTCATGTCGAGCCAGATAAAGACAGAAACCCCGAGTTGTTTCCGGAGCGCAAGCGAGATGTTTTTCACCCACCAGCAGAATGCCGCGCCAGGGTGCCAAAACAGACGCCTCATGGAGCAAATAAAGATCGCTTTCATCCAGGCGCGCGTGATTGAACAGGGCAACCGCATAATCATCGTAGAACAACTGCTGCAGGGCCGTTTTTATGGAGTGATGCGAAACCGGGAAATACGTTTGGGTGTTCAGCGCGAGTTGTATCGATTGTTCCTCATCGGAACTGAACCCGATGAGCAGCAGCTTGTTTGAAGATGTTGGACTGTTTTCGTTTTCGATATTCACGGTACGCATCCGAGGTGTTCTTTGAAACCCTGTTCCGACAAAAGGATAGACAGTGTATTTGTTTTAGTCTAATTAAAAGAGCGTACAATCCAGCGAGATTCGGAATGTGTAAGGCGGTGTGTTTTGGGTGGGTATGTGGCATAAACGGAATATCGCAAAAAAAACGGTGAGCCAGGCGGACGGTGCGGCGGATGCCGCCGATTTTTCACATCAGATTCGCACTCCGATAAACGGTCTCCTGGGAGCCGTGGAGTTGCTTTCAGAAACTCAGCTGGATTCAAATCTGGCGGAGTATGTTCGTCTGATTCGCGAGTCCGCCATGCGACTGCTACATGCTTTGGGGTTGGATGAAAGAGAGCAGTCGCAGAATGCGGTACCGGCGGATACAGGGCTCAAACAGCAACCCGATACTTTGTTTTTCCCGGATGCGATAAGAGTTTTGTTGGTCGAAGACGATGATATTAGTCGGAAAATCGGTGCCGATATGCTTACCCGATTAGGGTGTACTGTTCAGGTCGCAAGGGACGGCGTGGAAGCACTGTCCATGCTGGGCATAGACTCGGAACATCTGGATGGATCTGGAGATGTTAGCGGGTATCAGAGCTATGACCTTGTACTCATGGATAACAATATGCCGAGAATGGACGGCATGGAATCGTGCGGTATTCTTCGCGGGATGGAGCAGGCCTGGATGGCGAGCCATCGGCTGGCACCGCATTCTCACCTCCCGGTGATCGCGCTGACTGCAATGGATTATGAAGGGAACCGGGAACGCTGTTTGAAGGCCGGCATGGATGATTATCTGGTCAAGCCGGTATCCAAGCGGGAATTGGTGCAGGTCATTCGCTATACTCTGCTCCGGTTTGTCGGTGATAAACCTGGCAGTAGTAAACGAGATAAGCCGGATGATTTTGATCAGTTCCCGGATGTCCGGTTCGAGCAGTTGCAGACCGTCGCAGATAATGATTCAGCATTAATCAGTGAGTTAATCGGAGATTTCACATCTCTGATGCCGGGCATGCTGAAGGACCTGCGCGCGGCTTTTGAGCGCAACGATCAGGAAGGCGCCGCCCGATTATCCCATAAAATGGCCGGTTCTTCTTCCTACATTGGTGCTGAACGGATGCAGCGAATAGGAAAAGAAGTGGAACGCCGGATACGTTCCGGTAAGATGGCTGACTGTAAAGATTTGTTGGAGCGAATGGAAAAATCCTATCGGCAGGTGGCTGCCTTTTTTGCTGCAAAAGAAAACGGGGATTCTTCCCGTTAAGCGTTTGAGGTGTGTATGCGAAAATTGAACATTTTGGTTATCGATGATGAACCGGTTGCGGCGAAGGTAATGAAATCCTACTTGAAAGAGTTCGGGAATTGCACGGTGGCTGCATCGGGAACGGAAGCGGTAGCCTCTGTCGAAGAATGCCTGAAAAGCCAGGGAGCAATCTTTGATTTGATATGCCTGGACATCAATATGCCCGGCATGGACGGACATCAGGTCCTGAAAAAAATCAGAGCATTGGAAGAGGAGTACGACATTCCCGCACCGGATAAGGCACGAATTATCATGACCACCCTGATGAATGACGCGAGTAACGTGACGGAAGCGTTCTTGAAAGGGTGCGAAATTTACCTGGTGAAACCCATACAGAAGAAGGAGCTGCTCGTGCAGTTGGTCAATTTAGGTCTGATCGAGGCCGCCAATATATCCGCGCCCTGAGTCACCGTTCATTTTTCAACCGGGGTATAACGATGTTGTGTGTGCGGTTGAACGTAGATTCTTCCCGGTCCTGCTTATACAGATAAGTATCCATGAACTCAATGGCCTTGGCGCGAGGCAGGCGGTCCTGCATATTTTTCAACTCCAGTCGTTCGGAGTAGGTTCGAAAATCCACGCGCACTTTGCCATGCGTCAGCAGCTGGATCATAATGCCGAAGAGATGCGGACTTTCAGCACCTATTTTTTCGATATATTCTGCAATTTTATCCTGAAGAATAACGAGTCGCGGTTCATCACTGCGCACCGGTTGATCGTGCTCCATATGCTGCACGATGGATACCAGCTCCAAGTCCGACGTTTTTCCAGAAGGCATCTCGTTCACAGCCTATCAATCTCCACTGAGCGATACTGGACAGGGGGTTCACAGCCATAATATAACAATCGCCTGCCAACGGTCTATTTGTAGGATAAAGGACCGCGTTGTTCAACGATAAAGACCGCGAAGCTTAGTTGTATTCACCGCGAAGGAAGTAATTGGTTCGCTTTTCCTGTGCAATGGTTGTTTCCGGGCCGTGACCGGGAATCACCCGGGTGATTTCGGGGAGTTCGGTTAGTTGCTTCAGGGAACGGCTGAGAATTTTTGGATTTCCGCCCGGTAGATCAGAGCGACCCACTGAGCCGCAAAACAGGGTATCACCGGATAGAAGAATATGTTCCTGTTCGAAGTAATAGCAGACGCCGCCGGGACTGTGGCCCGGTGTGTGGATGACGCGGATTTTCACGTCTGGGATGTCGATTGCCTGATCGTGAATAACGGGCGTGAGCGCTTTTGCGGGGACTTTTGGAGTTGCGTAGTAGGGCGGTAATTGGTTAGTGGGTGAAAACGCCCATGCAGAATCATCGGGGTGCATATACATGGGAGCGGGGAAGCGTTCGCTCAACTCCGCCAATGCGCTGACATGGTCCACATGCCCATGCGTCAGCAGATAGGCAACCGGCCGCAGCTGATTGCGGTCGAGAAACTCTCGGAGAACGTTTGCCTCCGAGCCGGGATCCGTCACAATGGCCTGCCGGTTTTTTGTCCAGAGAACGACGGCGTTTGCTTCAAATGGACCCAGCGCAATTATTTCAACATCCACAATAATTCCTTTCGTTCCGTACAACAGGCGAAGCCGTTTGCAGGCGGAAAATAGAGAAACCCGATTCATGCCGTCAATGAAAAAGACCGCGTCAGAAGACGCGGTCTTTTCAATGTTCGGGGTTAACGCCCGCCGATTACATGATTTCGCCGAGGCGCTTGTAGAATTCCATCCGTTTCTTCGCATCCACTTCAGCAGCCTGGAAGAGCGCTTCCGCTTCTGTGGGTGCCGTTTTAAAGAGCGAAGTATAGCGCCGTTCGCTGCGGATGAATTCCTGGAAGGACGCCGTCGGTTCTTTGGTTTCCCACATGAACCGCTTGCCGTCTTCCAGACGCGGGTCATAGCGGAACAACGGCCAATAACCGCAATCCACGGCCCGTTTCTCTTCGTCCTGTGATTTCATCATGTCGATGCCGTGTGCAATACAGGGGGCATAGCAGATGACGATAGAGGGTCCATCATAGCCGACGGCATCCATGAACGCCTTCTGAGCCTGCAGACGGTTTGCGCCCATGGACACGGAAGCCACATAAACATATCCGTAGCTCATGCACATGAAGGGCAGTTTCTTTTTACCGAGCCGTTTTCCGCCATTGGCAAATTGAGCAACGGCGCCAATCGGCGTGGATTTGGAGGCCTGTCCACCGGTGTTGGAATAAACTTCTGTATCCAAAACCAGGATGTTGACGTTCTTTCCGGACGCCACGACATGGTCCAGACCGCCGTATCCAATGTCATACGCCCATCCATCACCACCGATGATCCAGACGGCCTTATCCACGAAGTAATCCTGCAGTTCGATGATCTTTTGGACTACCGGCTTCGTTTCGGAGCCTGCGGCCGCAAGAGCCTGGGGCAGCAGAAGCTTCACAGCATTTTGGGCCGCGACGGCTTCATCCGAGATCACATTGTCTTTGCAGATTTCTTTGGCTTTCAGCAGCGCTGCCTTGAGATCCGGCGTGGTGCCTTTCTCCAGCAATTGATCCACATTCAGCCAGAGCAGTTTGCGGTTGCTGTCAACAGCCATGCGCATTCCCATGCCGTACTCGGCATTATCTTCGAACAGCGAGTTGCCCCAGGCCGGACCGCGCCCTTCTTTGCTCTTGCAATAGGGAATGGTGGGGAAGGTGCCGCCGTAAATGGAGGAACAGCCGGTGGCGTTGGCCACGACCATGTGTTCGCCGCACACCTGGGTGAGCAGCTTGACATACGGCGTTTCGCCGCATCCCGCGCAGGCCCCGGAGAACTCAAACAGCGGCTTCCGGAACTGAAGTCCCTTCACCGTGTTGACGGGCGCGCCATCCGTGACGTTATCCGGCAGGGCATCAAAGAACTCCGCCTTTTTGCCTTCACCGTTTTTGCGCAGATCTTCCAACGGTTTGAATTCGAGCGCTTTGGTTTTGGCCGGACAGGTTTCGACGCAGACGCCGCACCCGGTGCAATCTTCGATATACACCTGGATGCGGTATTTCAGATTGCGCTCATTCTTGGTCTTAGAATCCAACACGTCAAAGCCTTCCGGGGCATTCTGGAGTTCTTTGGGGTCGATCTGCTTGGCGCGAATCACCGCATGCGGACAGCTCATAACGCACTGGTTGCACTGAATGCAGTTTTCCTTGATCCAGTGCGGAACGCGCGGGGCAATGCCGCGTTTTTCCAGACAGGTAGTGGCAGTTGGCAGGGTGCCGTCAAACGACATCTTGGAAACCGGCACATCGTCGCCTTTTTGCAGCATGACCGGGAGGATGATGTCTTTCGCGAACGCAATCGCATTGTCCGGAATCAACTTCGGCGGAACAAACGAGGTGGTGATGGTGGACGGAATTTTCACTTCCTCGACGGCCGCCGCGGAGCGATCAATGGCTTCCAGGTTCTGATTGACGATGTCCTGTCCTTTTTTGGCATAGGCTTTTTCCGTCATCTTCTTAATCAATTTGATCGCCTGATCTTCGGGCAGAATACCGGAAAGCTTGAAGAAAGCGGTTTGCATGACGGTGTTGATGCGTCCGCCAAGCCCGACTTCCTGCGCGATTTTGAGGGCATTCATGTTAAAGAAGCGAATCTTGCGATTCATAATGATCTTCTGTTCTTCCGCGGTGAGGTGGTTGAACACCTCCGACGTCGGAATTTCCGAGTTCAACAGGAAGATTCCTCCGGGCTTCAGCACACTCAGCATGTCGTAGCGGCCGATATAGGCCGGATTGTGACAGGCCACAAAATCCGCATGGTTGATCAGGAACGGATAATTGACCGAGCTGTCGCCGAAGCGCAGGTGGGAAACCGTGACGCCTCCGGATTTCTTCGAGTCATACACGAAGTAGGCCTGGGCATTTTTATTTGTGTTGTCGCCAATGATCTTGATGGAGTTTTTGTTGGCGCCGACGGTGCCATCGGACCCAAGACCCCAGAAGATGCAGCTGACGACATCCTTCGGAAGAATATCCAGTCCTTCGCCGACGGTGAGCGAGAGGTGCGTAACATCGTCATTGATACCCACGGTGAAGTTATGCGTTCCCTTGGTGTTGAGATGATCAAACACGGCCTCGACCATATCCGGGGTGAATTCCTTGGAGGAAAGCCCGTAACGACCGCCGATGATGGCGACGGAGTTGTCTTTCAGCGCCGTCACCACATCCTGATACAGCGGTTCGCCGATGGCGCCCGGTTCCTTGGTGCGGTCCAGCACGGCGATTTTCTTGACCGTTTTCGGCATGGCATCCAGGAAATGTTTGACGCTGAACGGGCGGAACAGGCGCACTTTCAGCAGGCCGAGTTTGGCGCCCTTGCTGTTCAGGTAGTTAATGGTCGGCTCAATGACGTCGCAGGCGGATCCCATGGCAACGATGGCCATTTCCGCATCCGCAGCGCCGACATAATCAAACAGCTTGTAGGAGCGACCGACTTTTTCAGCCAGTTTGTTCATGTAGTCCTGCACGATTTCCGGCAGGGCGTCATAGTATTTGTTCACCGTTTCGCGGCCCTGGAAATAGACATCCGGATTCTGTGCGCCGACTTTGCAAATCGGCTGATCCGGACGAAGTGCGCGCGCGCGGAATTCTTCGATGTACTTGGTTTCCACCATGGACCGCATCACGTCGTAGCTGATCTCTTCAACTTTCTGCACTTCATGCGAGGTGCGGAAGCCGTCAAAGAAATTCAGGAACGGGACTTTGCTTTTCAGGGTGGCGAGGTGAGCCACCAGTGCCATATCCATGGTTTCCTGGATGCCGCTGGCGGCCAGGAGGGCGAATCCGGTATTGCGCACGGACATGACGTCGGCGTGATCACCGAAAATGGAAAGCGACTGGGCGGCCAGCGAACGGGCGGACACATGAAAGACGGTCGGCAGCATTTCCCCGGCGATTTTGTACATATTGGGGATCATCAGCAGCAGTCCCTGGGAGGCCGTGAAGGTGGTGGTCAGAGCACCGGCGCTCAGGGATCCGTGCAGGGCGCCCGCAGCACCGGCTTCGGATTGCATTTCAACGACATCCACAGTTTTTCCGAACAGATTGACGCGTCCCTGGCTTGCCCAGGTGTCGGATGTTTCGCCCATGGGCGAGGAAGGTGTAATCGGGTAGATGGCCGCGACTTCGCTGAACGCGTAGGCGACGTGCGCTGCCGCGGTATTCCCATCAATGGTAACCATTTTTTTAGTCATGTGATCTCCTTGTTGTTGTCGTTGCAATCCGTTTGTTTAGCGGGGAGCCCGTGAGGCTGTATTTCTGAAAAATCGCCCGCATATTCCTATGATTGGGATAGCAGTTCAAGCCGTTTCAATGAGTTTTTTCCGCCAGGGAAATGCGCCCTGCCGCAGTGTTGTATGAATGGCTATTTATAGCCCCGTAATGACTCATAAAGCGCCGCGGAAAGGACTATGGCACCGCCGATCAGCGTACGCAGGGTGGGCATTTCGCCGATGAACAGGGCGGCGAAGACAGCGCTGTAGAGCGGCGTGAGCGCCTGCATGATGCCGGCGGTTTTGGCTTTAAGCGCGACCAGGCTTGAAATGTAAAGGGTGTGCGAGGCGGCCGTAAAAATCACGCCGAGGGTAATGGTCCAGAGGAGATCATTATGTTGAAATGAAAACGGGAAAAAGAACAGGGCAGGGGAAAGCACCAGACCGGCCGCGGCAATCTGATACATCATGACCAGCGTGCTGTCATGGCGCTGCACCAGTCCACGGCTGATAATTCCGCGCAGAGAGAAAAGCAGCGCGGAAAAAACGCCCAGCAGAACGCCCTGCGTCACCTGATCGTTCAGATCGAAGCGGCGAATCAGAACGGCCACTCCGGCAAATACGGTCACACCGGTTATTAGATCTTTCACTCGCACTTTTTCACGGTGCATGAGTGGTTCAAGCAGGATCGTAATGACCGGGTAAGAGCACATGGAGACAACGGCAACAGCCACGGAGGAGAGGCGAATGGATAAAAAATACGCCGTCCAATGAACGGCGAGCATCACCCCGCAAAAAAGAATCAGCAGGGCATCCTGCCGGTGAAGTCGTAAATTCACACGCCGAATCACGACAATGAAAAGCAGTGTACCCGCGGCGATAAAGCAGCGCATGACGATGAGCGGAAGAACCGGCAGGCTGATTATTTGAACCAGCAGCGGTGTAATTCCCCAGAGCAGGATGGCGACGTTCAAATGGATGAAGCAGCGTCGGGTTGGTGCTGATGCGTGCATGAGTCCGGCCTGGTTGAACGAAGGAATACGGCTCAAAGGGGGGCGGTATTTTCTGTGAACCACTGCACCGTTTTTTCAAGTCCCTGCGCAAAGGGAACGGATGGAGTCCAGTTGAGTTTTCGTCGGGCCAGTGCATTATCAGCCTGCGAGTCACGCACCTCGCCGGCGCGCGAAGGACGGTATTCCGGTTCCGCGTGGCTGTGCGTCATCGCTTTCACCCGGGCAGCCAATTCATTGACGCTGACCCGGTCGCCGCAGGCGATATTGCAAACGATGCCTGCCGATTCATCAGGAGCCGTGCGGCAGCATAGATTGGCGCGAAGGACGTTGTCCACATAGGTGAAATCACGGGTTTGGCTGCCGTCGCCATAAATAACCGGACTTCGATTGTGCGAAAAGGCATCAATGAAAAGCGGGATTACAGCGGCATAATGAGAGGCGGGATCCTGATGCGGGCCGAACACATTGAAATAGCGCAGCGCAAAGGTTTTCAGACCGTAAAGCCGGTGGAAAATAGTGCAGTAGTGTTCGCCGGCCAGTTTTGAGAGCGCGTATGGGGAAAGAGGCATGGGGGTCATGGATTCGGTTTTGGGCAGAGTGGGTGTATCGCCATAAACAGAAGAAGAGGAGCTGAACACCAGGCGTTCCACGCCGGCATCGCGAGCGGCTATCAGCAAATTAAGCGTTCCGGTCACATTGATTTCGTTGGTGGAAACAGGATCCTTAACGGAACGGATCACCGAGGGGAGTGCCCCGAAATGAAAAATATAACGGATTCCTTTAACAGCCCTGGCCAGCGCTCCGGGATCACGCAAGTCTCCTTCGAGAATCTCCACATCCTTTTCAAGCCCCGCCAGATTTTCCCGACGACCCGTGGAAAAGTTATCAAAAACGCGGACTGTACGGCCTTCGCTCAGCAATGCACGCGTGAGATTGCTTCCGATGAACCCTGCGCCGCCGGTAACCAGATTTTCCATAGTACACATCCTTTCGATGGAGGGGAGCATAGTAACTTATCTGTGTTTAGCACAGCGGGAAAATCGGGAAAACGCCAACCTTTCGGCCCTTGACTATGCGTGGCCGATGAGAGCATATAACGTCCGGTGTTAGTTCTCCCTGGGGATGAATATCGTGCAGCAACACTCAGCGGGTGAGGCAGTATGACGGATAAAGAATCGTTCAAACTGGTAGCGGATTACCGGCCCACGGGGGATCAGCCGGAAGCCATAGCTCAATTGGCCAACGCGCTGCGCGGAGAAGATCGGCGTTTTCTGACGCTGGAAGGGGTGACCGGTTCCGGTAAAACATTCACCATTTCCAATGTAATCCAGGCTTATGGGCGGCCAACGCTGGTTATCTCGCACAACAAAACACTTGCAGCACAACTCTACGCGGAACTGAAGAGCTTTTTCCCGGAAAACGCCGTCGAGTATTTCGTGAGTTATTACGATTATTACCAGCCCGAAGCCTACATCCCGCAAACCGACACGTTCATTGAAAAAGACGCATCCATCAATGAAGAGATTGAGCGCCTGCGCCTGGCTGCCACCGATTCGCTGGTGAACCGGCGCGATGTCATTATCGTCGCTTCCGTTTCCTGCATTTACGGGTTGGGGTCGCCGCAGGATTACAAACAGATGATGGTCGGACTTGAACAGGGGCAGGCGCTTTCACGGGAAGCGCTGCTCGAACAACTGGTGAACATTCAGTATCAGCGGAACGATTACGAAAAGTCGCCCGGTACCTTCAGTGTGCGCGGTGAGGTGGTGGATGTGTTTCCCTCCTACAACCGCAAGATGATTCGCATCACCTATTTCGGTGATGAGGTGGAGTCCATTCGAAGACTGGAGCCGGTGGATGGGCACATGGAGGCGGAGCTGGAGTCCATTGCCATATCACCGGCCAAGCATTTTGTGATGCCGCAAACAAAAATCGACGCGGCTCTTTGCACGATTCGCGAAGAGCTGGAGGAGCAGGTGCGCACGTTCGAACAGCGCAACAAACTGCTCGAAGCCCAGCGCATCCGCATGAGAACCGAATATGATTTGGAAATGATGAAAGAGATGGGCTACTGCTCCGGCATCGAAAACTACTCCCGCCATCTGGCCGGGCGCGCTGCCGGTCAGCGTCCCGAAACGCTGATGGACTATATACCCGGCGATTATTTGACCGTTATTGATGAATCCCATGTGACTCTTCCGCAGTTGCGCGCCATGTACAACGGGGATCAGGCGCGCAAGCGTACACTGGTCGAGCACGGGTTCAGGCTGCCATCCGCGCTCGATAACCGCCCGATGAACTTTGATGAATTTCTGGGATGTACCCACAGCATTCTGTTCACTACGGCTACGCCGGGCCCCTACGAACTGGAGCATTCTTCCGTGATTGTCCAGCAGGTGATTCGCCCCACCGGCATCGTCGATCCGCCGGTGGAGGTGCGTCCGCTGAAAAATCAGATTGATGATTTGATGGAAGAAGTGCGCTCCTGCGCAGAACGAAATGAGCGGGTACTCGTCACCACCCTGACCAAGAAAACGGCGGAAGATCTTTCCCGCTACTTGGAGGAGGCCGGGTTGCGGGTGAGTTATCTGCATTCGGAAATAGACGCTATTGCGCGGGTGGAAATTCTGCGCAAACTGAGAAAAGCCGAATTCGATTGTCTGGTGGGGATCAATCTGCTTCGTGAAGGGCTCGACTTGCCCGAGGTGTCGCTCGTCGCGGTGCTGGATGCCGATAAGGAAGGCTTTTTGCGTTCGGAAACCTCATTGATCCAGACTGCGGGGCGCGCGGCGCGGCATTTGAATGGACGGGTCATTCTATACGCCGATCAGGTTACCGATTCCATGCGGCGAATGATGGCGAAAACCCTGGCGCGGCGACAGCGGCAGTTGGAGTACAATCAGGAGCATGGCATCACCCCGCAGGCCATTGTGAAAAGCATTCAGGAGGGATTGTTTCTTCAAAAAGAAGCGGATGATGTCAGGATGCAGGCTGTACGGGAGTCAGGAGTTGACGAAGATATCAGCGAGCTGATAAACGAACTCGAAAAGGAAATGCTTGAGGCGGCGGAGAAGCTGGAGTTTGAACGGGCGGCCATGCTGCGCGATCAGTGGATGGAGCTGAAATCCGCGGCGTCCGGCGGGACAAAGCCCGGGAAAAAATCCTCAGGCTTCCGGTATACGACCGCCAAAGGAAAGCAAAAAAGACAACGATGAACCTGTTAGAACGGATTTTTAAACTGAGTGAAAATGCCACCGGCATTCGAACAGAAGTCATGGCCGGGACCACCACGTTTCTTACCATGGCCTATATCATTTTCCTCCAGCCCGCGATTCTGTCCGGGTTGCTTTTCGGAATGAATACCGGCATGGATTTCGGCGCGATCATGGTGGCGACCTGCGTATCGGCGGCGATTGCCACAGCTATCATGGGATTGTACGCCAACTATCCGATCGCGCTGGCGCCGGGCATGGGGGAGAATTTCTTTTTTGTATTTTCCGTGATTCCGGCCGCTGCGGCGCTGGGTGCGGTACAGGCCGGCGTGACCACGCCCTGGCAGGTGGCTTTGGGCGTCGTTTTTGTGTCAGGAGTTCTTTTCTGTCTGCTCAGTCTGGTCGGCCTGCGTATACTGATCATGGATGCCATCAGCCCGAATATGCGCAACGGGATTGCTGCGGGAATCGGGCTTTTTATTGCATTGATTGGGTTGCGCAATGCGTCGGTGATTTTGCCCGATCCGGGCACCGCTGTAAAATTAAACATTCACTTTGCCTCGCCGGACATCATTGTTTTTTTTGCGGGGCTTTGCATCACGGCGGGCCTTCAAACCCGGCGGGTGCGGGGATCGATCTTTTGGGGTATTCTAATGGCCACGCTGCTGGCCGCGGCGCTGAAGCTGATCATTCCGCATTGCCCGGACTTCATTCGCAATCATGAACTGGTCACCAAGTCCATGCTGATGACCCAGTTTGAGGTTATGCACCGGGTGGTCAGCATGCCGCCCTCGCTCTCGCCGACCTTCCTGAAGATGGATGTACTGCACGCGCTGACGGTAAAAATGGCTCCGTTCATACTGATTTTTTTGTTTATGGACATCTTCGACACCATCGGCACCCTGATCGGCGTGTGCGAACAGGGTGGATTTGTGAAGGACAATAAAATTCCGCGGGTCAGGCAGGCGATGTTTGCCGACGCACTCGGGACGGTGATTGGGGCCGCTTCGGGTACCAGCACGGTGACCAGTTTTGTGGAAAGCACCACGGGCGTGGAACAGGGCGGAAGAACCGGCCTCACCAGCCTGGTGACGGCGCAGCTCTTCCTGCTGGCACTGTTTTTCAGTCCGGTTGTGAAGATGGTGGGCGGGTATGCGGCCATCACGGCGCCCGCCCTGGTCATTGTAGGCGCGATGATGATCCAGAGTGTTGTTCGGATTGACTGGAAAGATTACAGCGAAGCCATTCCGGCCTTTCTGACCATGATTGGAATCCCTTTCAGTTATTCCATTGGCGACGGTCTTGCGCTGGGGTTTATCAGTTATCCCATTGTGAAGCTCATCGCCGGCAAGGGGCGTGAAGTGAAGCCAATGGCATATGCGATTGCCGTCGTACTGATCGCCTATTTCGTTTGGGTCAGAAATGTGTAATGCTTTCAAATCAAAATGGTTAATAGGCAACCGTCAACGCTACCCATAAACAGGATGGCCCGATGAAATTTTCTCACACACTCTCCGATCATGAAAAAAAGCTGATCCGCATGGCGCTGACCGAAGATCTTTCGGATCGGGGCGACATCACGTCCATCGCCATGATCGCTGAAGGGCGGCAGGCGTCGGGGCATATTTTGACCCGTGAGCCCTGTGTGGTCAGCGGGATTCCCGTCGTACAGGAGGTATTTCGGCAGGTGGATGCCCGGGTGCAGGTGGAATCGGTGCTGACCGATGGCGACCCCGCGGATCCCGGCGCGGTGATCTTGCGCATACAGGGCGCTGCGCGCTCGATGCTCACCGCTGAACGCACCGCTCTGAATTTCATGCAGCGCCTGACAGGCGTGGCCACGATGACGCGGGCCTTCACCGACCGGGTGAAACCCTGGGGCACAATGATACTCGACACGCGCAAAACCACGCCCGGGTTCCGTACGCTCGAAAAATATGCGGTGCAGTGCGGTGGCGGAAGCAATCACCGGATGGGATTGTATGACCGGGTACTCATCAAGGACAACCACCGGGCGATGTGGGCCGAGCAGCGTCGGGGCGATCTGGGCGAGGCGGTACGTCATGCCCGTGAACTGTTACCGGACGTACAGGTGGAACTCGAGGTGGAGTCGGTGGAAGAATTGCGTCAGGCGCTTCCGATGCGCCCCGACTGGATGCTGCTGGACAATATGAGTCCGGAACTCATGCGCGACTGCGTGGCGCTGTGCCGGAATCTATGTAAAACGGAGGCATCCGGCGGGATCACACTGGCCAATGTGGAGGCTGCGGCCGCGAGCGGGGTGGACGCCATCTCGCTGGGCTGTCTGACACATTCCGCCCGTGCTATTGATCTTTCGCTGGAAATGGACTGACGGGAAGAGCCCGCGGGGCCTGTCGTTATTCCGCTCAGGTAAATGCCGGATACGAACCCAATACGCGATACGCTTCCACACACGACGGCAAAAGGCTGAACGCTTTTTGAAGATTCGCATTGCGGCGGTGGCCTTCAAGATCAAGAAAGAAAACATATTCCCAGGCTTTACCCGGATAAGGGCGCGACTCAATCCGCATGATGTTGACGGCCGTTTCCGCGAAAACTTTCAGCACGCGGTACAGCGCCCCCGGTTTGTGCGGGGTGATGAACCAGAGCGAGGTTTTATCGTGTTCGGTGGGCTCGGAGTCCTGATGGCCGAGAATCCAGAAGCGGGTCACATTGTGTTCGCGGTCGTGAATATCTTCCACCAGGACGTTGAGCTGATAAAGGTCAGCCAGCATGTGGCTGCCGATGGCGGCGGTTTCGACGTCTTTCCCGGCGCGTATGGCGGATTCTGCGGTGCTGGAGAGTGCCTCCTGGGTGACGTGCGGCAGGTTGGCCAGCAGCCAGGCGCGGCACTGAAGCAGGGGCTGTGGATGGGAGAAAATGCGTTTGATGGAACCCAGGTCGGCGGCCTTCGACATCAGCGCATTACGGATGGGCATGGCCGTCTCGCCGCAGATGTCGAGCGATGTTTTTACACAGCGGTCCATGGTAACCGACACGCATCCCTGCGCGGAATTTTCCACAGGAACGATCCCGTAGCGCGCTGCGCCGCTCTCGACCGTTTCAAAAATACCTTCAATGGTTTCGCAGGGAACGAGTTCATAATCCGACGGGAAATAAAGCCGTGCGGCCTCGTTGGAAAAGGTGCCCTGCGGGCCCAGATAGGCGGCGACGGTGTTTGAGTGTGCGCGTGGTGCGGTATCAGCGGTCATGAGTGGTAGTCCTGTGGTTGTATAAGCATTCCGGCGGGCGTTTTCACGCCGGCCGGGATGAGTGAAGTGTCCGGGTACGGAACAGGTTGTCCCGACCTGATATGTCATTCGTCCAGGTTCACCTCGATGCGATAGAAGCCTGATGCGCCGGACAGGGTGTCGGTGTATGCGTTTTCCGGTGGAGTGGCCGGAATGGCGGAGGCAATGGTCTCAAACCCGGTGAGCAGATCCGTTGCGCGCAGGATGTTGTACGCCTCATCCTCGCGGCTCAGCCAGCGAATTACCATGCCGTCGGATCCCGCCGTGATGGGTGGCTGGATCTGGAGGGCCGAGGCGGTGCGGTCAAAGGGCCCATACATTTCCATTTCGCAGTCGCCTTCAATTTCGATCAGCCGATAGGTGTACGTGTTGCCGGGAACGGCTGTTACATCGGTGAATGAGTATGAATTGCCCATCCCGTTCTGCGGGGAGAAAATGGGTTCGCTGTTCAGTCGAACGAACTGTTCGCCGTCCCAGCGCTCGACGTAGAACCCGACCGTATCGTTTTCCGAGGCCGTACGCCACCGCACGACCACCACGCCGCCTTCATCGGCCACAGAGAAACTGTAGAG
>CAZISY010000059.1:0-21486 GCA_964542025.1 uncultured Verrucomicrobiota bacterium
CCGACGCCGAAAACCTCCGCCGGCGAATAACCGATCCCCAGCGTGATGGCAATCGACTGTTCACCTTCCTGGAGGTCAACGGAATGGCGCCGACCAATAACCACGCGGAACGAGCCTTGCGCCTGCCCGTGATTTTCCGAAAAATATCTTTCGGAAGCCGATCACTCGAAGGCGCTCAAAACCTGGCGGTCAATTTATCCCTGCTCGGTACCGCCAAACGACAAAAGATCAATACAATCAACCTGTTCAAATCCCTCCTGATCCACGGCGATAATACCCCAACGAATATACTCTTCCAAACGACAACCATCCCCGCTCACAACTCTTCATAACCCCCGCCGAACTCCGCTAAACTGTTACCCGCAGCTCATTCAGTCGTGCGGGGTCAGCCGTTGGTCCGATGAGTTTCCGGGTTGGCGCAAGGCGGCGGAGGCCCGCCGCCCTCCACACAAACAAAACGCATGCAGAAGGAGGTTGGCACTGCTTGCACACCGCAAAGGGGCTGCGCTCGGAGAGCGCGGCCCTACTTATAGCCGGATCGGAGCGCCGGCCGTACTTTGTTTCTGTGTGCTTCCGCTTTCCTGATCATCCATTAAAGGGTAGCGCCACGGTCTCATCCGCCCTGCCCTCAGCCTTATCAGGCGCCGTATAAGGAACTCACAGGGAAAGACCGTGTGAAAGTAATTTGCGTCTGTTCTTCGTGCTTGTCCAACTGGTCTAAAGGATTACAATGCACCTCACGGTTTGGCGCATCCATAACCAAGGGCGCCGGAAAGTGGGTGTCTGTGCAGGCTTATGACCAGGACCTCATTCAGCTTTTTGTCGCGGAAAACCAGGAGATGATGGACGATGTGGAGCCGTTGCTGGTGGCTCTATCCTCGCCGGGCGCCGGGCAGGCCGATAATTCGCTGGAGACCATCAACGCGATATTCCGCCTGTTTCATTCCATGAAAGGTTCGGCGGGTTTTCTTCAGTTCCAGCAGATCACGGATTTAACGCATCAGGCGGAAACGGTGCTGGACCTGGTTCGCAAGCGGGAACTTACTCTCACGGAGCGCATTGGCAAAGTGCTGATGCAGGTGTGCGATCATCTGCGCACGTTGCTGGCCGGCGTGACGGAGCGCTGTACGGACACCGGGTATGAAGAAGAAACCCAACAGATGATTCAGCGTGTGCGGTCGGCCATCCAGCAGAACGGGAATGAGCCGGTCCCGACGAATGAAGCGGAAAAAGCCGAGGCCATCATCAACGGCACTTCAGGCGATGTTGCCGAATCCGCCGCCGCGCCGATGGTCTCGGACGATATGATCAAGGTGTATGTGCAGGATTCGGAAGAGATGCTGGAGCAGGCCGAACACGATATTCTGCATATGGAAAAAAATCCGACCGACGCGGGGGCGCTGCTGCAAAACGCCCTGCGCGCCATGCACACGTTCAAAGGCAACAGCGGCCTGATGTGTTATGACGATGTGGAGGCGGTCAGCCACAAAATGGAGTCCGTTTTACAGGATATGCGGGACGGCGCCCTGGAGGTGCGTCCCGAATCCCTGCGTCTGCTGCTGAAAGTGATTGATCTGTTTCGCGGAGTGGTCGGTCAGATTGCCTGCGGCGGCGATGGGCGTATTCCGGGAAAAGCAGGCTATCTGGATTTGCTGAGCGACCTTTCAGCCGTGCCCGCCCGCCCGGCATCCGCCGAGCCACCCGCCGCTCCGTCCGCGACGAAACCTGCGGGGGGCAAGCCCGCCGAACCGCGTGATGCCGTAAACGGTGCCGGAACCGCACAGCAGAAAACCATTCGGGTCAGTGTGGATAAGCTCGACCAACTGAACAACCTGGTGGGCGAAATGGTGATTTGCGAATCCATGGTGATCAATAACAGCGATTTGCGCGGACTGAAGCTGGATAATTTCCGCCGGGCGGCTCACCAGTTGAATCTGATCACCTCGGAGCTGCAGGATCTTTCCATGTCGCTGCGGATGGCGCCGATTGATGCCACCATGAAAAAACTGATTCGCCTCGCGCATGATGTGGCGTCGAAAACCAACAAAAAGGTGGAACTGCAACTGCTCGGTACGGAGACGGAAGTGGACCGGACGGTGGCCGAATGGGTGGCGGATCCGCTTGTGCATATGGTGCGTAACAGCATCGACCACGGGATTGAGCCGCCCGCAGAACGTCGTCGCCTCGGCAAACCGGAAACGGGGAAAATCACGGTGGAGGCCAAACATCAGTCCGGCGAGGTTTGGATTATTGTGCGGGATGATGGGCACGGGCTGGACGTGGAAAAAATCAAGGCCCGCGCGCTGGAGCGAAAGCTGCTGAACGAGGCGGAGGCGGCCCGGAAAACGCCCTCCGAATTGTTTACGCTGATTTTTGAGCCCGGATTTTCCACGGCGGAAACGGTGACGGATGTTTCCGGGCGGGGCGTGGGGATGGATGTGGTCAAAAAAAACATGGAACGCATCAATGGGCGCGTGGAAATACAAAGCGTGCTGAATCAGGGGACGGACGTGACGATTCGCATTCCGCTTACGCTGGCGATTGTGAACAGCATGGTGGTTCGCGCCGGCCGGGAGACTTATGTGATTCCGCTGATGATGATTCGGGAGTCGTTTCGTCCCGTGGAGGGGGTGGTCCGAACGGTGGTCCATCAGGGGGAGGCCATTCTGCTGCGCGGCGAAGTGATCCCCCTGTTTCGTCTAGGGCGGCTGTTTGATTTGCCGGAGGCCGAGAGCGATCCGCTGCGGGCGATCGTCATGGTGCTGGAGGCATCCGGGCGCCGCGTGGGGGTCATGGTGGATGAATTGCTGGGCCAGCAGCAGACCGTGATTAAGGGGCTGGGGGAAGGGTTGGGCCATGTGGATGGGCTATCCGGCGCGGGGATCATGTCGGATGGGCGGGTTGCGCTGATTATTGATGTGGAAGGGCTGATCCGTTTGGCGCAATCGTGAGCCGCCGGGTTGTTTCCGCCCGCCGTGGAAGGGTGAAATTACAAGGGAATGGTGAGCGGTTATGATTCAGTATGAGGAGACCATTGATGCCAGGACCTTCCGGCAATTTGCCGAGATCATCTATTCGCGGAGCGGCATTGTCATCAATGATCAGAAAAAGGCCCTGTTGCAGGCGCGGCTGATGAAACGACTGAGGAAGCTGGGGCTTACGACCTTTAAGGAGTATCTGCACTATGTGACCAACGACTCCGCCGGCGATGAATTGGTCGCTCTGCTGGATGTGATTTCCACAAACGTGACGCATTTCTTTCGCGAGCCGGAGCATTTTCGGTTGCTGCACCGCATGTTGCACGAGCTTGAAGCGCGGGGGCAAAAGCGCATACGGATTTGGTGTGCCGCCTCATCAACCGGTGAAGAGCCCTATTCCATTGCGATGACGGTGCGTGAAGCGCTTCGGGATGTTTCGGACACCAAAATTCTGGCCACGGACATTTGCACTACGGTTCTTCAAACGGCACGGCAGGGGCTGTACAGCGCGGAAAAAACAGAAAAACTGGACCATTCGCTGCGGTCGCGTTACTTCACAGCCACAACGGACGGAACCGAACAGGTATGGCAGGCAAATTCTTCCATACAAAGCCTGATCCACTTCGCCCGGCTGAACTTGGTGAACACCCCCTATTTGCTGCACGGCCCGCTGGATGTCATCTTCTGCCGAAATGTGATGATATATTTTGATAATATAGTGCGCAGCAAAGTGTTGAATGAATTTGTGCGCCTGTTGCGCCCGGGCGGTTTTTTATTTGTGGGGCATGCGGAAAGTCTGGCGGGCAGTTTGGCCCGTGAATTAGTGGCGGTGGGTGCGGCGGTGTACCGAAAATAAGGCTTAAGCTCTCTGTAGAAGCGCCGATATCGGTAGACATGAAGGCATCCATTAAAAAGATAACCGGTGAAGCCACTTTGGAGTTGGATTCGTTTCTCTCGCTGCTTCATGAGCAGTACGGGGAAGCGCTGGCCGCCGATGACTGCGACGGCATGCTGCAAACATCCGGCGTTTTAACGATTACCTACGCCGGGTTGGATCGGCATGAGTTGGCCCAGCGCTGGGCAGAACACTACCTCGAATTGCTGCAAAAACGGTCCGCCGCCAAGTGACGAATCAGGCGTCGGTTTGCGCTTCGCCGGCCAGCTCGCGCAGAACGAGTTCGCGGGCGCTGATGTAGGGTCCGGGGAAGAACTCGAAGAGATCGGGCGTCTGCTCGTCATCATCAAACATCTCATCCAGCGCGTCGTAAGCGCTTCGTTCGTAACGCAGTATGCCGTCAATCTTCCGGGTTTCGATGTCCTGAATGATGAAGGAAAGCTGGTCATCGTCGGAATCGTGCGAGTCGAAGTAGACCATTTTCCGGTGCGGATTCACCTTCTCCATGTTGCGCGTGTAGATCATGTACTTCATGTACTCGACGATGCGCTCATCCAGCTCTGCTTCCAGGACAAACAGGCGCTCCGCCAGCTCTGATCTCGTGAAAACCAGGTGTACTTGAGGCGCCGGCACATCGTTCGGCAGCGAGCGGCTCAGCATGCTCATGAACTCGCGAAAATTCCCAACCCCCTCTTCGAGGCTTTTCCCGTTCAGCGGCATCCAGTAGATCATGATATCGCGCTCGGGATCATGATAGAGGAGCGGTTTTTCCACCGAGAAGGAAAACGAGCAGGCCGGACAGCTTACAATGTTTATCTTGTTGCAAATCAACTCGTTATGAAGTTCCGGGCTTTCCTCCACGTTGATCGCATCGTAGAGTTCCACTTCATAGGAATGTCCGCATTTCGGGCAGGCAATCGGGTATGTTTTGATTTGTGACATGCGCGGGATAGTAGAGAGCGAAGCGGGTGGAATCAATCGCGGAATGGAAGAAAGTAAGGGTATCTCCTTGAAGTCCATGATCGGTTGGGGTACCTTGCCGCATTCATTCGGGCAGGTGTCGTTCTTTTCGGGAACATCCGTTCATACCGGTATTAAATCCCGGGACCGGAAATGATCACGCCTGCATGGGGGGGTGCCTGTCCTTTGCCGGGACGGCGCTTCGCTGTAAGTAGTTATTAACCAGAAGAAAGCACAGGAGACTACATGAGTTTCTTCGGCATATTCGGATTCGGAAAGAAGATAGGCGGACCGTCCCTTTCGACCGGCCGCAGCAAGAAGTATTATATTGTGGACTGTTCCATGATGGAATCATCCAAGGGAGAGCGTGGCCGTCTGGCGCCGCGTAATCAGGTGGACCAGCTTCGGCGTTTGTCGCGGTTTGCCAAAAAAGAGCAGATAGAGATGTGCGCCGTATTTCCCGGCAGAGAACTGCGGGATGCGCCCGATGGGAAAAAATTTATGGACGTCATGGTGTCCTACACCGAGGAAGCGTCCGGTTTACCCCAGTTCATCGCCTCCATTTGCTCGAAACAAAGAGGTGCCACGCTGGTGATCACGTCCGACAAAGCGGTGGAACAGGTCGTTCGCCGCCAGGGTGCCGAGGTGATGCACTGCTCCACCTTCAGAAAAGCGCTGGAATCCGATGGTGGTTCTTCCTCCTCCGGGGATCGCGGTGATCGCGGCGAGCGCGGTTCCGGCAGACCGGAACGCCCGCAGAATCGGCGGGGTGGGCGGTCCAACGGATTCGCGTCGCGCCGTCCGCCGCGCCCGAACAACAATACGGAACCAGTCGAACACAAAGAGGAACCGGACAGCGACGTTGACATCCCCGCAGAAGAGGAAAAAGCGCCGAGCCGTTCTCCCAAGAACGACGCCGATTCGGTCAGTGACCTGATTGATCTGGTTTGATGGATGAATCCGCGCCGGACGCGATGGCGCCGATAAACAATCGGACCGCCTTTTCGTACGCCGGGGTGGAGCGCCATCCGGAATCGATATGATCGCCAACGAGCCCGCAAAACTGTTTGGGCTCGTTGGCTTTTTCGTATAGGCGGCGCCCCATCTCATAGGGAACCAGCGTGTCGTCCGGTCCGGCGGCGATCAGCACCGGTGCCCGCACCCGGGCAATCCGCGAGAGCGTGTCAAACCGCTGCGACACGAAATGCGAGAGCCAGACCGGCAGGCTGGGATACACGCAGCGGCTGATTTCCTGAATGGACGTGAACGTACTCTCCAGAATGAGGCCCGCCACCGATTTGTCCACGGCGGTTTTTGCGGCCGGCCCTCCGCCGATGGAGTGCCCATACAGAATGATGGGCGGCTGATCCGCATCACCGTACTGCGTGGTGCGAATCCACTCATACGCGGCGGCCGAGTCGAGATACATCCCGCGTTCCGACGTGATACCCCGGCTTCGCCCGTAGCCCCGGTAATCAAAAATCAGCACCTGCGCGCCCATACGGTGCAGATCCAGCACCCGATCCACGCAGTCGCTCATGTTGCCGGTATTGCCGTGGCAGATCAGCACGGTTACCTGCGCGGCCGTGTTCGGAATCCACCACCCGTGAATACGGTGATCATCCTCCGTGACGAGCGTCAGATTCTCATACGCGAGCCCCTCCGCGCCGGGGGTTCGCGTGATTTCCCGATGCGGATGATACAGCCGCTTCCACTCGAAAAGCCGAAGCAGAAACCACCCTCCGGCCATCGTTCCAGCCGCGCCCAGTAAAACGGTCATTAGAATCATGGTTCGGTTTTCTTTCCGGATCAGTGAAGGGGAATGGTGCCGCCGAACCCGAAATTCGTGGTCCAGAATCCATCGCGACTCTTATAGAGGTACCAGGCGCCGGTGAACGGATAGTAGCATCCGAAATCGCACACGCCGTCGCCGTCAAAGTCGCCGGTGACGGGCTCGGTGCCGCCGAATCCGAAGCGGGTGGTCCAGAATCCATCGCGACTCTTATAGAGGTACCAGGCGCCGGTGAACGGATAGTAGCATCCGAAATCGCACACGCCGTCGCCGTCAAAATCACCGGTGACCGGCTCGGTGCCGTAGAATCCAAAGCCGGTGGTCCAGAACCCGTCGCGGCTCTTGTAGATATACCAGGCGCCGGCGGGCGGGTAGTAGCATCCGAAGTCATCCACGAGATCCCCGTCAAAATCTCCAGCGATTGGAATCGTGCCGTAGAACCCGAACCGGGTCGTCCAGAATCCGGACGACGATTTGTAGAGGTACCAGGTGCCGGTGGGTGGATAATAGCATCCGAAATCGCATGTGCCGTCGCCATCGAAATCGCCGGTGACGGGCGTGGTGCCTGTGAATCCAAAACTGTTTTGCACGAGCCCGTCGGAAGAGCACATCACGTCCCACCAGCCGTACGGCGCGTAGTAGGTGCCGTAATCGCAGAGACCGTCGCCATCAAAGTCATCCGTGATCGGTTCGGTGCCGGTGAAGCCGAGCGCCCGCTGGACAAAACCGCTCGAGCTCATATAGATGAACCAGCTTCCATCGCGCGGATAATAGCAGCCAATGTCGGAACAGCGGTCGCCATCGAAATCATTATCCGTGCCGCGCGAACACGGCGGAACGGGCGTCGGCGTGGGGGTCGGCTCGGAAATCCGCACCGAGATATCGTCCACGGCCACACCATATCCGTAATGGAGCAGACTTTCAAAAGCGACGTAGAAGGTCGTGCTCAGATTGGTCAGATAAACGGACTGCTGAGTCCACGCGCTCACGTTGTCATCGAACACCGCTGCAATCGTCCAGTCGGCGGCGGACGACGTGCGGGAGAGAATGCGCAGTACATCCTGATCGCCTGCCCAGTTCTTATTGACGAGCCAGAACGTGAGCAGTGCGCAGCGGTTCGTTCCGAAGTTGATGGGCGGCGTGATGAGTCGCGTGCTGCGTCCGTTCCAGCCCGCATAATACGCATACGCATTGTAACTGCCGCTGTGCGCCGCCGTCGGATATTCCAGGCCGCCGTTGCGGTACTGCCAATCCACGCAGGGCCGCACATATTCAATCGTCCAGTCGGCCGGCGCGGCTCCCGCATGCTCGAAGCCCTCCTCCAGATACGTCACGGGCGTTTCCGTGGTGGTAAACGTCATGTCCTCCCCCATGTCCACTCCGCTGAGGTTCAGCGCTGCCAGGCGGTAATGATACGTCGTCTCCGGGGTCAATCCGGCGAGCGTCCGGCTGACGCTGACATCCGTTGAGCCCGACCCGGCGGATGCCGTCGCTGACGTGGATCCGTACGCCGCCGTCAGGCCGTACTCAAACCAGTACGTCGTGCTCAGCCCGCGCGGATTCACCGTGCCGTTGACCGTTGCATACACATGGGCGACCCCCGAGGCCGCCAGCGTCGTACAGTCCGGCGGCACGTCCGGTCCGGTCGTCGTGAACGAGCGGTCGCTGCCCGGAATGGTACGCCCTCCGCTGACGCCCACCAGACGGAAATGATACAGCGTCCGCGGATCAAGCCCCGTGATATTCGTGCTCACACTCAGCGCGCTGCTTCCGCTGCCTGCGCTCTGCGTGGCCGTTTGGCTGCCGTATTCCGTGGTCGATCCATACTCAAAATAATACTGCGTGAAATGCCCGTTCGGATTGATGGTGCCGTTGAGCTGAATCGCCGTATCGTTCGTGCCGGTGGCCGGGTCCGTTGTGACCGTCGGGCCCACATCAATATACAGATAGCACGACTCGCAGGAGACCACCGCCGACGAATAATCAATGCGCATGTAGCCGCTTTCACCCCACGACGAGCCCCAGCTGTTGCGCAGAATCCAGTAATTCCCCGTGTCGTTCCATCCCACGAGCGCGATCGCATGATTCGCCGTTGTGTAATAACACGGGCTTCCGTTGCATGAGGTCCGCGAATCTTTATAGATGCCGCTGCTGTACGCATCGAACGCCGACCCCGCATACACCGCCGCGTCCACCGCCCCGTACGTCATGATCGCCGTCTTAATCGCCGTAATATCGCCGCATGCAATCCGGTGCCACGAATCAAACACCACGCGCGGATCGTTCCATCGGTTGGTATTGCAGCCGGAGGTGGTCGTATACGGATACGCCGCCTCATAACTCACGCCTTCGCGCGTCATTGCCGTCAACTCCGCATAATCATAATCCGCCCCGTCGCACCCGTAAAAATGCTCATAATAATCCGGCAGCGACCCCAGACACCAGATGATGAACGACTCCGAAAAATCCACGCAGCTTCCATCCGTCAGCCCCATCGCATAATTATACGTGCATTCCGCCGCCGCATTCGCACCGAACGAATAACACGACCCGCAGCTGCCCTGATTCCGCACCGCGCCGATGTACGAATGCCCCCCGTAATTCCGCCAGTCGAACGACGCCGGCAGCGCCCGGTTCTGCTTCATCACATCCGCCAGCGGCCCCGGATCGTCCGATGCCCCCAGCCGGTACGCCGATGCCTCCGACATAAACCGCCTGTGAAAAGCCTTTCGTTCCGCCGCCGGCATATTGAACACCCAGTTCGTATTCACCGTAAACGAATACCCGTTCAGCTCGATCTTCTCCTGAATCTCCGCCAGCGTGTCATCATCCTCAAACGGAATCGGATCCCCGCCCGCCGCCGCCAGACACGGCAGCGCCGCCGCCAAAAACACGATTTTCCAACGATTGGAAAAACCGCGCCCAAAACTTCCAACGATTGGAAAAACCGCGCCCAAAACTTCCAACGGTTGGAAAATCCGCCCGCCGTTTTTCCAACCATTGGAAAACCCGAAATTCATCCGCCCCGCCATCTCATTCTGTGCTTTCATAAAGTCCCTTTCAGCGCGTATAAACAGTACACCAAGCCCCTGAACGTGGAAATATGAAATTGATCATCACAGAAAAACCATCCGTCGCCCGCGACATCGCCCAGGTGTGGGGCATCAAAACCAAACGCGACGGCTATCTGGAAGGGCGGGGCTGCGCCGTCACCTGGGCGTTCGGACACCTCGTCACCCTCCTCGAACCCGGCGATTATTCGCCCGAACTCAAAGCCTGGAAACTCCCGACCCTCCCGTTCATTCCCGATGCGTTCAAACTCAAACTCATCGCAAACAAAGGCGTCAGCGAGCAGTTCGGCGTTATTCAAAAACTGCTCGGCGAGGCCGATGACATCATTTGCGCGACCGACGCCGGACGCGAGGGCGAACTCATCTTCCGTTATCTCACCGATCTGGCCGGCTTTCGCGATAAGCCCTTCCGCCGCCTCTGGCTCAGTTCGCTCACCGCCGAGGCCGTGAAGGAGGCGTTCGCCCGCCTGCGCGATGGACACGACTGCGATGCGCTCTACGCCGCCGCGCGCTGCCGGAGCGAGTCGGACTGGATCGTCGGGCTGAACGCCACGCGCTGCTACACCGTGCGCTACGGTTCGGCCGGCGGGGGCGACCGCGTACTGTGGAGCCTTGGGCGCGTACAAACACCCGTCCTCGCCCTGATCACGGACCGCGATGACGAGATTGATCTGTTCAATGCGCGCCCGTTCTGGGAATTGACCACTCTGTACCGGACGGCTCTTTTCAAGTATGCCGGCGACCGGTTTGACTCGCCCGAAAAAGCCAACGAACAGCTGGCCTGCATTCAGGGGAAGCCGTTCACGGTGCGTTCGATCAAAGGCGTCCGAAAAACGGAAAAACCGCCGCAGCTCTTCGACCTGACCACACTCCAGCGCGAAATGAACCGGCGGTACAACCTCTCCGCCGCCCGTACGCTGGCCATCGCGCAAAAACTGTACGAGCAGAAACTGCTGACGTACCCGCGTACCGATTCGCGCTACATCACGAAAGATCTCGAACCCCGGATTGCGCAAATACTGAACGACCTGCGCAGTCTGCGCCCGCAGGCCGTGGACGCGCTGGACCTGGCCCACCTGCCGTTTTCCAAACGCATCACCGATAACGACAAGGTGAAGGACCATCACGCCATCATTCCCACCGGAATCCTGCCGGGAACCCTCGAAGCCTCCGAGCAGCATGTGTATGAAGCCGTACTCATGCAGCTCATCGCCGCGTTTTATCCCGACTGTGAAAAAGAAATCACCACGGTCGATGGCGAGAGTAACGGCGTTCCGTTTCAGGCGAAGGGCACGCGCGTCGTGCAGGCCGGTTGGTCGGCCCTTTTTCCCGCTCCGAAGAAAAAAGAAAAAGAGGATGACGAGCAGGAGCTGCCCGCGTTCACCGTCGGCGAGCAGGGCCCCCACGAGCCGTCCGTGCGCGAAGGCAAAACCAAGCCGCCCAGGCATTACACGGAAAACTCCCTGCTGGCCGCCATGGAATCGGCCGGGAAGTTCGTGGAAGATGAAACGCTGCGCGAAGCCCTTAAGGAACGCGGCATCGGTACGCCCGCCACCCGCGCCGCCATCATTGAAACGCTGCTTCAGCGCAACTACATCCGGCGCGAAAAGAAAAACATTCTCGCCACCGATATGGGGCGCTTCCTGATTTCTCTCCTGCAGGACGCCCTGCTCAAATCGCCGGAAATGACCGGCGAGTGGGAGGAAAAATTGAACCGCATCGAGCGCGGCGCTCATACCCCGGAAGCCTTCATGCAGGCCATCGCCGACTACACCGCCCATCTTGTGAAAACCGCCGTGGCCGCCCGCGTGGATACCGCCCGCTGGGGGACGTGTCCGCTGTGCGGCAGCGAACTCATCGCCGGGAAAAAAGGCATCGGCTGCTCCCGCTGGAAAGAGGGATGCGGCTATGTGCTTTGGCGGGATTACAAGGGGATCAGCCTCTCGGATGCGCAGTTGCGCGAGCTGCTTCAGCTGCATGTGCTGATGAGCCCCGTCACCCTGCCGGAGGTCGGCCCGCGTGCCCTGCGCCTGACGCTGCGCCAGGGCGCCCTCATGGATGTGCAATGCCCGCGCCGCGAGCAGCAGAAAACACCGAAAAAATGAGGCGCGGGGCCCGTGTTACCGGTTTTCCGGTTTCGGGGCGCGTTCGAGCAGTTCCTTCACGGCCTGCGCGCAGGATTTGCCCTCATAAATCAGCGAGTAGACGGATTCGGTGATCGGCATTTCCACGTTGTATTTTTTTGCCAGCATGCGCGCCGGGATGCAGTTCCATACGCCTTCGGCCACCTGTTCCATGCTCGCGCGAATCTGCCCGATCGATTCGCCGCGGCCGAGGCGTTCGCCGACGGAACGGTTACGGCTGTGACGGCTGCCGCAGGTGACAATCAGGTCGCCCATGCCGCTGAGTCCGGCAAAGGTATCCAGCCGCGCACCCATGGCCAGTCCGAGCCGCGTGATTTCTGCCAGCCCGCGGGTGATGAGCGCCGCCTTCGTATTGTCGCCAAAGCCGAGCCCGTCGCATGCGCCCACAGCAATCGCGATCACATTTTTCACGGCGCCGCCCAGCTGCACGCCGAGGACATCGTCGGAGGTGTACACCCGAAATACGCCGCTGGAAAAAAGGCTTTGCAGCAGTTGCTGCTCCGCCGGAATGCGGCTGGCCACCACGACGGCCGTCGGTACGTCGCGGGCCACTTCCTCGGCATGACTTGGCCCGGACAGCGCGGCCACGGAACTGCGGCCGAGTATTTCCGCGGCGAGTTCGGTCATGAGGTGTCCGGTCTCTTCGTCGAACCCCTTCGTCACGCTGACCAGCGGAACCCCGGGCGGAATCAGCCCGGCAAAGGACGTCAGCACGGGTTTGAAAAAGTGCGAAGGCACCGCGACCACCACGAGCTCGGCGCCGCGTACGGCTTCCGCACGGTCGGACGTCCAGTGAAGCGTATCCGGCAATTTGACGCCGGGCAGAAATTTGCGGTTTTCTCCGGAGGTGCGTATTTCATCCAGGTAGGCGGGGAAGGGCCCCCAAACCCAGACGTCGAAACCGTTTTTACGGAGGACGAGCGCCAGCGCGGTACCCCAGCCGCCATCACCAATGATCGTTACTTTTTTCATCCTGCTTCTTCCTTGTGCTTGTAAACACGGTCCGCTCTGCTAGAAGTGGCGCATGCCCTTGTTCCTTCGAGGTATACGGATTTATACCGGGCGATGGCAAAGTTTTTTATGCGGAAACCGTAATGAATGATATAGCGGAGCAGAACTGGATCATTGTCACGCTGGGGGTCGCGGGAACCGAAAGCGAAGAGGCCGCGGAATGGATTCGCGAAGCGCTGAACACGGAACCCGTGGAAATCAGCCGCCCCCACTCGCCGGATTGCTGGCTCGAACTCTATTTCACCGAACCCGCTCAGGCCGAATTGGCGCAACGGGCGCTGACCCGCCGCTTTCCGGGCCATCCCGCCGCGATCCGAAACTGCGACGCGCGGGACTGGCAGGCCTTCTGGAAAAATCACTTTCACACGCAAGCCATCGGCGAACGCCTGCAGATTGTCCCCGTCTGGGAAAAAACGCCCGACAACGACCGCGCCACCATCCTGCTTGAGCCCGGCCTCAGCTTTGGAACGGGCGATCACTTCACCACGCATTTCTGTCTCGAACAGATTGACCGCCTCTTTACGCAGGAAATGCCGCCCGCCTCCATGATGGATGCGGGTACGGGCAGCGGTATCCTGGCCATCGCCGCCGAAAAACTCGGATGCCGCCGCATTGAGGCGTTTGATTTTGACCCGCTGTGCCTGAAGTACACCCGCGAAAATATCGAGCGCAACGGCGCGCAGCACATTCATCTGTTTGAGCATGACATCACACGCGGCATCCCCGGCGGACCGTATGACCTCGTCTGCGCCAACATCTTTTCCCGCCTGCTCATTCAAAGCGCACAGGCGCTGGCACAGTCCGCAAAACACTGGCTGATCATCACCGGCATCCTCCAAACGGAATCCGACGAAGTCAGCCAGGCGTTCATTGAGCAGGGCGGACGCGAACTCATCTGGGACGGCAACGGGGAATGGTGCGGCATGGTGTTTGATTTTTCCGCGGCCCCCGAAAATAACCCGCCCGCCTGATTAAGGAGATGCCATGGGACTGAAAACCGTAGAATGGATTTGCGTCAATCCGCCCGCGCTGATTCCCGGACGAGTGCGCATGGTGGAACAGACACGCCTGCCGGAATCACTGCAATTTCTGGAAACTGATCGGATTGAGGAAGTCTGGGAGGCCATCAAAATGCTGCGCGTGCGCGGCGCGCCCGCCATTGGGGTGGCGGCAGCCATGGGCGTGGTGACCGGCATCCAGCAGGCGAGCGTGAAAACTTCCGGAGACCTGGTGGCGGAAGTGAACCGGGTGGCCGATTACCTGGCGACGGCGCGTCCGACGGCAGTGAATTTGTTCTGGGCGCTGGACCGGATGCGGCGGGTCGCGCTGGAAAATGTGCGTCTTGATGTGCCTGCGCTGAAGGAACGCCTGGCCCGGGAGGCGGTGAATATCCGCGATGAAGATGCCGCCATGTGCTACGCGATCGGCGAGCACGGCGTCGAGCTGCTGAAGGATGGCTGGACGGTCCTCACGCATTGCAACGCGGGCGGACTCGCCACGGCGGAATTCGGTACGGCGCTGGCGCCGGTGTATGTGGCCAAAGAACGCGGCATGAATATCAGTGTGATTTCCGATGAGACGCGTCCGCTGCTGCAGGGCTCGCGCCTGACGGCCTGGGAGCTGCATCAGGCGGGCATTGATGTCACCATCATTTGCGATAACATGGCCGCAAAGGTCATGCGCGAAGGCAAAGTGAACGCCGTCCTGGTCGGATCCGACCGCATCGCGGCAAACGGCGATGTCTGCAATAAAATCGGCACCTACGGCGTGGCCGTGCTGGCCCGCGCCCATCACATTCCGTTCTACGCCCTCGCGCCGACGAGTACATTTGACCTTACCCTGGCGCACGGGGACGACATTCCCATTGAAGAACGTCACTCCGATGAAGTGGTGATGGGCTTCGGACGCCGGACCGGTCCGGAAGGCGTACGCGTCTACTCCCCGGCGTTCGATGTAACGCCCGCCGAATTCGTCACCGCCATCGTCTGCGAAAAAGGCATTATCCGCGCTCCCTATGAAACCGGGCTGCGCGCCATCGCGGGAAAATCCTTATGACCACGCTGCGGGAAACCGGTGAACGGAAAATCATTGAAGCGCTGGCGCGGTATGTGTCCGGCGGAACGCAGGTGGTGACCGGGATCGGCGATGACTGCGCCGTGGTCCGCGCCGGCGGCGAGGACTGGGTGATCACGACGGACCCGGTCATCGAAGGCATGCATTTTCTTTCCGGCGAGGCGCCCCGGCGCATCGGGCATAAAGCCGTCGGGCGCGTCCTGAGCGACATCGCTTCCATGGGCGCCGAACCGCTCTGGCTGGCCGTCAATGTGGTTGCGCCGCCGGAGCTGGAACTGAACACGCTGGAAGAAATTTATGCGGGAGCCGCGGCGCTGCTGCAACGCTGCGGCGGGGCGATCATCGGGGGCGATGTGGCACAGGGGCCCTGCCTGGAACTGCATGTGTTCGGCGTCGGGCGGCTTCCGTCCGGTACGGCGTTGCTGCGTTCCGGTGCGCGGCCCGGCGATCTGCTATTCGTCACCGGGGTGTTGGGCGGGAGTATCTTCGGAAAGCATCTTGATTTCATGCCGCGCCTGGCGGAAGGCCGGTGGCTGCGCGAACAGGGGCTGGCCACCGCCATGATCGACATCAGCGACGGCCTGCTCTCCGAAGCGCGGCACCTGGCCGAACGCAGCGGCGTGCGCGTGATGGTGGATGCCGCGCAGGCGCCTGTTTCGTACGCCGCATCCCGCCACACGGATGGCCGGTCGCCGCGTACTCACGCGCTGACCGATGGCGAGGATTTTGAACTGCTCTTCACCGTCCTGCCCGAAAAACGCGCCGCATTGGAGGCCGCGTGGAACGCCCGCTTCAGCGAGCCCTGCACCTGCGTCGGCGCGGTGGAATCCGGATCTGGCGTCGGCCTGTTGAACGCCCCCGCCGACCTGACCGCCGCCCCCGGCTACGAACATTTCACCTCGCCGCCCGTGCCGTGATCCTACAAAAACCTTGCCGGATTTTCATAGGGTGTGTATGGATACCCCTATGAAAACGACACTCAACATCAGCGATGCCACGATGCGCCAACTGAAGCGCGAAGCGGCCCGTAAACGAAAAACCATGTCGGAACTCGTGGAGGCGGCATTACGAGTGATGGTTGAGCCCAGGCAGCCCGCTGTAAAGTTGCCGCCCCTCCCATCGTTCAGCAGTGGAGGTCTCCGCATCAACGTGGCCAATCGGGATACCCTATATTCCGTCATGGAGGAATAAACGTGTTTGTGGTGGATACAAATATTCTTCTCTACAGTGCTGATAAAGATTCTCCAGACCACAAATGCTGCCGAGAATTGCTGGAAGCAGCAAGAGTTCAGACAATGCCCTGGTATGTGACATGGGGAATTGTTTATGAATTTTTGCGCGTGGTCACTCATCCACGGGTTTTAACGCGCCCTTTTTCGTCCGACCAGGCGTGGTCTTTTCTCGATGCGCTCTTTGCATCAACGAGCTTTAGAGTGTTAACAGAAACCGACCGGCATTTCCATGTAGCCAGAGAGGTGTTTTCCGAAATTCCCGGTATTTCGGGCAATCTGGTTTTCGATACCCATACAGCGGTCCTGATGAGAGAAAATGGAGTCAAAACCATTTATACCAGAGACGCTGATTTCAAACGGTTCCCGTTTTTAAACACCATTGATCCGGTTACTGACGATCGCCGCAAGTAGCGGTTGTTTTTTCAGCGCTTCACAAGGCTGATAACAACATAAAAATGTCGCCGTTTAGGTTGCGCATTGTTCCAGATGGTCGAAAAGAAGCGAGACGTAGCGGCGGATGGAATAATGTTCTTCGGCGCGTTGGGCAAGTTTGGCCCCGGCCGAGCGCCGCGCGTCGGCATCGGTGATCCAGTGATTCAGCCGTTGCTCGTACGCCGCCGGATCACGGTTCGGAATGGCAAATTCCGGTCCGGTGATGATCGCCCCTGCGCTCTCGGCATGCGCATTGCTCCAGGTCAGCGCCACCGTCGGAATCCCGCAGGCAATGGCTTCTTTCACACTCTCCGAGCCGCCCACCGGAAACTCGTTGGCATAAATATCCAGCATTTTGACGACGGCCGATGCCGCGCGCACCGGACCCGGAAACCGAATGCGCTCCGTGACGCCGCCGTCCCGAAAGAGACGCATGCGCTCTTCGTCGGGCGGCGTTCCGATGCCGAGATAAAAGGCCAATGGATTTTTTTGCAGTACGCGGATCAGCAGTTCGCAAAATGCGATGGAAAGCCGCTCGCCGAGATGATTACTGATGGTACCGATCAGTACGGCATCGGGGGGTATGTTCAACTCGCTCCGCGGCAGCACGGGTGCTGAACGCAGCTGCTCAATATCCACGCCGCTGGTGAGCAAAGCGCGTTTGCCCATGGCGTCGGTCCAGTAGCCGTTTTCCCGTTCGATGTTGACGGGGTTGTCAAAAAAGTAGAGGTCAAAACCGGTGTTGAATGGTGATGATCCGATGTGAATGCCCGCCTTCACGGGCACCGGCGAGCCGCGCGCCACAAGCCAGTCGATGGGGCTGGCCATGCCGGTTTGAAAAACGGCGAAGTCTATTTGATCCTCTTCTAATTTGCGAATGATGGCCTCCGCTGTGGCTATGGCCGGAAGATGCCGGGGAGCAAACCAGACGGGGACCTGCAGGGCGTTCAGCGTTTGCAGGCAGGCCGGCGCGCATTCAGCCGATCCGCCATTTTCAAGGCCGAACGGGAAAAGCGGCTGTTCGCGGCGGGTCAGATTTTCGGTGGAGTAGACGCGCAGGTCGTAGCGGTTTGGGTCGGCATAACGCGCCAGATTCAGCACGCGCCGACTGTAGGCCACGGCGTAATCCACCAGATTTCCCGTGATCAGCGCCACCCGGCGGCTCGGCAAATCGTTCCGAACACGGCGGCGCGGCGCGGCGCGGAGTTTTCCGGCGGCCCGTTCATAGAGTGCCGCCAGCGGCATCGTTTTTTCCGGTGATCGGGTGATTTCAAAATGTCCGGTCTGATCCAGAAAGATGGCGGCGGAACCGGCTTCCAAAGCCAGGTCATCAAGCCCTCGCGCGGAGGCATCACGGGCGTAATTCAAACAATCATAAGCGGCGGACTGCGGATCATTCATTTCGCGCTGGAGCCAGATCAGGATGGCAATGATCGGCGCGGCGAGCGTTTGCGTTTCCGCGCGTACCTTTCGCAGATAATCGCGCGCGGCTTCCGGTTGGCCCGCCGCATAGAAATTACAGGCAGCCAGCAAGTGACCCAGCGCCCATTGATTCGGATCGGGGTGGGCCAATTGTTCGCGGATGCGCGCCTCGGCAATCGGGAATGAATCCCGCCCGTAAAAATCCACCATCTGCCTGAGGGTGAGCAGTCCGCCGGCCATGACTAAATCAACTCCAGTTCCTGCCGGGGCGAGCGTATGTCTGTATATTTTTTGCGGACAAAGACGACGTTGTAAGGCGAGGAGTAAAATTTCGGACAGGTCTTGCAGACGGGCAGTGCGGCATAGCGGCGCTCGCGGACTTCGGTTTGCAGGCGCTCCAGCGCGGCACTATTCCAGACGTCGCGAAGCGACTGAGCGGTCAGGTCGCCGATGAGCATCTGCCCGTCGTAATCCGCGCAGCAGGGAGAAACGCGTCCGTCCCATTTCACCACCAGGCGGTCGAAGGGTTCGGCACACAGTACGTCCGCATCGGGTGCGCGCGTCAGTACCGCCAGGGCGGTGGGCGTCACTTCCCCGCGCCGCAAAATGGATATGCGGTCGTACAGGCTCAGCCCGGAAATGGACAGACTGTCCGCCACCGTGAGCCAGTGCTTTTTGAAGGCACGGATATCGGCATCCCGCTCCTGAATTTCCTGCCGGTCCACATGCGCATTAAGATGAATGTGACACTTCTTTCCGTACGCCTGAACTTCTTCGCGGAGCAGCATCAAATTGCTCGTCAGCGTTTCAAATGAATGACCGGGCCGCATGGTTTCATAATCACGCGCGGTCAATCCGTTCACGGAAACGCCGATGTAATTCATCCCGGCTTCCAGGAGGGCGTGAATGCGCTCGCGGGTCAGGGCCAGTCCGTTCGTTTGAAAGCGGGCGACCAAATTCTTTTCGTGGGCGTAGCGAATCATCTCCGCCAGGTCGGGATGAAGCATGGGCTCGCCGTAGTGAAACAGCCGCAGTTCCGATGGGCCGAGTTCGACCACCTGATCCACGATCCGGCGGTAGAGTTCCACATCCATGAATCCCACCCGCCGCGTCATGGTTTGGCGGGGACAAAAAAGGCAGTTGGCGTTGCAGGCGTTGGTGGGTTCCAAATAAATGATCGACGGGAACCAGACCGGCAGGCAGGCGGCCGACCGTTCTTTGGCCATGAGGGGCAGGACCGCGCGCGAGGCGGCCGGCCAGTTTTGCCAGGATGTTTTCTCCGCCTGCCGTGCCAATAACTGATAAGGGTCCATGTTGTGTTTCTATCCCGTGTCGTATAATTGCATGGCATTCAGCATGCTATATGCCATACCGAACGCAACAAATCTTATACACGTTTACGGATTCTAATCAATGGCGACATCCGATCATCCGGCGGGCATGACCTGCCTGTGTTTTTCGAAGGACCGCCCGTTTCAGCTGGACGGATATCTCCGCTCCGTGCGGCATTATTTCTCCGTGCCGGTGGCGGTGACGGTGTTGTACAAAAGCACCGATGCCTCTATTTTGGAAGGCTACGCCTGCGTGAAGCGCGACCACCCCGATGTGCGGTTCGTGCAGGAAACCGACTTCGGACGCGAGGTGCTCACCTGGGTGAACGGGATAAAATCCCCGCTCGTATTTTTCGGCTGCGACGACGTGATTTTTCGCCGCCCCGTAGATGCGGCGACAATCGAAGCCGTGCTGAACGGATATCCCTCCGTACTCGGTTTTTCCATGCGGCTCGGCCGGAACATTCGCTACACGCATACTCGGGAAGAGCCTGTTACGCATCCTGACTTTTTATCAGAACAACCTGCGCTGCTCTGGCATTGGCGCGGGCAGCCGGCGGACTGGGGCTATCCGTTTGAAGTGAACGGCACGGTGTATCGGGCCGGGTTTGTTCGCGCCCTTTTCCAATCATTGGAAAATATTCGCCGCGCCGTCGCCCAGGCAGAATGGCGGCATCCGAATTACCTGGAATATGCCGCGAATCAGATTCTGACTCATTCGCCGCAAATGCCCGGGGACCTGGCGGCGTTCACCGAATCCTGCCTGGTGGTGCCGTCCGTCAACCAGGTGCAGAATATCGCCTGGAATCATTTGCTCGGCGAAATCCGTACGGTGCGCGAGCTGGAGGCTCTGCGCCGAGACGGAAAGCAAATCAATCTCAAGGCCTATGCGTCCACCGCGTTCGATCGTATCCATGTGGGCGAATTCTTTGTGGAAGAAAAGGAGTGCCATGCCGCAGCCACGGCTTAGCGTAATCATACCGGCCTATAACACATCCGCCTATCTGGCCGAGGCCGTGGAAAGCGTCCTGATGCAGCAACGGTCCGATCTGGAAATCATTATTGTAAATGATGCCAGCACAGACAGTACAGCCGATGTCATCCGGCAATTGTCCCGGCAGCATCCGGAAATCGCGCTGCGCACGGAAACGCTGCCGGTCAACCGGGGTGGCGGAGCCGCGCGAAACCGCTGTGTCGCGCTGGCGCAGGGCGACTATATTTTCAATCTGGATGCCGATAACATCTTGTCCCCCGGCCTGCTCAGCAAACTTCTGGATCGCGCCGCCGCCCTTCATGCAGAGAGTGGCGTACATGTCATGGTTGCGCCGCAGGTGGTTCAATACTTCCGTGATCGAACCACCCCCGCGCCCGGAACAGTTCAGCGCCTCGCCGAAAAACAAATCATGCAGCGGTGGATCATGACTAAAGTCGATTCCGCCTTTGTCCTGTCCAGTGGCTTCACCCCGGCCTCCAGCGGTAACTATCTCTACCATCGATCAATCTTCGATACGGTGGGCGGCTATTTTGAAGATTGCGGCGCGTGGGATACCTGGAGCTTCGGCGCGCGCTGCTGCCTGGCCGGATTCCGATTCTTCGTTGAACCGCAGACGTTCTACCTGCACCGCCTGCATGGCGATTCCTATTGGGCGCGCAATGCTCCGCGCCCGGAAAAAAGAATCCATTTCTACACCGCGCTCCATCACTTCACGGGCGTGTATTCCGAGGAAACCTATCACCGGCTCCATCCGGATCGCCCTGATTACCCGGGCGATCCGTTTGAGAAAGTGACTCTGCATCCGGAATTCACCCGCTTCGCTTGAGTGCGCCGCGCACACGGAGTAATGAAATTAGATGGAGGGACGAGCTCCGGCGCGTCCGAGTACGGCCGGCGCTATGATCCGGCCTCTTAATGAGTTCTGTTTAAAAGAATGCTTATCCACAGACGCTTCGCGCCGAAGTTCAGTAAGGACGAAGGCAGATTTCACAGATGGACACCGATTAAGAGGTAAGCAAATTCTATTTGGAGGGCGGCGGGCCTCCGCCGCCTGATGATTTAAACTTGCGCGCCCCGGGACCGCCGAATGTCAGGACGGCATGCACATTTCCAATGTGCCCCGCATGCCATGTTATTAACGCCCGCTTCGC
>CAZISY010000060.1:0-21271 GCA_964542025.1 uncultured Verrucomicrobiota bacterium
ACCGATTAAGAAGCGATAAAATCTGAAAATGGAGGGCGGCGGGCCTCCGCCGCCTCGTGTTTGGAAACCGGCACCCAGGGAGACATGTGGCCATTTGCCGTGCTCTATTTGGGCATCTACTTTTTTGTCGTGATTCCTTGGCGAACAAACAGGAGTTACAGGCAGAACCGCTTTCTTGATCACAAAGACGAGTACAGAATCGACGAAACCGGAATACACACCAAGTCCGATCTGGGTACGTCCGACATGCCCTGGGATCATTTTCATAAGTGGAAAGAGAGCAAGAGGTTGTTGCTACTGTATCCGACGGACACAATGTACCTGCTCTTTCCGCGTCGCCTCTTCGACGCCGAGGGCTGGGAGGCATTTCGAACACTAGCGCGAGAGAAACTGAAGAAACTTCGCTAACAAAGCCCCGATCCGTATCAAAACGCCAGGCGGCGGAGGCCCGCCACCCTCCACGCAAATAAAAGACACGCAGGAAGAGACCGGATCACCGCGCCGGCCTTACGTTTTTCTGCCTCCCCCCCCTACTCATTCCTGTATGAGCGGTTCGTATTTCTCGGTGCTCTCTGCGCACTTACAGTCGAATCACAGCGACGGCGGTACCGGTGCGGGTTGTTGCCTCAGGCGTTTTCTTCCAGGGCGGCGCTGATTTTTTCGCGCACGGTTTCGGAAAGTTCCGGATAGGTGCCGGTATCGGGGACGACGGGTGGGAGAATTTGCACGGTGATGGGGGCCAGGAATCGGGGCAGGCGGTGTCCCGCCGGGAAGGCGCTGAAGGCGCCCTGGATGGCGGCGGGAAGAATGGGTACGGCCAGCTCGCGGCTCAGCATGGCGAAAGTGGGGCGGAACGGGCCCATTTCTCCGGTGCGGGTTCGCGTACCTTCAGGGAAGATAATGATGCTGTGTCCGCTTTTCAGCGCGATGCTCATTTTCTGGATGGATTCCCTGAGGTGGTGATTGATGTCCATCACGATGACGTTGCAGTTGCGGGCGAGCCAACGCAGGAAGGGGCCTCGGACGTGGCTTTCTTTCGCATAGAAAAATACGTTTTGCATGTGACGGGTGCCGAGCGCGGCGGAGAGGAATACGCCGTCGAGATAGCTGGCATGATTGGCCACGAAGATGAAGGGACCGTCGGCGGGGATGTGTTCGGCGCCCGTCGCGCGGAAGCGAAACCCGTGGCGGGCCAGGGCATTGAGGGTGCAGAGCAGCAGGCGGTGAATGGGGCTGCTGTGCGGCAGCGTAACGCCGTCGGGGGATGCGGTGAGGATCTCTTTCCAGTGGACGGGTTTTTCCACGTCGCGCAGTTTTTTCTCATCAATAAATTCAGCGAGACGGCGCGCGGTGGGGAGCTGCGCGAAGTCGGATTCGTCGAGCGAGACGCCGAATGAATCCTGAATATAGACCTGCAGGTTGATGCGTCCGAGGGAGTCGAGGCCGAGATCGGCGGCGAGGCGGGCATCGGGGGTGACGGGCGCACTGACGAGCGGGGCGAGGGATTCGATGAGGCGGCGGCAGGTGGGAGAGGGAGGCGCGGCGTTCTGCGGCGTTTCGTCCGTATGCTGTGCGGCGAGTTCGGGGAGCATGAAGCGGCGCAGTTTGCCGAGTCGCGTTTTGGGCAGGTCGGCGGATACGGGCCAGGCCCGTGTGATTTGTTTGTAGGAGGCGGCCTGCGCGTTGTAGGGGGCGAGCAGTTGATCGCGGAGAAAGGGCTCGGCGTCGGAGATGGATTCATCGAGGCGGATGACGGCCTGAAGGGTTCCGTTGCGCATGAAGACGCCTGCCTCGCGCACGGCGGGCGCGAGGGCACAGAGTTTTTCTTCGATTTCGGCGGGGTTCACTTTTTTACCGCTGGGCAGGACGATGATTTCTTTTTTGCGTCCGGTGATGAAGAGATAGCCGTCGGCGTCGAGATAGCCGGTATCGCCGGTGTAGAGCCAGCCGTCGCGGAGGACTTCGGCGGTTTCTTCGGGGCGGTTGTAGTAGCCCTGCATCAGGTTGGGGCCGCGGGTGACGACTTCGTCGTCGATGATTCGCACTTCGTTGTTTTCGAGAGCCTGGCCGCAGGAGCCGGGGCGTACGCAGTCGGGGCGCGGGAAGGTGATCATGGGGGCGGCTTCGGTCATGCCGTATCCTTCGAGGACGTTGAAGCCGAGGGTGCGCAGGCATTCGCCGACGGATGGATCAAGCGGGGCGCCGCCGCTGACCATGAATTGCAGGTGTCCGCCGAATTTGCGGTGGACAGATCCGAAAAGCACTTTGGCGAGGGCGGGTGAGCGGCTCCGCCGGGCGAGTGCGAAGAGCATTCGGGCGGCGGGTGATGCGGCGATGCGCGCCTGAATGTTGCCGGTGATCAGCGCATAGAAGCGTGGAACGCCGATGATGATGGTAACGGCGTGGCGCTGTAGCGCGGCCATGATGTCGGTGGGGGAAAGGGAAGGGGTGAAAACGATGGAGCCCGCGGAGGCCAGCGGCGCGAGTACGGAGCCGACGAGCGGGAGAATGTGATGCAGCGGCAGCATAACGAGCGTGCGCTGTTCCGGGGTGAAGATGCCTGCGGCGGCCACGGCCTGAATGTTGACGAACAGGTTGCGGAAGGAGAGCATGACGCCCTTGGGGGTGCCGGTGGTGCCGGAGGTGTAGATGATGACGGCGGTTTTTTCGGGATCGCCGTCGATGGGCGCGGGGGGCGCGGGCGGGAGCGGGGCGTCGGGCGGCAGATCCTCCAGTACGAGGAGTCGGCAGGGGATGGGGGCGCGTTCGAGGGCCCGGCGGGCGCGGGCTTCGGAGGCGCGGGAGCAGAGGAGCAGCGCGGGGCGGCAGTCGTTCAGGATAAAGGCCACATCGTCGGGCGGCAGTTCGTGGTCGATGGTGACGTTGATGGCGCGGCACTGCCACACGGCGTAGAAAGCGAAGACCCACTCCGGGCAGTTTTCGAGGTAGAGCGCGACACGGGATTCGGGCGCGGGATTGAGTACGGCGCCCATTCGGGCGATGGCTTCAAGCAGTTCGGTGTAGGTCAGGGAGCGTTCGCCGGCGAGCAGGGCGGGTTTGTCGTGGTTTTCCAGAAAGCGCATGGCCCCTCCGTTTGGTTATTTTCCAACGATTGGAAAAAGAGGTTCTGACGTTTCCAACGATTGGAAAAAAGGACGGCGGTTTTTCCAATCATTGGAACTTTTCGGCAGGCTTTTTCCAATCATTGGAAACTTCCGGTGTGCGGGCTGGGGGTTAGGGCTTGTGGCGGACGGGCAGGGCTTCGTCGACGATTTCGCGCATGATGGTGCGGTAGCCTTTGCCGTCGTCCATTTTCTTTTGGACTTCGCCGAGTATGGTGCGTGTTCCGGGGTGTTCGGTGTCTTTGAATTTGATCAGGGTGGAGCCGATCTTGAGGACGTCGCCGGATTTGACGACGGATTTGGTGATGGCATGGCCGTTGATGGAGGTTCCGTTTTTGGATTTGAGATCTTCGACGTAGTGGATGCCTTCTTCGTAGAATACGCGGCAGTGGAGGCGGGAGGCACGTACGTCGGCGAGGACGATGTCGGCTTCGGAGGCGCGGCCAATGGCGAGGGGCACTTTGCCGATTTCCACGGAGCGTTCGGAGCCGTCTGCATCGGTGTAGAGGAGGATCATGGTTATGCCCTCAGGGATTTGAAGTAGTCGATGGTGAGGGAGAGGCCTTTTTCGAGGTCCATCACGGGTTCCCAGCCGAGGAGTTTTTTGGCTTTGGTGATGTCGGGGCGGCGGACTTTGGGGTCATCGATGGGGAGGGGCTTTTCGATGATCGGGGAGGTGGCGCCGCAGAGTTTTTTGATTTTTTCGGCGAAGGTTCGGACGGTCATTTCGCCGGGGTTGCCGATGTTGACGGGGTCGGAGCAGTTACTCATGGCGAGGAGGTAGATGCCGTGGATGAGGTCGGAGACGTAGCAGAAGCTGCGGGTCTGGCTGCCGTCGCCGAATACGGAGATGGGTGCGTTGTCGAGGGCCTGATTGATGAAGGTGGGGACGACGCGTCCGTCGTTGGGGCGCATACGGGGGCCGTAGGTGTTGAAGATGCGGACGATGCGGGTATCGAGTCCGTGGAAGCGGTGATAGGCCATGACCATGGCTTCGGCGAAGCGTTTGGCTTCATCGTAGACGCCGCGGGGGCCGATGGGGTTGACGTTGCCCCAGTAGGTTTCGGGCTGGGGATGGACGAGGGGGTCGCCGTAGGTTTCGGAGGTGGAGGCGAGGAAGTAGACGGCTTTTTTGGCGCGGGCGAGGCCGAGGGTTTTGTGGGTGCCGAGTGCGCCGACTTTGAGGGTCTGAATGGGGAGTTCGAGGTAGTCGATGGGGCTGGCGGGGGAGGCGAAGTTGAAGACGTAGTCGACGGCGCCGGGGAGGTAGATGTATTCGGTGACGTCGTGTTTGATGAATTTGAAATTTTCGTTGCCGGCGAGGTGTTCGATGTTGGCGGAGTTGCCGGTGATGAGATTATCGAGGCAGATCACGCGGTGCCCTTTGCTGAGCAGGTAGTCACAGAGGTGAGAACCCAGGAACCCGGCGCCGCCGGCCACTACGGAAACAGGTTGCGAAGAGGTGGTGGTCATAATCTGCTTAATCTCCTTGTCATACAGGCTTGAATGCGGGGAATTAACAACGAATTGCGGGTGTTTGTCAACAGGCATCCGCTGCGGGGATGATGGTTCATGAAGGGTTTATGGGCTTGCACTTGCTGATTCTGAAAACTAGACTTCAGGGGTCAGTGTTGCCGGGTGGGATGCAGGATGAGTTTGATGAACTATCAAAATGATGTAATTCTTTTTATCACCTCGATTTTTTGTTTCTTTTTTGGCGTCGGGGTGTTTTCCATTGCGCGTTATCGGGTGGCTGGTCTTTCCTGGAAAGCGTTGGGTTCGGCCACGGCGCTTTACGGGGTGAACGTTTGGCTGTCCCTGGATTCCGTTCGTTTCTACATCCCGTGGGACTATCAAATCATCTCTCTTTTCTTTCGGCTGCTGGCGGTGGGATTTCTGGTCTATTTTGCTGTGAGCAGCCTGCTGTCCGGCGCGACAAGGTTCTGGTTTTCGGCCTTTTTCAGCTTGTTCGGCATCCCGCTGATCATTTTGCTTTCCATGACGAAGCCGGCAGGAGTGATTCTGTTGACGGGCACTCTCACGGGGTTTCTTTTGACCTTCGCGGCCTTTTTCCGGGCGGCCCGTTCGACGCCGGTCTATCGGGGGGCGCTTGGAGTGCTTGCTTGTACGCTGTGCCTGTCGGGGTTTGTTTTGATCTATTTGCAGTATCTCAGCTGGGTGTTGCGCGGGCGGTATACGGGGCATCCGGAACATATTCTGTTGCCCTGCCTGTTCATCATCGCATTGCTTTTCTGTGCCAGTCTGGCGCTTGCATCCATCCGAAAGACCTTTCTTTTTTCTACCTATGGGATACGGACGCTTCATGGGTCGGTGTACGGGCATATGCTGGCTTTTTTTGCGGCGGTCGTTCTGTTCGCGGGGGTTTGGTTTTACAATCAAACGGTTAAACGGGAAGAAAGCCGACTTCGCACCGATCTTTCGGCCCTGGCGGACATTCTGGCTCAAACCGTTCTGCCTTCGGAGGTGAACGCGCTGACAGGCACCCTGGACGACCTCAACTCGCCGGTACACCGGACGCTGAAGGCGCGCTTTCTGGCACAAAAGAAAAACATTCCGGATATGCGGTTTATTTATCTCACCCAGCTGAAAAATGAGCAGGCGGTTTTTCTGGTGGATTCCGATTTGGAAGGCACGGAGGGATATACCCCGCCGGGGACGATCTATACGGAAATCACGCCTTCGTTTTTCCGGGCGCTGCATGGCGCGTCTTCGTTCATTGAGGGCCCCTACGATGACCGGTGGGGATCCTGGATGACCGTGTGTTCGCCTATTACGGATCCGGAAACGGGACGGGTGCCGGCGTTTATGTGTATCGACATGGATGTTCAAAATTGGCACCGCAGCATCCAGAAAACGGGGATTCTTCCGCTCCTGCTGACGCTGGTGGTCATCCTGATTCTTGGCGGGGTGTACTATCAGTTGCTGCAATCGAATATCGAACGCACCCGTGCGGAGAAGTCCGAACAGCGTCTGATTCTTGCTCTTCAGGGGGCCGATTTGTTCATTTGGGATTACGACTTCCAGGCGGACCGCATGGTATTCACGGAAGGGTTTCATGAGCTGCTTGGTCTCCCGGTGAGTAAATTGCCGAAGACGAAGGAACAGTTCCTGGCCTATGTTCACGGGGAAGATTTACCGATGGTTCGTGAACAGATGAGCAGGCATCTCCACGGACAGTCCGACCGTTACGATTGCGAGCACCGGCTGCGCCGGACGGACGGCAGGGAAATATGGCTGCACGCCCTTGGAAAAATTATGGAGCGCAAGGCGGATGGAACGGCTGTACGTGTTGCCGGAACGTATTGTGACGTTACCCGGCGTCATATTGTCCAGGAGGAGCTGGCCGAATCCCGCGCCAGGCTGGAAGAGGCGAATCGGCAGCTGGAGCAGACGAATGCCAGGCTCCTGATCATGATTGACCATGCCAATGCGCTGGCGCGCGACGCGGAAGCCGCGACGGTCGCCAAATCACAGTTTCTCGCCAATATGAGCCATGAATTGAGGACCCCGATGAACGGCGTTCTCGGGATGGCGGAACTGCTTTCTTCCTGCCCGCTTCAGGCCGAGTGTCGCAACTATGTGGAGATTATTCTGAAAAGCGGGCGCCACCTGCTGCATATCATTGATGACATTCTGGATTACACCAACATCGAATCCGGCAAACTGGAGCTCGGCCGGCAGGAAATACGCCCCAATCATTTGGTTCAGCAATTGCTTGCCGAGATGAAACTCACGGCTGCGAAAAAAGGAATAGCGCTGCAAAAGATGCTTGATCCGGCCCTGGATTCGGTCGTCCTTGGTGATGAGTACCGGGTGAATCAGATTCTCTTCCACCTCCTGGATAACGCGGTGAAGTTCACCGATAACGGCACGATCCGCCTGACAACGAAGCGCCTTTCCGATCAGGAGGATCATGTCGACGCGGAGTTTGTTATTGAGGACACCGGCATGGGTATCGAGGAGCATTTCATGGAATATGTATTCGCTCCGTTCAAACAACGGGATGAATCCTTCGCGCGCAGGCATGGGGGGGTGGGCATGGGGCTGGCGATCTGCAAAAAGCTCGTGGAACGTATGGGCGGCCAAATCGAATTGCAGAGCAAGCCGGGCCGCGGAACCACGGTTCGCCTGGTCGTGCCGTTCCACAAACCATAAACCCGAACCCGCCGGACCGGCCCCGGTTACGGGCCACCCCGCGCTGTTTTTGGGTCGGGCATTATTTTTGATCTTTTTGCTGGTATACCGTTTTATTTTGCCTGTTAATGCAGGCCATTTTGGAGCCGGATAGGCTTCGCGAAAAACGGACCGACACGAAGGAGCTGTTCATCATGATTATGGATGGTGTGGTTTTAATGCTGGTGGGTATGCTGGTGGTATACCTTTTCTTAACGCTTATGGTTTTTGTGATGAAGGGGCAGGCGATCTTTTTCAGCAGGTTCGCTCACTGGTTTCCGGAAGAGGCGCCGGTAAAACCCGTGAAAAGGGCGGTCGCCAGTGCCGGTGCGGGCGCATCGGGTTCCCATGATGCGGAAGTGGCGCTGGCGGTGGCCATCGCGAAAACAACGTTAAAGAAATAAACTCAACCTCTACGAAAGGGACAATCATGGCTAAGAAAAAAATTCATATTATGAATACGGCGTTTCGTGACGGATTCCAATCCTGTTACGGCGCCCGCGTGTTTACGAAAGATTTCATGCCCGCCGTCAAGGCGTGTGTGGATGCGGGCATTACCCACTTTGAGGCCGGCGGCGGCGCCCGGTTTCAGTCGCTTTATTTCTACTGCAATGAAGATGCCTTCGCCATGATGGATGAGTTTCGCCGCGTGGCGGGTCCCTCGGCGGACTTACAGACGCTGGCGCGCGGCGTGAATGTGGTGTGTCTGGATTCCCAGCCGCGCGATGTGATCAAGCTGCATGCCCAACTGTTCAAAAAGCACGGCATCAGCACCATTCGCAACTTCGATGCGCTGAATGATGTGAACAACCTGATCGACAGCGGTCGCTTCATCAAGGAAGCCGGGTTGCATCACGAAGTGGTCATCACCATGATGGAACTGCCTCCCGGGTGTGAAGGTGCGCACAATCCCGATTTTTACGAGCAGACGCTCAAGACCATTCTGAAAGCGGGTGTGCCGTTCGATTCGCTCTGCTTCAAGGATGCTTCCGGCACGACGATTCCGAAAACCGTGCATGAGACCATTAAGCGCGCCCGCAAACTGGTGCCCGCCGGGACGAAAATCGTATTTCACTCGCACGAAACCGCGGGAATCGGCACCCTCTGTTATGTGTCGGCCATTGAAGCCGGCGCCGACCAGGTGGATTGCTCGATCATGCCGATGAGCGGCGGCACCTGCCAGCCCGACATCGCCACCCTGTGGCATGCGCTGCGCGGCATGGATTACGAGCTGGATGTGGATATTGACAAGGTCATGAAGGCCGAGGAAGTCTGCAAGGAATGTCTGAAAGATTACTTTGTTCCGCCCGAATCCAAGGCGGTGGAGCCGCTGATTCCGTGGGCGCCCATGCCCGGCGGCGCACTGACGGCCAACACCCAGATGCTGCGCGACAACAACATCATGAATAAATATGATGATTGCATCCGCGCGATGGGCGAAGTGGTCCGCAAGGGCGGCTTCGGTACGTCCGTGACCCCGGTTTCCCAATTCTATTTCCAGCAGGCGTTCAACAACGTCATGTTCGGGCCGTGGAAAAAAATCGCCGAAGGGTACGGCAAGATGGTGCTCGGTTACTTCGGAAAAACGCCGTGCGAGCCGGATTCTGAAATCGTCAGGATTTGCTCGGAACAGCTCAATCTCAAGCCGACCACCGAAAAAGTGGTGGATTTGGATGAGAAGAATTCGTCGAAGGGCATTGCCGCCGCCAGGAAGATGCTGACGGATGCGGGCATCACCGCGATGACAGATGAAAACATTTTCATTGCCGCCGCCTGCAAGGAAAAGGGCATTCAGTTCCTGCAGGGCAAGGCCAAGTCCGGCGTGCGCAAGAACGAACCCGCCGCCGCAACGCCGGCTCCGGCCGCCGCTGCGTCCGCGTCCGCTTCCGGGGCGTACACCGTTACGCTGAACGGAAAGAACTACGCGGTGAAGCTGAATGGCGACAAAGCGGAAGTCAACGGCAAGGCGTATGACGTCAACGTGAAAGCGGGCGTGGATGAATCCCTGACGGCCAAAGCCGGGGCGTCGGCCGAAGGCGGGAAGGGCCATGTGGAAGTGCGTTCGCAACTGCCCGGAAATATTCTGCGCATTGAGGTGGCGGAAGGCGACGCGGTGAAGGATGGTGACGTCCTTCTCGTGATGGAAGCCATGAAAATGGAAGTGGAAATCAAGTCGCCGGTGGATGGCGTGGTGGCTTCCCTGGAGGTGGCCGTCAGCGAGCAGGTGCCGACCGGTCGGGTGCTCGTCACGATCAACGATTAATGAGTGTTTTTAAGGAGTATGTGACTATGTGGCTGAATACCATGAAAGCGGGACTTGTCATCGGGCTGATCTGCCTGGTCGCGGCCGTGTCCCGGGCTGAGCAAACCACGGAGACTGCGACGGCGGAATCGGTGCCGGAGCAAACGGAAACAAAAAACAGCTTTATGCACCGGATGGGTACGCTGTGGGAAACGACCGGCATTTACGGATTCATGCAGCACGATAAAACCGTCGTGGTGGATGATTCCCAGAAAAAGGCGGCCGAAGTGCATGAGGCGGAAAAAAGCATTGTGCCTTACGGCCTCGGGCAGTTCATCATGATTGTGGTGGGTTTGGTGCTGGTGTATCTGGCGCTGGCGAAGGGCTTCGAGCCGCTGTTGCTCCTGCCCATCGGATTTGGCGGTATTCTGGCGAATATTCCCAATGCCGGCATTGCCGATCCGGGTGGATTCCTGAATGTGATCTATAATTTCGGAATTGCCTCCGGGTTGTTTCCACTGCTCATTTTCATGGGCGTGGGAGCCATGACGGACTTCGGGCCGCTCATTGCAAATCCGAAAACAGCCCTGCTCGGCGGCGCGGCGCAATTCGGGATTTTCACCTCGCTGCTGGGCGCCCTGTTCCTGAGCAAATACATCCCGGCGATTCATTTCTCCATACAGGATGCCGCGTCCATTGGCATCATTGGCGGTGCGGATGGTCCGACGGCCATCTTCCTGGCCTCGCGTTTGTCGCCGCACCTGCTGGGGTCCATTGCCGTGGCCGCGTATTCCTACATGGCTCTGGTGCCCATCATTCAGCCGCCGATCATGCGCTGGCTGACCACGCCGGCGGAACGCGCCATTGAGATGAAGCAGTTGCGCCACGTCGGGAAGGTCGAAAAGATCTGTTTCCCGATTATCGTGGTTCTGCTTTGTGCGCTGCTGCTCCCGAGTGCCGCGCCGCTGATGGGTGCGCTGATGTTCGGGAACCTTGCCCGCGAATGCGGTGTCGTTAATCGGTTGTCCGATACCATGCAGAATGCGTTGATGAATATTGTGACCATCATGCTGGGTCTTTCCGTGGGCTCCAAACTGGCTGCGGATAAATTCCTGACGGCCAATACGCTGGGGATTCTCATCCTCGGGTTGGCGGCGTTCTGTGTCGGCACAGCCGCGGGCGTGCTCATGGCCAAGCTCATGAACAAGCTCTGCAAAGATAAGATCAACCCGCTCATCGGTTCCGCCGGCGTCTCGGCGGTTCCGATGGCTGCGCGTGTTGCGAACAAGGTGGGTAACGAAACCAATCCGCACAACTTCCTGCTCATGCACGCCATGGGCCCGAATGTGTCCGGCGTGATTGGTTCCGCCGTGGCCGCCGGTGTGCTGCTGGCGCTCTGCGGCTGATGATTCGGTCCGGTTTACAGAGAACCCCGAAGCGGTGAAAACCACTTCGGGGCTCTTTTTTTATTCGCTCAGCGAAATGATTTCAGCGTTTGCCGGCTACCGCATGGCTGATCGGATCTGTCTTTTTCAGCGAGGCTACCAGTTCATCCGCGATGCGGTTCACATGATAATCCTGATCGGTCGTGGAGGGATATTTGGTGATGTTGACCCGGTAGGTGAATGAGCAGGCGTTCAGCGTGTGTGTTTCGGTGCCATCGGAATCCGTTTGCAGCAGCAATTTGCCCTTGGCCTCCGGGCGGCTGAATTCGATTTGCGTCTGCCCCTCTTCGCGGGCGACGGTGTTCACCTCGCAGCCCATTTTACTCAGCAGATAGACCATCTCTTTTTCCAGCGTCGCGCAGGAGAGGTCCGTCTTGAGTTCCCCGGAACCAAAGCGGGTGTCCACCAACTGATATTCGGGAACCACCTCTTTGGCGTATCGTCCAGCCATCGAGGGGGACGGGGAAGCACATCCGCCGCAAAGTATTAGCGTGGCGGAGGCTATGCTAATCGGCAAATATTTCCACTCATTTATCAACATGTTGCGCTCCTGAAGCCTGTTAATAACTATATGTTGTGAGTATTCATAACCCGGCGCGCAGCGATTGTTAAGGGGAACAAAACAGAGCATTTTGTCTTTTTTGAAGGTAACCGATACGTCAAACGGCTTTGCCAGGGGCGAAGGGAGCACCCGGGAAGCCTAGGTCATCCATGTTGCGAAAAAAACGGCGTTTGGCCGTGTTATTCGTCTTCTTTGCCGGTCCAGCAATAGGTGCAGAGCTTTTCGCGCGGCAGGCCGATGGCCTCAATCATGTCGTCCAGCGTTTGAAAGTGCAGCGAGGTCAGATTAAGGCGCTTGCAGATGATTTCGACCATTTTCCGGTATCGCTCGGTAGTCGCATCGGCATATTCATCAAGATGCCGGTATTCACCGTTTTCCAGTTCTTTGATGGCCGTTCTCGCAGCCAAATCATCCTCGGAGCGCGACCGGGAAAAATTCAGGAATTTGCATCCGTAGAGCAGGGGCGGACAGGCCGGCCGCATATGAATTTCCTTCGCCCCGTATTCCTCGTAGAGTCGCTTAATGGCATCCTGCAATTGCGTTCCGCGCACGATGGAATCTTCGCAGAAAAGCATTCGTTTCCCGGCCACAATTTCGCGAATGGGAATCAGTTTCATTTTGGCGACGCGTTTGCGTTCCTGCGGATTCTGCGGCATGAAGCTGCGGGGCCATGTGGGGGTGTATTTCACAAAGGCGCGCCGGTAAGGCAGGCCGGACTCGTGAGCGTAGCCGATAGCATGGGCGATGCCGGAATCGGGAATGCCGCACACGCAGTCCGCCTCCGTGTCGTCGCGCCGGGCCAGCATTTCCCCGCACCGGTTGCGTACGTCCTCTGCGTTGCGTCCCTCATAAGTGGAGGCGGGATAGCCATAATAAATCCAGAGGAAGGCGCAGATTTTCATGCAGTTTTCCGGGCATTTTTTCCGAACAACCGCCTGCGCCGTTATGAGTACAATTTCGCCGGGGCCCAGTTCGCGGTCGATTTCAAACTGGATGTTGGGCATGGAACAGCTTTCCAGGGCGACGGCATACGCGCCTTCTTTTTTGCCAATAATCACGGGAGTGCGGCCCATGCGGTCACGCGCGGCATAGATGCCGTCGCGGGTCAGCAGCAGAATGGAGGCCGATCCCTCAATGGCGGCCTGGGCTCTGACAAGCCCATCCACAAAATCGCGTCCCTGATTGATCAGGTGAGCGATCAGTTCCGTGGGGTTCACTTCGTTTCCGCTCATTTCAGAAAAATGAACGCCGAGTTTGCAGGCATCCGCTTCCAAGGCGGCGGCATTCTGCACGGCGCCGACCGTTGCAATGGCGTAACGTCCGTGCCGCGAGTTGATGATGAGCGGCTGATCCTCATAATCGCTGATGATCCCGATAGCGGTATTCCCGTTCATGCGTTCGAGGTCGTGCTCGAACTTGGAGCGGAACTGCGCGTTGCGGATGTCGTGAATGAAATGGGTGAAACGTCCGTCCGCGTCCAGAGCCGCCATGCCTCCGCGCTGAGTGCCGAGGTGAGAATGATAATCGGTTCCGTAAAAAACGTCTTTAACGCAATCCTGTGTGGAAGCGACGCCGAAAAAACCGCCCATATCCTGTCTCCCGAAATAAGTTTTGGTTCATTTAGTTCATGGATGAAATGCACGAAGTGCTGGAAGGCGGGCAGTGTAGGAGGAAAGGGCTTTCAGGGGAAGGATGAAATCCCTCGAAAAAATGTCAGGGAGCGGGGAGGCGATACGGGGGCCTTGTTGCGCATGAAAGGGCTATCGCTTTTCTTCGACGCCCTCTATATTATGAGGCCACTGGCATTGACCGTGCTACAATAAGGCGGCGCCTGGGGTAGAATCGTATCCCGTTGATAAACAACAAATAACAAAGACGGTTGCATGAGAAACTTTAGCGCGTGGTTTTGCGGCATGCTGTTTTGCGGCCTGTTTTCGGCGGCGAACAGTCCGGCGGTTTCATTTCCGTTGGTGATTTCCAACCGTTGGAGCGGGGCGATTCTGGCGCAGGAGCAGATCGTATCGGTCACGGTCTCTACGCAACAGGTGGCTTCCGGATTGAGTCAGCCGGTGATAGGGCTTTATCCGGCAGATGTGGATGGCGATGGTGTGCAGGATTTAGTGGCCGCCGGATACATGAGCGGACGCGTGTTCTGGATGCGCAACACGTCGGGCGGAACGGTGTGGATGACGAACAGTGTGGCACAAACAGCCGGTAGACCGCGTGCGGTATGCGCGGGCGATTTGAACAGCGATGGACGGATGGATGTTGCGGCCTCGGTGACGGGAAACAATGCGCTTTTATGGTGGAGCAACGAAGGTGCGGGAACGAATTGGACGACCAATACGATTGACGCCGCTTTCAGCAATGCCTTTTCCATTGTGATTCAGGACGTGGATGGCGATACGCATCGGGATATCGTGGCGACCTCGCTGGAGTCCGGGCTGGTGGTCTGGTGGAGAAATGCCAATGGGCTCGGCACGTCCTGGAGCCGTCAAACCGTGGCAACGGGATTCGCGCAGGCGATTGATGCGCGATGCGCGGATATGAATGGCGATGGCTTTGTTGATATCGTCGGGGCTTCGTTCGGCAGCGGTGAAATCAGGTGGTGGCAGAATGTGGGCGGCAGCGGGCTTTCCTGGACGGGTCGCACGGTGGCCACCGGATTCACGCAGGCCTACTCGCTCTCGCTGGCGGATGTGGATGGCGATGGCGATACCGACATTATCGCCTGCTCGGATACGCCCAGCCTCATCCGCGTCTGGCGAAATGGCGGCGCGGGCACCAACTGGACCGCCGAAACGGTGGCGTCGTCGGGATTCACTCAGGCCCGGTCTGTGTGGGGCGCGGATCTGGATGGCGACGGCGATACGGACATTGCCGCAGCAGGATACGGCGCCAATCAGGTCGCCTGGTGGGAACAGCGTGAAACCGGCTGGGTGAAATGGACGAACTCCACGGTCACCACGCAGGCCATTACCGTTTGCTGTGCTGATTTCACCGGTGATGGACGCGCCGATATCGCCGCGTCCGGCTTGGAAGATAGAACTTTTTTCAATATGTGGCGCAACGATCCGGTGTACGGGTTGGGCGCCTATGCCGTACAGGCCACCGCCGTCAGCACCAACCGGATTCAGTCGGGCAAAACCATCGTGTGCGCGGTGACCAATTCGCCGGCGACATCGGGTGCCACGCAATGGGTGTGTCGCGGGTGGTCCGGCGCGGGTTCCATCGTGAGCGGGACGGAGACGAATACGAGGGCGCAGGTGGTGAGCGCGGCATCATCCATCGGGTGGAACTGGGGCCTTCGCTATTACCTGACGGTGACCAACGATTCGCACGGCCTGGTCAATACCGGCAGCGGATGGTATGACGAGGGCGCATCGGTGCTGCTGCAGGCCGTTGCCACGACGCCGGGCTATTCGTTTGTGAGCTGGAGCGGGGTCTCCGCGGCAGTGGCCACCAACAATCCGCTGACTGTGACGCTGACCAACGCGATGACGGTGAAGGCAAACTTCGGGACGACGGGGCGCATAATCACGTCCGCCGCGGGGGAACACGGCAGTGTGAGTCCGAGCGGTGAAGTGCTGGTGGCATTCGGCGGATCGCAGTCCTTTGAAATCACGCCCGAACCGGGTTGGCGCATTGCGCAGGTGCTGGTGAATGGTGAAGAAAGCGGACTCAGCGACCTGGTGACGTTTTCGAACGTGCGTGAAGACGGCACGCTGTATGTGGAGTTTGAGCGGGATCAGGTGGCCCTGAAGGTGAGCAGTCCGTATGGATTGACCTCGCCGGATTCGGGCAAGATCACCTATTGCGACGGCGGATCGACAGTGGTTTGCTCGGTGTTGAATTCGCCGGTATCGGTGGGGCTGTACACGCAGTATCTGTGTTCCGGCTGGGTCGGGACGGGCGATATTCCCGCCGCGGGATCGAATGCCGTGACGCCGGAAATCGTGATGACGGAATATTCCACCATCGCCTGGCAATGGAAGACGCAGGTGCTGCTGCGCGTGGCGTATGACGGAGCGGGAACCAGTGATTATTCCTATGCCTGGTGCGATACGCTCTCGGAAGTGAAGGTCACGGCGCGCGCCGAAACCGGGTATGTTTTTCAGGGGTGGAGCGGCGATGTCCCGAACGGCGCCGCGCTGGATAATCCGATCACGCTGCGCATGGACGGCACGAAACAGCTCACCGCTTCATTCGGACTGTACCGTCCGACCATCAATGCCGCGGCGGGCAATCACGGCACCATTATACCGAACGGCTACTTGGCCGTGGACTATCTTTCCACGCCGGAATTTGCGATCACGCCTGATGAGGGATACCGCGTGGAGTCGGTGCTGATTGACGGCGTTTCAATCGGCGTGCCCGACCACTACCAGTTTCCGCCCGTGGAGGCGGATCATACGATCGTGGCGAATTTCACGAAGGCCACCTACCATTTGACCGTGACGAGTTCGCACGGCAGCGCGGATCCGGCGGCGGGCACAAATGTGCTCACGGCGGGCGGCGTGTTTCAGTGCAAACTTTCCGGCTCGCCCGAAACGAACAGTGCGTCCACGCAGTACGTTTGCCGCGGGTGGACCGGCTCCGGCAGCGTACCGGCATCGGGCGCCGCGTTCGACACCGGCCTGCTGCTGCTGCGAAATGATTCGGCGATCACCTGGAACTGGGTCACGCAGTACTGGCTGACGGTAACCGGCGCTGTCGGCGGCGTGCTGAGCCTGAGCAATGGCTGGTACGACGCCGGGACGACGCAGTCCCTCCAGGCCGTGTCGAATCCGGGGTATTCCTTTGCCGGATGGTCAGGCGATGTGACGGGGCTGAACACCAATGCCAATCCGCTGAGTCTTCCCTGGTCGCGCGCCCGCGCGCTCTCCGCATCCTTCGCGCCCCAGTTGTTTACGATCACGGCCACAAACGGCGCGGGCGGAACGATCGCACCCGCCGGAGCGGTCACTGTCGCGTACGGGCAATCGCAAACCTTCACGAACACGCCATCGTCCGGGTACCGCGTGACGGATGTGACGGTGGACGGCGTCTCGGCGGGTGCGGTATCGGTCTACACGTTTACCAATGTGATTTCCAATCACACCATCCGGGCGATTTTCCTTGATGATGTGTACTGGCTGACCGTGGCCAGTCAGCATGGCGCGCCTGACCCGGCCAAAGGGCTGAGCAGCCGCGAGGCGGGCACCATGCTGGCCTGCGCGGTCGGCGGAAGCCCGGAAACCGCCGGAACAACGCAGTACGTTTGCACGGGATGGATCGGAACCGGCAGCGTGGCGTCCGCGGGGACGACCACCAACACGGATGCCTTTGCCATCTCCAACGACACCTCCATCACCTGGACCTGGCTGACCAATTACTGGCTGACGGCCCGCGCGAATGCGCACGGACAGGTTTCGCCCACCGGCGGCTGGCACGCGGCGGGGAGTTCCAACGCCGTGGTCGAAGCGCATCCGGACAGCGGTTACAAATTCCTCGGCTGGAGCGGTGATGTGCCCGCGAGCCTGACCAATGTGAACCCCGTAACCATCGAGATGACGCGGGCGAAAAGCATTCGGGCCAACTTCACGACCAATGCCGTTTCCATCACCACACGCGTCACCGGATCGGGTACAGTCACGCCTTCCTCCACCAATGTTGCGCCGGGATCGGACGTCTCCTTCGCGATCGCGCCGCTTTCCGGATCGCGCCTGGTGAGTGTACTGGTGGATAGTAACGCCGTGCCTGTGACGAATTATTACGCCATGACCGTGCTGCTGACCAACGTGACGCAGGATCGGGTGATTTCGGCGGTGTTCGGCGAGAACACGTTTGCGTTGACCGTGACGAGCGAGTACGGCGAGGCGAGCCCGAGCAATGGCGTGTATGTGTATGCGGCGGGGCAGCCCGTGGAATGTTCGCTGAGCGGTTCGCCGTCGCTGACCAACACCGGGCGCACGCGGCGCGTGTACACCTGGTGGACGGGGACGGGCAGTGTGCCGGTCAGCGGTACGGCCACCAATGTTTCCATCACCATGCAGCACGATTCAGCCATCACCTGGAACTGGAAAACACAGCACCTGATGAATGTGTCGGTTTCAGGCGAAGGGACGGTCGATGTGCCGACGAACGCCTGGTACGATGCCACCGGAAGCGTGCAGTTGACGGCCTCGCCGGAGACGTATAACCGATTCGTCCGCTGGTCCGGCGAAGTGACCGCCGAAGAAGCCACCAACAATCCCGTTACGCTTTCCATGAACATGCCGCGCGACATCACGGCGGTGTTTTCCGCCGACCAGCTTGATTTGACCGTAATCAGCGAGCACGGCGATCCGGTGCCGCCCATCGGTATCATGACCTATCCATACGGAACCGGCATCACCGGATACCTGCCGCGCGGCGTGGCGCCGACGAATGCGGTTGGTACGCAGTACGTCTGCATCGGATGGAGCGGGAGCGGCGCGGCGCCGTCCGTCGGCTCCACAACGAATACCGGCGCGTTTTCCCTGACCGCAAATTCCGTGCTGACCTGGCGGTGGCAGACGAATTACGAATGCAGCGCGCTGGCGGCGGTCGGCGGTACGGCGACGGTGTCCGGTCGCTGGGTTGCGGCGTCGTCGACGGCTACCGTGACGGCGGCGGCGTTGAATGGCTATGTCTTTGCCGGATGGACGGGCGATGTCACCACGTCGGACGCGAACCGGAATCCGCTGACGCTGACCATGGATGCCGCCAAAACCGTGACGGCGCAGTTCGCAACGAACCGTCCGGCGCTCACCGTGAGCAGCGGATTTGATGTGACGGTTCCGTCTGTGGGTGTGCATTCCGGCAATTATGCGCGGGTGCAGAACTGCACCGTGACGTCAAACCCGGTGGTGCAGGGCACCACGCGCTACACTTGCTCCGGATGGACGGGTATGGGCAGCGTTCCGGCGACCGGCAGCCTGGCGTCGGTCAGCGTGCTGATCACGAACGCATCGTCGATTACCTGGACCTGGCAGAAGCAGTATTTGCTTTCAGCCGCCGGCGGGATCAATGGTTCCGTCACGCCGACGCAGAGCTGGCACAACAGCGGGTCGACCAACGTGACCGTACTGGCCCTGGCCGCCACCGGCTATCAATTCGCCGGATGGTCCGGGGATACCGGCTTTTCCGATACGAACCGAAATCCGCTCACGCTGGTGATGGATCGCGCGCGCAGTGTGTATGCGAACTTTGTGCCGCTTCGTCCGGTGTTCACCATTGCCAATTCGCATGGCGTCTGCGTGCCGGAACCGGGCGTCTACAGCACTCATTTGCAGGGCAGCGAGATTGAATGTCTGGTTTATGAAACGCCGTTCCCGAGCAATGCCGTCGGGACGCAGTACGTTTGCAAGGGATGGATCGGCAGCGGAAGCGTACCGTCCACCGGTACCGGCGTGTATGTGAAGGTGACGCTGAACACCAATTCCTCGCTGGCCTGGAATTGGATCACGCAATACTGGTTTTCGGCCTCCGCGGACGGCAGCGGGACGGTGACGCCGACGGGCGGGTGGTACGATGCGGGCTCGTCGGTGACGGTTACGCCCGTGGCCGCGGAAGCACACCAATTCCTGCGCTGGACCGGCGATGTCCCTTCGCCCGGCACCACCGGAAACGTGCCGCTTGCCGTCACGATGGATCGCGCGCGCAGTGTGCAGGCTGTCTTTGTCACGAACCGTCCGGTGCTGACTGTGCAGAGCGACTGGGGTACGCCCGTGCCTGCCGCCGGTTCGCACACCGGCGATTACGGGCGCGCCGTGACGTGCAGCATGGATGGCGGCGCCATCAGCACGGGCACAGGCACCCAGTATGTGATGCGCGGCTGGTCCGGTACGGGCTGCGTCCCCTCGAATGGCGCCGCATCCTCCGTGGACGTCACGCTCACGAACCATTCCTCCATCACCTGGAATTGGGCCAAACAGTGCCGACTGCTCGTGGATGCCGAGGCGCACGGCGCGGTCACAGAAGTCAGCGGATGGTACGATGCCTCTTCCAATGTGACGATCCGGGCCTATCCGGATGCGCATTACCGGTTCACGCGCTGGACGGGCTCCAGTCTGCCGGAGGGCCTGTCCAACAAGGCGGAAATAGTTGTCGGCATGAATCGGGCGTATGAGCTTCACGCGAATTTCGATACCAATCCGGTACTCATCACCGCCACCGTGGAAGGCGCCGCGAACGGGTCCATGAGCCCGACCGGCGTGATTGAAGTACTGCCGCAGGGCAGTGCCGTGTTCACGATTACACCGAGCAATCACTGCGAAGCCTACATCACCGTGGATGGCGCGTACGTCGGCGAAACGAACAGCTACGCCTTCACCAACGTGATTGAAGACCACACCATTCGCGCTGTCTTCTCGCGTGAGACGCTGAACCTGCGCGTCGGGTCCACCATTCAGGGCGGACGTTTCTCTCCCGCCGCCGGCGTGATTACGGTGGAGTGGGGCAGCAATGTCACCTGCCAGGCCACCAATTCGCCGGTGACCAACGGATTGACCCGCTACTTCTGCTCGGGATGGACCGGCAGCGGAAGTGTCTCGAATCAGGGAGCCGGCGCAAAGGGCGGCCCGTTCACGCTGAAAATGGATTCTGAAATCATCTGGCAGTGGGACACGAATTACTGGCTGGACGTGACCACCGTCGGCAAGGGGGCCGTGGATGTGACCTCCGGCTGGTACACCGGACGGGTCACGATCACCGCCACGCCGAGCAATCACAGTTCCTTCATCGGGTGGGAGGGCGACACCAATGGACTGGCCATGGCGGGTAACGTCATTGTGGCCAGGATGGATCAGCCGCGCTCCATTCAGGCGCTGTTCCGGAGCGAAGAATGCGCCCTGGTCATTGAGTCGGCCTGGGGCGGCGCGGCGCCGGGCGCGGGTACGCATGTGTATGACTACGGCAGCACGATCACCTGCATGATCACCAACAGTCCCATTTATCAGGGCACGCAGGCCACGCAGATTGTTTGCGTCGGCTTCACGGGAACCGTGGGCATCGGAAGCGGCATCGTGACGCAGTACACCTTTAAATTAACCAACTCGGAAACCACCATGGTCTGGCTTTGGAAAACCAATCTGTACCTCAGCGCGTCGGCATCGTCCGGCGGCACAGTGACGAACAGCGCGGGCGGCGGCGAGCCGGTGATCGGCTGGATTCCGGCCGGAACCAACGTGGAACTATGGGCATCGCCGCAGGCGTATTATCATCTCTCCGCCTGGACCGGAAATCTGGACGGGGTCACGCTGGAAAGCAATCGCGCCTCCTTTGTGATGTCGTGCCCGCGCGATCTGTTCGCACAGTTCGAGGCATACGCCACATCGAACGGCGTACCGCATTGGTGGATGGCCGAGTTTGGGCTGACCAATGATTACGAGACGCAGGCTCATCAGGATACGGATGCCGACGGCTACACCACCGAAGAAGAGTGGACGGCCTTCACGGATCCGACCAACACGGCAAGCCGCCTGGAAGTGGTTTCCATACAGCGCACCCCGCAGCAGGCAGGCATTGCCTGGACGTGCGTCAGCAATCGTCTGTACGCCGTCCTGCGCACCACCAATCTGATGAGCGCCGGGGGCTTCACCGTCGTGGCTTCCAATCTGACCGCCGTGCCGCCGACGGCCTCCTTTACGGATACGAATCCGCCGCCGGCAGACGCCATGCGCTTCTACACTGTCGAAGTGAGCCT
>CAZISY010000061.1:0-20805 GCA_964542025.1 uncultured Verrucomicrobiota bacterium
CGCGTTGTTCGTGATCAGGTTGGCGTGTGATGTTGTTGTGAGTATGGAAAGAAGCAGGCCGGTCATCAGACAGCAACAGTTCATGTATAGTGATGCGCGATTCATGGTTCCGATCTCCTTACGAAGTTTATGGGCAACGAATACCATACCAGTAATATACTAGATGTAGTCATCGCACTCGCGCACGGAGAGGTCAACCCTAAAACGGCAAAAATCACAGCATATCTTGAAGGGCTTGTTCGGCGGCTTCCACGGTGGGCTCAATCAGTGCCGGATCGCGGACTATTTTTCGGGCAGAGGCGACATCTTTTAATCCATTGCCCGTCAACAGACAAACAACGGATTCCTGTTTTTTGATAATGCCCCGTTTTGCCGCTTCACGCGCACACGCCCAGGCGGTGGCGGCAGCCGGTTCCGAAAAAACGGCGGCTGAACGTGCCAATTCTGAAAGGGCATCCAGAATAGCGGAATCCGGTACGGTGACGGCCTCCCCATCCGACTCAATCACGGCCCGTACGGCGGCGAGCCCGTCGCGCGGAATATCCACGGAAATGGAGTCGGCCACAGTCGTAGCCTGAACGGATTCCACCACGATTTTCGACCAGTCCTGTTCGGGAACTTTTTGGGTGTGGCGGATGGTTCGGGATATGGCATCGCTTTGTTCTGATTGGGCGCAAAGCAGTTTCGGCATTTTTCGGGCCAGCCCGGTTTCATAAAGTTCCCGGAATCCTTTCCAGATGCCGCTGATGATGTTGCCATCGCCCACCGGCACGACGACCCAATCGGGAATTTCTCCCTTTCGCTGTTCCCACAGCTCGAAGCTGCATGTTTTTTTGCCTTCACGCGTAAAGGGATTGAAACCGGTGTTGCGATTGAACCAGCCATGGCGGGCACACACCTCCATGCACAGGTCGAAGGCATCATCGTAGGTGCCCCTTACAGCGATGACGCGCGCGCCGAAAATCAACAGCTGGGTGAGTTTGGCCACGGGGGCCTTTTCGGGAACAAAAATAACGCAGGGCATACCGCACGCCGCAGACATGCACGCCATGGAACTGCCCGCGTTGCCGGTGCTGGCGCCAGCGGTCATGGGCGCGCCCACTTCCTTGGCGCGTGCGATGGCGACGGCACTGGCGCGATCTTTGAAGGAGGCGCTGGGGTTGAGTCCCTCATCCTTCAGCAGCAGGTTGGGAATACCGGCCACCGCACCGAGGCGTTCCGCGGTATAGAGTGGAGTGGCTCCAACCCGAAGCGTCGGCGCATGGGCCAAATCACGAATAGGAAGCAACGGCAGATAGCGGAAAATGCCGGCGGGTTCAGCCGGGAAACGTCCACCCAGTTGCGCGCCGATTTTTCGGTAATCATAGGTGATTTCGAGGTTGCCGCCGCAAACCGGGCAGGTGAATCCGGTGAAGCCGGCCGATTGGGTGGTGTTGCAGCGAAAGCAGCGGAATCCATTCATAATAATACCTCCTGTTCGGGTGCGGGTTTGCGTTCCAGGGCATAGAGAATCCAAATACAGATTTCGTATAACAAGACCAGCGGTATGGCCATCATCAATTGGGTGAATACATCCGGAGGAGTGAGCAGCATGGCCAGAATAAAAAGCGCGACGATTACATGCGGGCGGACCGTGCGAAGCCGTGAGGAATTCAGGATGCCCATCCAGCCGAGCGTCAGGATGATGACGGGCAATTGGAAGACCAGGCCAAAGGATAAAAGCAGGCTCAGACAGAAAGAGATGTAACTGTCAGCCGTCCACCCCGGGACGATGTGCAGCCATTCGTGAACGCTTAGCATAAGGACCAGCGCAACGCGCAGCGTGGTCCGATAGCCGATCATCACCCCGGCGATGAAGAGCAGGGAGGCGAATGCCGCCGCCGTCAGAAAGGCCTTTCGTTCGCGCGGCTGCAGTCCCGGGAATATGAAGCGTCCCAGTAAATAAACAAGCGCCGGAGCCGAGAGCAGAAGCCCTGTGATTCCGGCGGTTTTCATGGCTATTGTGAAGGCCCCGGCAACGCGAATACTTTGCAGGACGACGGCTTCCTGTCCGGACAGAGGCCCCATGAGAAAATGGATCACATACGGGATGGAGGGCAGCGCCGCCAGAAAACCGACGGCATAACAGAGCAGGCATCGGATCAGGGTGGACCGCAGTTCCTCCAGATGATCCAGAAACGACATTGATGTATCCTGCCGAAGCTTGATGTTCATGTCTCCGGTGCATGATCATCCCGCGGGAATGGAGCGAGGAGCATGCGCTGTTATTTTTTGCCGGCGTGTTGGCCGGCGTCGCCGTCGGCACTCATCAGCATGTTATTCAGTTCGTCGCGGAGCATGGCGGCCCGCTCGTAATTTTCCACAGCAATGGCCCGATCCAAATTCTCCTGCAGCCGCTCCAGTTTGGTCTTGGGTTTTCGCTTCTTCAAATTGTCCAGCATGTCCTGAAGCATGAGCAACTCATCGCAGGTTTCATCCTCTTCAAAGTCCGAAAAATCCTCCAGAAAATCACGGACATCATCGATGGCGGCTTCCACAACCTCAATGGCTTCATCAAAGTTCTTTTCTTCAACGGCTTTTTCCGATACCGCCCGGGCGTTCATCATGCGGACATACGGGAAGAACTGAAAAAACTGCCAAATAATTTCGTCATCATCCGCGTGTCGCGCAATCAGCTCAAAAATTTGCAAAGAATGTTCGGTGTCTGTAATGACGCCATCCAGATAACCCAGAGAGGAAAAGGAAATGTAGCGGTAGTAAAACTGAACGGCCTCCTGCAGGAGCGCCATGCAGGCATCGGGATTCAGATCCAGCGCAGGATGATCCGGCTGAGTGGTTTCTTCCAAGTGGAGGTAATAATCCAACAGGGAAGGGAACCCGAATGGTTTTTTACCGTCAGGGCGGTCTTCAGGCATCATTTGAAGTACCCCCAGATCCAGGCGGAGCTGTATTTGCGGCTGGCCATCGTCACCGGAAATCCAGCGGGCATTGATATGGCCCGGGGAGTATTCCCAGTCACTCAAGATTTTTTTAATATCCTTGCTCAAAAGTCCCTCCCCTTGTGAGGTACGCCCGGCGAACTGGGCATTTACTGTTCCCGTCTCTCTGAAGTATAATCAAACGATCATCTATTTTCAAATCAGGAGATTGACAGAATCCGGGGGCCTATATACCGTTTTTACATGAAAACACCACTATTTAATCAACATATCTCGCTTCACGCCAAGATGGCTCCGTTCGGGGGGTGGGATATGCCCATCCAGTACGAAGGTATTCTGGCCGAACATCACTACACCAGAACGGCTTGCACCATTTTTGACATCTGCCACATGGGTGAATTTCTGATCACCGGAGTGACCGCCGAAGCGGACTTGGAACGCCTCCTGACCCAGCGAATTTCCACGCTGAAGGACGGCCAGTGCCGCTACGGATATCTGCTGAATGAACAGGGGTGTGTGCTGGATGACCTGACTTGCTACCGTTTGGGCGAAAACCGCTTTTATGTCGTAGTGAATGCTGCCACAACGGTGCGCGATGCGGCATGGTTCCGCACGCAGCTTTCTCCGCAAACCGTTTTTCAGGATGTGTCGGCAGAAACCGCCAAGCTGGATATTCAGGGGCCGGAAAGCCGGGATGCCATAGAAAAGGTCATCGGGGAACGACTTCCCGACCTGAATTATTTTTATGCGGCATCTTCCCGGATCATGGGCGTGGACTGTCTGGTGAGTCGTACAGGCTATACCGGGGAGTGGGGCTATGAATTGTATTTCCCCGCCACCGAGGTGGAACGATTCTGGAACGCATTTTTGGGCGGTGGCCGAATTAAGCCCGCAGGCCTCGGCGCGCGGGACACGCTACGCCTGGAGATGGGATATCCGCTTTATGGCCATGAGCTGTTTGAGGATCGTTCTCCCCTGGGTGCCTGCCGTGGACAGTTCATCGATTTCACGAAATCCTTCATTGGACGGGAAGCGCTGTTGCGGGAGAAGGAAAAGGGCTCCGCCAAGTGGCTCGTTGGGTTGCGTCTTGAAACGAAAAGCGCAGCCAGGGCGGGTGACGTGGTGAAGCTTCTGAATGCGCCGGTTGGATTTGTGACCAGCGGATCGATGGCCCCCAGCCTGGGGGTTGCGGTGGCCATGGCATACATGGATCGTGAAGTATCCACGCCCAGGCAGGAATTATTAGTCGAAGCGCGCGGGCGCAGCCTCCCGGCAGAGGTGGTGGATCTTCCCTTTTACAAAAACGGCACAGCCCGGAAAAAGTGATCACGGCCCTGCTGCGGGAGAAACCGGTCGGCTTCGGTGAATGCCGAGTCGATCCGTTCGCCCGGAGATTATCGGAAGAAAATTTCGTTTCCGATGGTTTCCGTATCCACGTCGCCGCTGTCTAAAACGACGTAGCGGTATCCGATATCCCCGGATTCTTTTAATTCCACGGTATGTTCATCGCCGCGGTCAGTCAGTTGGAACGTGTCAGAATTTTTCCATTCCGTACCGCCATCCCGATAAATCTGGATGCGCTGATCCGTATCGCTGATAAAGACATACAATGAATAGGGGCCGTCACTGGATCCTGAGCCGGAGTCACATCCCGGAGCCAGCATGATCAGTAACGCGGCGGCGACCAAACCCAATCCCATGCGAATCATAGCGATCTCCTTTTGTTCCATTGCGGCCATCTATCCGGACGATGCACTATATATAACGCACATCTCCTGTGCGTCCAGCAGGATTTCCCCGCAGATTGCATCCCCCGAATCCCTTGGATTATATGTTTGCCAATAGGCTTCTAAAAACCTACTCTGGCGGCGTCATACAGGGAGTTTAGGATATGGCAGAGGAACAAACAGTGCAGTTATCGGGTGAGTTCCAGCAAGGCGACATCATTTTCGATTGTCCGGAATGCGGAAAGAGCCTGGCCATTGATCCGCGCGGCGCCGGTCTGATGATTACCTGTCCGGATTGCGACGCGCGCATACAGGTGCCGTTTCCGGAGGAGGACGAGGAGGCGCTGGAGCAGTCCATTGAAGAGGCTCCACCGAGTGCGGATTATGCCGAGGCGCTTGCCGCGTCGCAGCAGAAAGTGCGCGATCAAATGCAGGCGCTGGAAGCGGTAAGTAAGCGCCGCGACTATTTGGAAAAACTGCGGGTGGAAAATTTGGAGTGTCTGCGCAGCATCAAGCAGGAAATGACGATCATTCAGGCGGCCGTGGATCGCATTACTTCCGCGATTCAGGATGTGGAATAAACAGATGGATCGGAACGGATGTCGCAGAAGTCGAGTGATTGAGGGGCTTGAGTTGGTTGCCTGACTAGGATTCGAACCTAGACTAAGCGGTCCAGAGCCGCTTGTGCTACCATTACACCATCAGGCAGACCTCTACATAAGAGGAGCCGTAATTTAATCCTTTTTCTCCGCAAGTCAAGAAAGTGGAGAAAAGAAAAGCGGTCTTCATGCAGAGGGCGGGGGGTGGGGTCCGAAAGAGTGGGATGGGTGGGGTGGGCGATTCTTGCGCGACCGGATAGCCCTCCAACGAATAGGGTGAGTGGATGAATGGAAGCACATTGCAGGGATTTGTAAATAATTCTGCCTTATTGCTGGCGCTGGGCGTGCTCTATGATTTGCTGACCCCAAATAAAAACCGGCGAGTCACCTCAAAAAAGGGGCTTCTTTCAGGAATTATACTGGGGTGCATCGGCGTGGCCATAATGTTAAACCCCTGGTTTTTTTCTCCGGGGGTGATTTTTGACAGCCGCTCGATTCTGCTGAGTCTGTCCGGATTGTATTTTGGCGCCGTGCCGACCGGAATAGCGGTGTTATTCACCGGTCTCATGCGCATTTATCAGGGAGGTGACGGAACGCTTACCGGCCTGTGTGTCATCATCACGTCCGCATTAATTGGCCTGGCCTGGTCGGCTCGCCGGCGCCCTGCATCAAATATTTACGGCTGGCTGGAACTGTACTTTCTCGGAATTACAGTGCATGTGGCGATGTTGCTTTGGATGTTCACCCTGCCAGGTGGAGTTGCTCTGGCTGTGCTTGAAAAAATCACGCTGCCGGTAATGGCCATTAATCCGTTGGCGACCGTATTGCTGGGCCTGATGCTTTCCCGCCAGCAGTTGCGCAGGGATGAGAAGAATGCGTTGCAAAACAGTGAAGAGGGGCTTCGGCAGATCATTCAGAATATGCCTGTTTTGCTGGACGCCTTCGATGAGCATTATCACCTCATTGCATGGAACAGAGAATGTGAACGGGCTACCGGATACACCGCTGCAGAAATGATCGGGAACCCATCTGCGGCTTTCAATCTGTATCCGGACGGGGAAGAGAGGGGGCGGCTGCTCAAGAGTTTGGAACGGGAAGAATCCGGCTTCCGAAACCAGAAATGGACGGTGACGTGCAAGGATGGCACGAAGCGCGTCATTCTTTGGTCAAACATTTCCCGCGACTATCCGATCCCCGGCTGGCATTCCTGGGCCGTGGGCGTGGATGTGACCGATCAGTTGCGGGCGGAGGCGGCCATGCGGGCCAGCGAAGCGAAATACCGCAAACTGTTTCAATCCATGACTACAGCCTTCGTTCTGCACGAAGTGCTGCTTGATGCGCAGTCCGGTCGGTATGATTGCCGCATTCTGGAAATGAACGATGCCTATGAAAAAATGAGCGGTCTGAATGCCGAGCGTTCGATCGGTCGGACGCTTCGCGAAATGATTCAACAAGTGGATGAGTCATTAATCGAACGCATTGCCGAAGTGGGGAAAAGCGGTAAGGCGGCTCATTTTGAATACACGAAGCCCGCATCGGAAAGCTGGTTCGATGTGATTTGTTATTCGCCGGGGCCGGGGCAGGCTGCGGCGCTTTTTATGGATGTAACGGAGCGGAAAAAAGGGGAAGAGAACCGGCTTCGTATGGAGCGGCAAGTGTTGGAAGCGCAGAAGCTGGAGAGTCTTGGTGTTATGGCCGGGGGTATTGCGCACGACTTCAACAATCTGCTGATGGCCATACAGGGTAACCTGGATCTGGTCGCGGAGGATGTTTTGCCAGAATCCACGGTGCATGCGGCCATGAAAGACGCCATTCGTGCCGTAAAGCGGGCGTCTGAGTTGACGAGGCAAATGCTGGCCTATTCCGGTAAGGGGCGCTTCCTGACGGAAGAGATTAAGCTCACTGAAATGATCCGCAGCAATATGGATATGTGGAGAGCTGCGGTTTCAAAGGCTGTACTGTTGGATTTTCAGCTGGATGCTGAGGCCCCGGCCATCTCGGCGGATCGGAGCGAGCTGCAGCAGGTTCTTGTTAACCTGCTCACGAATGCGTCTGAATCCATGGCTCGGGAGCAGGGTATAATCCGTGTTTCCACCGGATCGGGATGGTTTGGGGAGGAACAGTTGAAAAGTAATCGGACGGATGAAAAACCGGCGCCCGGATGCTATGCCTGGATGGATGTTTCTGACACCGGGTGCGGTATGGATGAAAACACACGATCACGTCTTTTTGAGCCCTTTTTCACCACAAAATTCACGGGACGGGGGATGGGTATGGCCGCAGTGATGGGCATTGTGAGGGGATGTCATGGGGCTGTTTTTGTGGAAAGCCGGGTGGGAAAGGGATCTTCGGTTCGCGTACTGTTTCCCGCAGTGGTTGCGCAGCATGCCGCGCCCGAAACAGTCCCGTCCGCTGAGCCAATGACCATCCCCGCGCCCATTCCCTTGGCATCCTCCCAACGGGATGTGCTAGTGATTGATGATGACGATATGGTTCGCTGCATTTCCACCAAGGCGTTGCAGCGGTCTGGTTTTCGGGTGTATTCCGCTGCCAATGGCGAAGAGGGCATCCAGCTGTTTCGGGATCATGCCCCCGGAATTTGCGGGATACTTTTGGATCTGACAATGCCCGGCATGGGGGGAGAGTCGGCCTTTTATGCGTTGCAGGCCATTTGCCCGGATGTCCCGGTAATTTTGTGCAGCGGATACAGTGAGCAGGAAGCCGCCCAAAGTTTCCAAAATAAAAGACCAATTGCCTTTCTGCAAAAGCCGTATTCCACCCTGGAATTACGACAGTTGGCTATGCACTATTTTGCCGAAAAGAACCAGCCCGGAATTCAGCACCCCTGAGTTGGACAGGCATTGAAAACAGGGCTGTTTTTTCCAATCAAAACGTTTCACTACGGGGCTAAACAGGCATCTGTGCAAAAAAAAGATTAAAAAAAGATTAACAAACCGAATATATACCAGTATAAGGGAAATGTCGTTATTCGTACAATCACGAAGGCGGCCCAGCGAGGTAATATATGGCGGGAAGACCAAAGAACTCAGTGATTGAGATGATCGGAACAGAGGAGCCGTTTCTGCAGAAAGGGAACGGGAAGCCGAGATTCCTGTACAAGCAACTGGCGGATGCCTTGCATCGGGAAATTGACCGCGGTGTTTTTGTTCCCGGCGACATGCTCCCCTCCATGGATGATTTGGCCTCCAAGTACGAGATCAACAAGGCAACGGTACGCCAGGCGATTAACGAATTGGTTCATCATGGCGTCATTTATTCCGTTCCGGCCAAGGGAACGTTTGTTTCTGATACCATAAAAAACCGAAATGCTAATGGGACCAGGGTCTTGAATGTGGGGTGGATTTCTTCGGTGCCGGATAACGGATGCGTGGGCGGTTACCATTCAGAAATGATGCGCGCTGCCCATGAGGCCGTCCAGCAGGTGGGCGGACGGTTTATGGTTTTCTCTTCCAACGGACTGACGCATGAGACGTTTTGGGCGATGATACGGCAGGCCGAATTGGATGGCGCTTTGCTGGTCGGGTCGCCTCATCAGGAACCCCTGCTGCACCTGCTGGATGATTCCATGCCGGCGGTTATTTTGAATGATAAATTTCTCGGAAGGCGCGTGCGCTCCATCTATATCGACAACGAGGATGGTGGTTTCCTGGCCGCAAAACATCTCCTGGAAGCGGGACATCGCCGTCTGGCCCTGGTCACGGGGCCGCGGAAATTGCGGATTGTCAAAGAACGTTTGATGGGTGCCGAGGCGGCCTGTATTCGGTTCGGGGTTCCTGCGGAATCCATGTTGGTGGTGGAGAGTGATTTTTCTCCCGAAGGCGGCATGGCGGCCATGCGGGATATTTTGAACGCAGCAGAAAAACCGACCGGCGTCTTTTTCTTCAATGATGAAATGGCCTGCGGAGCGATTCGTTATCTGTATGAACATACCGCTTATCGTGTTCCGGATGATTTTTCGATCATTGGATTTGATGATATTTCCTGGGCGAAATTAAGCGTTCCCCCGTTGACGACGGTTCATGTCGAAACGGAATTGATGGGGAAAAAGGCCGTGGAAGTCGTGGCGGATTTGGTTCAGAACAAAGAAGAATCCAATGCGACGAATCTGGTCATCCCGGTGCATCTGGAAGAGCGAAAATCGACCCGCTTTATTTCGGCGCCCTGAAGAAATTCCTTTGTGAGCGAGAGGGGGGGGCTGCCTGTATTGTGATGCGGCTTCCGCTATAGATGCTGCTGAAGGCGAGTCAGCACGGCGTGAAGATCGTCGGCGGATACCGGTTTAGTCAGGAATCCATTCATCCCTGCCTGTGTTGCCGCCAGGCGGTCCGTTTCGGCGGCATCGGCGGTCAGGGCGACGATCATTTCGGGATGTTTCATTTTTCGTAATTGCATCGCCGCTTCAAGACCATCCATTACGGGCATTTGCATGTCCATTAAAATGAGATCATACTGCTGCTTCGTGGCCGCCTCAACGGCCTCCTGCCCGTTGACGGCGCAGTCAGCCGAATAACCCATCGTCTTGAGCATGTGCAAAACCACTTTTCGATTAATCAGATCGTCTTCAACCAATAGAATGCGCAGCGAACACTTTTGATCGGAATGGGTTGCTTCCGACGAGGAGGCCCGGGGATTTCGGATGTTTGGCATATCGCTCATTTATTTATCCATCCTTTTCAGAATCTGATGAATCTCCGCCAGCTTTTCTTCAATGACCTGGCGATCTCCCTGCTGGATGGCTTCAGTCACGCAATGCTGCATGTGTTTGTGCAGGATGCGGCGGCTGAGTGATTGCAGGGCGGCGCGAATGGCCTGAATCTGAGTGATGATATCAATACAATAGTCATGCTTGCTGATCATCTTCTGTATGCCCCGAACCTGTCCCTCAATTCGTGCCAGGGCGGCCAGATTTTCTTCATGGGATGTCGTGCCCTCTGACTTCTTCATACTGTAAACCTCATCGTGTTTTCACGGTACGCATAGGCCGTGATCCTGTCAAGGGCGGACCCCGCAGGGTCATTGCCCAAGCGCATCATTCAAGGACATCACGGGCATGAGAACGGCCAGCGCAATAATCAGCACGCTGAAGCCGATGGTCAGAATCAGAACGGGTTCCAACACGGCCAGAAAGCGCGCCATCATGCGGTCCCACTGCTGCTGATAGCGGTGTGCGGCCTCATCCAGCATCAGGCTGAGGTTCCCGCCGGCCTCTCCGGCCTGAATCCAGCCGGGCAGGGAACCGGACAGCGTCGGAATTCTGCGTACGGCCTGCGCAAGCGTACTGCCTTGGCGTACCTGTTCGGTTTCGCGATCAATCTCGGAGATTGTCCATTGGCTGTTGGTGGCTCGCCCGGCATAGTGCAGAGCTTTGATCAGGGTGATGCCGCTGCGAAGCAGCAGCGCAAGGGTCTGCGCGAACCGCATATTCACCACGGCCGTCCAACCTTTTCCGATGACCGGAGCGGAAAAGAAAAAACGCTCCAGGCGGATGACGGCGGAAGCTCGTTTTCTGTAGATGTGCTGCCAGAGGACCGCCGCTCCGGATGCCAGCGCAAGCAGCAGGATGATCAAATACCCGGCCATTTGCCCCCCCAGCATGACGGCCCGGGTGAACAGGGGAAGCGTCAGGCGGGCTTCTGCGAATAGTTGGGAGAACCGGGGCATCATAAAGCCGACCATGAACAGCATAATGAGAATCGACATGGTCAGCACCAGCGACGGATAAATCAGCGCGGTTTGAATGCGATCACGAAGTTTCGTTTGCTCTTCCAAATATTCTGCCAGACGGAAGAGTACATCACCGAGCGCGCCGGCCTGTTCGCCCATTTCGATCAATGCGCGTTCCAAAGAGTCATCGGTGAAGCCGGCCTTATCCTGTGCAAGCGCGAGGGAATCGCCCTGCCGTATTCCATCGCGTACAGCTGCCAGCACGGTGTGCCAGGCGGATAATTCCGGTGTATCAATGAGCAATTCCAACGCCTGAGCAAGCGGCAGGCCCGCCCGCAGCAGAACGGCAAGTTCCCGATAAAGCAGCGCCCGCGCATCCCGCGTGATGGTTTTTTTCTTTTTCAGAAACGTCAGCATCCGTTGCTCATGGCCGGCTTCCTGAAGACTCGTCGGGAAAATTCTCCGCGCGGCAAGTCGCTCCCCGGCATCTTTTTCGTGAAAGGCTTCAATCAGTCCCTTGCAGACCGATCCCCGATCCGTATAGCCGCGATAGCTGAATGTTTTCATGGGCTAATCACTGCGCCCCAGAACGCGGATAATTTCCGAGATGCTGACGAGGCCGTTTCGCGCCTTGTCAATCGCATCTTCCATCATGGTGGGGATTCCCAGTGCATCCGCATGGATGCGCAGCTCTTCCGGCGTACTTCCCCGACGGATAATGGAACGCATTGGGGCATCGACTTCAACCAGTTCATAAATGCCCACTCGCCCGCAGCATCCATCCATGCACCGGGAACATCCTGCGCCTTCCTTCAGCGGGGCTCCTTCAAGCGGCCCGGCATAGCGGCCGAGTATGACGCGATCTTCTTCACGAAGAACTGCGGGTCTTGCGCAGTGCGGACACAGGGTGCGCACCAGCCGCTGAGCCAGAACCGCTTTGGTGGCGCTGGCCACCAGATACGGAGGAATGCCCATATCCACCAGCCGTACAATGGCTCCCAGCGCGTCATTCGTGTGCAGGGTGCTGAAGACCAGGTGCCCGGTCAGCGAGGCGCGGACAGCGATTTCGGCGGTTTCCAAATCCCGAGTTTCCCCCACCAGGATGACATCCGGATCCTGCCGCAGAATGTGCCGAAGGCTCTGCGCAAAAGTGAGGCCGATCTTTGTTTTTACCGCCATCTGGCCGATGCTTGATATTTTGTATTCCACCGGGTCTTCAATGGTCAGGATGTTGCGGTGTTCCGTATCCATGGATTGCAGGGCGGAATAAAGCGTAGTTGTTTTCCCGCTGCCGGTCGGGCCCGTCACCCAGATCGCGCCACGGGTTTCCATCATCAGCCGCTGAAAGCGCTGGATGACGCCCTGCGGCATGCCCAGATCCGAGAGCGGGTGGATCAAGTGCTCCGTGTTCAGCAGGCGAAGCACGACCCGTTCACCATCCACGACGGGAATAGTGGAAAGGCGGATATCCAGCTCCAGGTCGCCGATGTGTACCTTGGTCATGCCGTCCTGAGGAAGCCGCTTCTCGGCGATGTCCAGGTGCCCCATGACTTTGAGGCGGGAAACAAGCGCCGCCTCCAGATGTTTGGGAGGCGCCGCCTGTTCGTAAAGCAGCCCGTCGATACGGTGCCGAATGCGCAGGTGTTGTTCATAGGGTTCAATATGAATATCTGATGCGCGCCCTTTGACCGCCTCCAGAAGAATCAGGTTTACAAGCTGGGTGACGGGCGCGGATTCCACGGTGCGCAGCAAGTCCTGCGATTCATTTTCTTTTGGGACTTCGGGCGCCGAATCGGCGGCTTTCCGGTTAAGGTCCTCAATAAAATCCCGGGTGGATTCCGTTTGCTGGTAATAACACTGCTGAATGGCCCGATCAATTTCGGATCGCGGGGCCAGTACCGGGGTCAGTTCACGGTTCAATAGGATGCGCAAATCATCCATGTCTTGAATCTGTGTGGGTTCAGCGGTCAGCACCCCTGTTTTGTTTTTCCACAGGATGGGAAGCATGTGCCGCGTGCGCGCCCACTCCACGGGCAGCGTTCGGATCAGTTCGGAATCCAGGAGTTCATCCGAGACCGTCGGAACGGCCTCCAGACGGACGAGCCCGGCCAGCGTTTCTATCACATCCCATTCGGAAAGGATTCCCTGCCGGACCAGCACTTCCCCGAGGCGTTCGGATGGATAATCCGTTTCGCGGCTTTTCAGGGCTTCCGCAATCTGGGTTTCGGTAGCTTTTCCCCGTTGAACGAGCGCCGCTCCAAACAGCATGGACACTACTCCTGTTTTTCAAAGGTGGTGTTCACCGATACGTTGGTGGCGGCTGATACCACATCCGATTTCATTTCCCAGGCCTTTTTGGCCTCGAGCGCGTCTTTCATGTCGGTGACGATTTTCGGCGTGACGAAAATCAGCAGATTGGTTCGTTCAACCGTACTTGATTTCCGCCGGAACAGGGCGCCGAGGAATGGTATGTCGCCGAGAAGAGGAATTTTTCGGATGCGGGTTACGTTATCTTCCCGGATAAGGCCGGTGATGGCAATGGTCGTATTATCCGGCACCGTCACCGTGGTGCTGACTTCCCGTTTGGCAAAGGTGGGCGTATATTTTCCTTCTTCTCCCTCGTCAGTAATTGCCTCGATGACCGGATGAAGCTCAACGGTGATATCCCGGTTTGGATTCACATGCGGCGTGACGGTCAGAATGATCCCCACATCCTTGCGTTCGATGGTTTGAATCGTGTCACTGGCCGTTCCCGAACCCTTGTCGATGGTGGACTTCAGCATGGGAACATTTTTCACCACGCTGACGGAAGCTTCTTTGTTGTTTTGGGCCCACAGCGGCACATTGGACAGGATTTTTACGTCTTCATCCTGAGCAAGGGCCGTAATCAGAAAGGGGACCAGTGGAACTTCGTTGCCTTCGCTGTCCGTGTAGGTTCCCTTGGCGATTCCGAGTGTGACGCCCTGTGGAAAAGCTCCCTTGGCAAGAAAATCGGTGATGGTATCACTGTCCCCCGGTCGGGACCGGCCAATCATCGTGGTGCCGTTGGAGTCCGGCGATTCCACCGTGGACCACTCCACGCCCAGGTCGAGCCCGTTTCCCATGGAAACTTCCGCAATCAAAACTTCCACCATGACTTGATGTGGAATCTGGTCGAGTTTTTTCACCAGTTCACGGATCCATTCGCAATCGCGCGGGGCGGCATCAATAAGCAGGGCATTGTTGGCGATATCGGCTTCAATACCGATACGCTTTCGCTCATTCTGCTGCACTTTTTTTTCCAGCAGCGCATTCAGCGTTTTGGCCGCATTTTCCGCGTCCAGATATTCCAGAAAGATGGCGTTCAGTGGGCCCTGGCCGGCGGTGCTTTCGGTGTCTATCCGCTGGATAATGGCTTTCAATTCGGCAATCTGCACGGGGGTTCCCACCACAATCAGGCTGTTGGCCTGCGAGGACGCCACCACCGTCAGTTCCGAAGGCATGGAGGCCATCCCGCTGGCGGCCTGCTGAACATGCTGGCTCAATTTGTTTCCAGCCGATTCAAAGCCCTGGGCGGCGGCATTGATTTGATTCGCCACATCTTCCGCCGCCGCGTATTTCAGCGGAATGACTTCCACGGAGCGCGAAAGTCCGGCCACATCCAGTTCCGCGATCAGTTTTTCGATTCGAGCCAACCGTTTCCCGGTATCAGTGATAATCAAATGATTGGTTGGGCCGAAGGCGGCAATTCGTCCCGATTTACCTCCACCCAATACGGGTTCCAGGCTTTTCAGCAGATCCACGGCACTGATGTGATGCAATTGGATCACCTTGGTTACCAGTCCCCCGTCCGGCGATGATTCTTTTTCATTCATTACCGGGGCCAGCAGGGAGGCGTCACTTGCCAGAGGAATCACCCGGTTAATGGTTCCTTCCTGAATCACGCCGAACCCGCTGGATTCAAGAATGGAGAGGAACAGCGGATAGATTTCATCGGTCGTAATACGGGGGGGCGTGACAATGGTGATTTTCCCGCTGACTTTTTCATCGAGAACAAACTGCCGCCCCGTTTCCCGCCCGACCAACCGAGCCAAAACGCGGATATCCACCTGATCAAAGTTGAAGTTTACATAACCGGCTTCAGCTTCCGCGGGATCTGGAAGTTGTGTGGTATCCTGCGCATTCAGTTCCGTACAGCAAAGAGCCGCGCACACGGACAGCGCGCGGAAAAACGCTCCGTGCCCGCCGCATGCTGTCCTGATGATGGTGTGCATAAGTCTCGTCTATTTGGTGATGCCGCGCTCGGATGATTTGACAAACTGTACCAGCTGGGCCACTTCGGGGGTCTGTTCGATTTCCTGTTCAATCTGCTCAATGGCCTGATGCGTGGTTAGCGGTTTGCGGTAAAGGATCCGGAAAGCGGCCTTAATCAGGCGCTGCGCATCTTCGGTGACGCCCCGGCGCTTCAATCCGACGCTGTTGATGCTGCGCACTTTCAGCGGGTGGCCGTCGGCCATCATGAACGGTGGAACGTCCTGGGTGACTTTCGAGCATCCGCCAATGATACACATGCGTCCCAAACGCACAAACTGATGGATACCGCTCAACCCGCCGATGATTACCTGGTCCTCAACCACCAGATGTCCCGCCAGGGCGCAGGCGTTGGCGATGATTACTTCGTTGCCGACAATACAGTCGTGCGCCACATGGGCGTAGGCCATAATCAGGCAGCCGGATCCGACACGGGTATAATCCCCGTCGTAAGTGGCGGCATTCACGGTCACATACTCGCGCAGGGTGGTGCGGTCCCCAATGATCACGCCCGGCGCCCCGCCGTGAAATTTCAGATCCTGCGTACGCGTCCCGATGCTGGCAAAGGGATAAATCACGCACTCAGAGCCGATCTGCGTGTTCCCGTCCAGATAGACGTGCGGCATAATTTCCGTACCGTCACCAATGGTCAGGCCGGAACCGACGATGCTGTAGGCGCCCACTTTTACACCGGCGCCCAGTTTTGCGCCTTCGTGGACAATGGCTGTTGGGTGAATTTCCGTGCTCTTCATAATATTATGCTTCCGACATGGCAAAGGTCATATCCGCTTCGCAGGCCATTTTCCCGTCCACATGAACCGTTCCGTGTACCTTGGCCGTGCGCATTTTGAAACGCTGCAGCGTGACTTCCATGATCATCTGGTCGCCCGGAATGATCACTTTCCGAAATTTGACGTTGTCAATGCCCGTGAAGTAGGAGATGACCCCTTCGCAGTTGATCATTTTGTTCAGCATGATACCGCCCAATTGGGCCATGGCTTCCAGCTGGAGCACACCGGGCATGATGGGCTTTCCCGGGAAATGTCCCTGAAGTGCCGACTCCCCAAAGGATACATTTTTGATTCCTTTGATGCGTTTGGCCTCGAAATCGCATTCCAAAACGCGGTCAACCAGCAGCATCGGATAGCGATGCGGAAGGGCCTTCAATATTTCTTCGGTTTCCATAAAAGCCATAATTACACTCCTTGTCTGATCTGCACGGTTTTGCTTGCGGGTATTCCGACGCCGCTCGCGGCCGATGACGGCTCTTTCCGGTTTCCCGCCGGTTGTTTTGTTTCGGCAAAACATACACACGCCCTGTCGAGATTCCAACACCTAATTCTTTTCAATGCACGGCTTGTTGAGCGCCGGCGGTGCGGCGGAAAAACCGGGGCATCCATCTGGCGGCGCCCAGAGGGACGGATATTGGCGGCATTGATCCGGGCGGGCCTCGTAACACAGGCATCGGTTCTGTTGCAGAAAAATGCAGGCGCCATCGGGCGCTGTCTGAAGGCACAGCTGGCCGCGATTTGGCGCCAACAGCGTGTATTGATCAATAAACGGTTCGTCGGGCAAATGCCAATGAGCGGCCAGGCGCTGTATGTCTGCGGCACTCAAGTAGACAAAGCCCGGCCAGCGGCAGCAGGTTCCGCACTGTGTGCAGTGAAAGGAATGGGCACCCTCGCCGGCCCCTCTGCCGGCGGGTTGGTTTTGAGTGGCGTGATCAGGAGAATGGGGCGTCCGGCTCATTGGGCGAGGGATATTTCTCCGCCCAACCCGAAAATGATCGGGTCGTTTACCGAAAATAATTCGTAGGCGACCTGTATTTTCTTCAGCCAGGCCAGCGCGCGCGCTTTCCTAAACACCTTAAAACTGTCATCGCGCACCAAAAACGTAATGATGTCCGACTTCGGGTCCGCCTCATCCAGCATTTTCCCGAACCAGCCCGGGACCACCACGCCGTCTATCGTCTGCATATTGACCCCGGAAAGGTCATCGCCCTGTGAGGTCAGCTTCGGGGTAATCGCGTATTGCCCGACCAGGGCGTAGGACGAATCCACCACATAATTCTCCGTTTCAAAAGAAAGATTGCGCAGGGCTTCCTTCATTTCCTCGGGATCGCCGGAGAGCGTTTGATCGAGCTTCACGAATTCCGCGTCCACCTGGTCCTGTATTTCTTCCAGCGGAATGGGGAACAGCTGATTGTTCCGGCATTCCACAAACATGAGTTTTTTGTCGGTCTTCTGCGACATGGGGGTGGGAATCAGCACCTTGGTTTGCGACGCATCAATACTTGTCAGAATAATGATCAGCATGAGCACCCCGACCAGACAGGTCAGGATGTCCAGGAAGGAATCCATGCTGATGCTTGCTTCTTCCGCTTTTTTCTTTTTACCCATCAAACACCATCCAAATCAGTTGGCCCTGATGTAATTAATTTCTTTGTCTTTATCAAAGAGTTCCATTCCGACATCAATATTCCGGTCCACAATCGCGCTGCGGAGCACTTTGGCAATGCGGGAAGACTCCGGACGCAGCACCAGGATGATGTATTCGGTATCTCTGTGTTCCGCCACCTGGTTCAGCAGCTGTTCAAACGCATTGCCGCTCTGTTCCAAATCTTGAATGGGCAGCACATGTTCACCGGGATAAATAATCAACTTGTCAGGATTCACGTCCACATACGACGGCTCTTTGTCTTTATTCGAAAACATGGGTTCGCCCATTTTCTTGGCCAGTTCCTTGTCCGCTTCCGACTCGGGATCGTAGGCGCGGGGTACGAGGGTCGTGATGGTCAGGTTTTCCGGATTGCTGATGATCACCACCACGTTGGTGACCAGCAGAATGATCATGCAACCAATCGTCATGATCAGCACGGCCATAAACGAGGACAAATCGAATTTTACCTGTTCAACAGCCATTTTATACTCCCGTGCTCATTACGGATTGGCCTCCTGAGGCTCTTCCGTCTTTTGGAGCATTTCCTCCAACTGCTGTTTTTTCTCCTCGGTCTTGTCTTCAATCATTTTTGTCACCGACTCTTCGGTACTGGAGAATTTGCGCAACTGATCGCCGGTGGAAAGCGCCGAACCGACCGGACTGTAGCCGATGTTCAGCCAGCCGATGGCGTTCACATCGCTCTGATCCTCCGCCGGATCGAACCCGGCGATGATCAGGTTCTTAAAGACGCGTCCCGTCTCATCCACACGCACAAAGTTGGCGTCGTAATATTCCTGGTGTCCGTCCGCATTTTCGACCATCAGGGTTCCGGTGTTTTCGGCCCCGGTGATCAGGTTCATGTAGTAATCGTGATAAATGCCCAACCCCAGGAATACCAGATCAACGCTGCGTCCGGTTTGCTGTTTCTTCATATTGATCGTCGTCACCGGAATACTCAATGCCGCTTTTTCGGATTCACGGGACCAGTCATCCTGGGGGCGGTCACCCGCCCGGCTCAGGGCGTAGCCGCTGAACAGGCGCATGGTTTTTTCCGTTTTTCCGCTTTTCCGCTGACTGTTAAACAGCGTGAGGCTCGGGGTGGCTTCGGTTCCCTGGAGGATCACGTCGCCGGGGAAAAAGATGACGAATTCGATGAGTGTCACCGGGTCGGGGATGTCGTTTGTTTGAGGAGTCAGCTCAATTTTCCCGGCAATGAGCGGAATGTTTCTGGCAAATTCCTTAAGCGAGAAGGTCATATCCTTCCAGTCGATGCTGGAGGTATCTGCTGCCTGCTCGGAAGGTTCTTTATCATCTTCCTGTTTGTTGGGGAAAACGCCGGAACTCAGGAGGAAGTCGCGCAGGAAGCCCGGGGTTTCGCGCGGGGTATAACCCTCGCGGACTTCGCGGGCCACTTTGGTTTGTTCTATCAGGTACGTTGGGCTCATCAGATCCGGGGGAACGGAGCAGCGCAGCAGGCGCCCCGCTTTGCTGTCGGTCACGAAAAGTTCTTTGTTTGTGCTGCCGGCGTACATTCCGCCGATATCCTGAAAGCCGCCGACGACCAGGGTTGAACTTTCCGAGAAGGGATCGACGCGCATGATGTCGCAGGTTCCTGATTGTTCGGGTTTGACGGCCAGCGCGAAGGAGCCATCCGGCATCACCGCCACACCGTCGGCAAACGTACTCGGATTCAGAGTTTCCCGAATTTCACCAAGTGCCACATGCGGCTCCACGTCCCACCAGGAAAAACCGCCGTGTTTCTTGTCGCCGATGAGCAGGATGCTTCCGTTGGCCGAAAGATCAACGCCGCAGAAATTGATGAAGGGACCGTAATCCACCACCCACCAATCCCCGGCGTTATCGCGCATCAGCACCGACCCGAAGAAAAGATGTTTGGCATCTTCCACGTTTCCGCAAAGAAATACATTGCCGTTTGGGGCGACGCGTACGCTGTCCCAGGTGAAGTTTTTGCTGAGCCAGGCCACCGGGATTGCGCGGGCCGTGGTATAGGCGCCGTTTTCATCCGGAATAAACTCCAGCAGACGTCCTGCCGGCACCCCTTCCTGTACAAAGAGGTGAGCGTTGGTGGAGAAGGCCAGGGAAACCGGGCGGTTAAGAACCGGGTTCATCCAGAAGGATTCCGGCGTGTTTTTCTTAATGGCCCATCGGGGGATGTCCGGCAGCACGGTCCAGGCTTTATCAACAATCGGCACGGCGGTTCCATTGCGTATGGCCGATATGCGGCCGGCGCCGGCTTCCGCCACATACAGCTCGCCGCTCATGGGGTGCGCGGCAATTCCGGCCGGCTCACTCAATCCTTCGCAGACGGTATTCACGGCAGCGGGGCCGGTGTATTGCTGGGCGTAAAGAGACCGTCCACACAGCAGCAGTGCGCCGGTCAGAAGCACCGTGCGTCGCAGTTTCATCATGCGTCGTGTTGATTTCTGGGGCACGATATTCAACGCGGACTCAACCTTGAATGGGTTCTTCTTTGAGCGTGATTACGCGCGGACGGCTCAACTGTTTGCAGAAGGCATCCGTTTGTTCCAGATGCTCGCGCATGCCGCGGACCAGTTTTCCAAATTCGTCGGATTGCTGGATGCCGGAAAGCCCCTTCTCAATGACCGTCTGCATGCTGAGCATCTTTTGTATGTCGGCGGAGCATTTGGCCACTTCATTCAATTTGGCGGCCAGCTGTTCGGCGGCGGCCAGCGATTTCGCGGAATTTTCCACCGTGGCGGTATGGAGCGACTCGGCGGTTTTGTGGTAGTCGCCCACGAGGGATTCGGCGGACTTCACCATCTCCGCCGTCAGTTCTTTGAACTGAACGACCTGCTGTTTGGCGATTTCCCTGCGGTCCGTCAGCATTTCCGTTTCCTGACGCTGCAATGCGGATACCAGCCCTTTGATGGAATCTTCTACGGCCTGGCTGGATTTGGCCACGGTTTGGGAGAGATGGTTGTCCAGCTCGCTGATGGTGCCTTCGTAACTCTTGGCCAGATCCGCAAATCGTTTCTCCACTTCCACGCCGGCTTTTTCAATGGATCGGGAGAATACCTCGTCGTACCGATCCGGATCGGGGATGTAGCGGCGGAATCCGGTTTCAATGGCGTCTTCCAGGTTGGA
>CAZISY010000062.1:0-20741 GCA_964542025.1 uncultured Verrucomicrobiota bacterium
ATGGCAAACATACCCAGCAGCCAGCCTGTGATAAATCCCGTTACCGGTGCGCCGGCCATCTTGCCGATCCACCCGCCGAGCCCAAGATATACCAGCAACATAACCGGAAGAGTCCACGCCAAAGAGATCGCCCGTGTGTCATTGACGGTCGTGCTGATCAACTGGTCGTTCGGGGTGTTTCCGGACGGCATCGGCCTGGAATTATCCGTTTTTATAGATTGCCATTTCCAAGGATGTTTTATAGGGTCGCATAAACTAAAGGTACGACCTACTATGAATCAAGCGCAAATCGTTAAAAAATACCTGATCAATCCGCGCGATGTGGATATTCCCGCTTCCGGGTTTCCTTTTGTAACAATCTCCCGGCAGGCAGGAACGGAAGGGCATGCTTTCGGACGTTACGTCGTTTCCCAAATGAATGAACAGGCGGAGTCTCCGCTCTTTCAGGGGTGGGATTTGTTTGATCAGAAGCTCTGCGCACTCATCGCCGTGAACAAGTCGCTGGAATCCGATTACGATGACATGGTGGAGGAAAAATACCGCAAGGAAGGTTTACAGCAAATGGCGTATGAAATGCTGATCGGAAAGCCTCAGCAGTATACGCTTCAGAAAAAAATTGATGACGTCATCCGGCTGCTGGCCCGATTGGGCAAAGTGATCATCGTCGGGCGGGCAGGCGTTCTGTTGACCCGCGATATGCCGGGGGGAATTCACATCCGTTTGCAGGCGGAAGATCCGTACCGGATCAAAAACATCATGGCCGAATACAATCTTTCCGAAAAAGACGCCATTCGAAAAATGCGTTCGCTGGATACGGAGCGGGCCAAGTTTCTGCGGGAATATCACCATTGGGACATCCGGGAAAAATCCGTCTATGACCTGATTTGGAATGTGGACCATGTACGGCCTTCGGAATTCACGCGCAGCATGTGCGCATTGATCGAACAGCGGTACCGGGTTATGCAGGAGCAAAAGACACAGCGCTCCCTGACCATGGAATGCAGTCACTCGTTCTGAGTCCGGCGCATCCCGCCATAATGATTCCCTTCCCTGCATCCGGAGGCTGCGTGACGGCCTCCGGATGATCTTCGTGTGTTTTTTTCGCTCACGGCGTATCCGCTCTTGTGCGTATTCCCGGATTCTGGTTTATTTAATGATTATAGGCTGTGGCGACCACGCCGGGAAGAGCGGTACTGCGCATGAAAAGAACGGTGATCATTTTAGGAGTTTTTGCGGCGACAATGTCTTCCGCGTGGGCCTCTTCGGGCGAGCCTGTCGTGGGCGGAATCGGTCATCAAATGATGGTGCTGATGTTCCAGTTGGGCGTGATTACCTTCTGCGCCAAATTCGGGGCGCTTGCGTTTAAGCGTATTCACTTGCCGGGGGTGCTGGGTGAACTCTGTGTGGGTATGGTGATAGGCCCCTATCTGCTCGGAGGCATTCCGCTGCCGGGCTTTCCTCATGGTTTTTTCCAGGAAGTCGCCGGATTCCCGGTCTCCATCGAACTCTACGGCATCTGTTCGCTGGCGGCCATCATACTGCTTTTTCTGGCCGGACTTGAAAGCGATTTAAAACTTTTCCTGCGTTACTCGGTGGCCGGGACGGCTGTGGGCCTCGGCGGCGTGGTGGCTTCGTTCGTGATGGGGGATTTGGCCATGGTGCTGGTGGACGATTGGCTCATGGGGCAGCAGTTCGGCTTCTTTGATCCGCCCTGCCTGTTTTTGGGCGTGGTGTCCACCGCCACTTCGGTGGGCATTACGGCTCGAATTCTTTCAGAAAAAAAGAAACTCTCCTCTCCGGAAGGTGTGACCATTCTGGCAGGGGCGGTGGTGGATGATGTACTCGGAATCATTGCGTTGGCCGTGGTGTTGGGTGCCATTGCGGCGTCCAAAGCTTCGGGGGCGTTTGATTGGGGACATATAGGTATCATTGCGGTTAAAGCCATCGGTATCTGGATTGGCAGCACGGTGCTGGGGCTTCTTTTCGCCCGGCGCATCAGCGGATTGCTGAAGCTGTTCAAGGATCGCACCGCCATTGCCATTATGGCGCTTGGGCTGGCGCTGATTCTCTCCGGTCTTTTTGAAAAGGCCGGGCTGGCCATGATTATCGGCGCGTATGTGGCGGGACTCTCGCTATCTCAGACGGATATCAGCCGCGTGATTCAGGAAAAACTGGAGCCGATCCAGGAGTTGCTGGTTCCCGTATTTTTCTGCAGTATGGGCATGATGGTGAATTTCGAGGTACTCTCGTCGCCATCCATCATTCTGTTTGGGCTGTTCTATTCGCTGGCGGCGATCCTGGCCAAAATCGTCGGGTGCAGCATTCCTTCGCTGTTTTTTCACTTCAACCTGCGGGGGGCGCTGCGGATCGGCGTGGGCATGGTTCCCCGCGGCGAAGTGGCGCTGATTATTGCGGGAATTGGGTTGTCCATGGGAGTTCTCAGTCAGCAGGAGTTCGGGGTGGCTATCATTATGACGGCCATCACGACGGTGGCGGCGCCGGTGTTGATGGTCCACCTGTTTAAAAATCCGGCGCCGGGAACGACGCACACGGTTCAGGTGGCGGAACGTCATATGTTCGAATTCCAATTCCCATCCCGCGAAATTGCTGAAATGATGTTTACCAAGCTGCTGGCGGCCTTTGAAAGTGACGGATTTTTCATTCATGCGCTGGAACATAACGGCCGGGACGTTTATCAGATGCGCCAAAATGAAATGACGATAGAAATCCATCACGATTACAAGACGATCATGTTCGACTGCGAAAAGCAGGATGAGCACATCATCAATTCGGCGGTGTTTGAAGCGGCGGCCGATATTCGGGCCATGCTGGACGGACTGAGCAAGCCGATCGACTCGTTCGCCATTCGGAAAAAGCTCGGCGAGTCGGTGAAGAATGAAAGCAAGCGGTCGTTTTCGCTGGGTTCTTTTATTTCGGAGCGCAGTATTCAGCCGAACCTGAAGGCCACGACCAAAGAAGGCATTATTGAAGAGCTGCTTGATTTGCTGGCCGCCAATGAAAATATTCACGACAAAGCAGAGGTGCTGGCTGCCTTGCAGGAGCGCGAAAAAATTGTCCCCACCGGCTTGCAGGATGGTTTTGCGCTTCCGCATGCGAAGACCAATCAGGTGAATACGATTGTGTGCGCAATCGGCATTAAAAAAGAAGGGGTGGATTTTGAGGCGCTGGACGGAAAGCCTTCGCAGATTTTTGTGATGGAACTGGCGCCGCTGCAGGCTGCGGGGCCCCACCTTCAATTTGTGTCCGCCATCACGCAGAAGATCAATCATGTCGGACACGATTTGCTGACGAAGAATATGAGCGCTCAGGGAATCTATCAGTTGCTCACACACTGACCGATGCCGCGCCACGCCGGGTCAGCGTAAACGGGTCGCCCCTCCATCAGCGTGAGAAGCACGTTCCTGCGATAAATTTCAGTGGCGGGCGTTTGAAAAAGGTCGCCGTCCAGCACGACTAAATCTGCGAGCATGCCCGGTTTCAGAACGCCGAATTCGTGTTCACGGCCGAGGGCATACGCGCCGCCGCGCGTGCAGAGCATCAGCATCTCGTGTAGAGAGACGCATTGCTCGGGAACAAACGCATTCGGATAGTCCGCATGCAGGCCGAGTCGCGTGAGGCCCACCTGAATGCTCTCCAGTGGATGGAACGCCGCGGCATCACCGCCGTACGGCCAATCGGTACTTCCGGCAATCGGTATTCCCAAATCCAGCATAGTGCGCAGGGCGTACTGCCGGAAGGCGCGCTCGCGTCCCAGATAGGGCAGCGTGGTGTCGAAAAAGCCGTGGTCAATGTAGAACCAGGCGGGTTGAACCACGGCAATGAGACCCAGCCGCTGCATGCGGAGCAGCTCGGGGCGGTCCGCGAGGTCCAGATGGGCGATTTGATGCCGGGCATCACGGACGCCATGACGGCGGATGGACTGCTCCAGGGCATCCACGGCCAGGCGTACGGCCTCATCGCCAATGGCATGGATATGCACTCCCGCGCCCAGCGCATTCCATCGCTCTGCTTCGGCGATAAATTGTTCCTCCGGCCAAATCAGGGTTCCCCGGTTATCGGGTTGATCGGTGTAGGGTTCTTTCAGTCTGGCGGTATGCGCTTCTACCACGCCGTCGGCGAAAAGTTTCACTGCATTCATGCGGAAACAGGGTGTGGCCGGACGCTGAAGCCATTGCCGGATGCGATTCCGATCCGCATCGGTATCCTGCGGACGGCACAGCGCCGCGCCATGTACGCGCAGCGTCAGTTTGTTGCGGCGGTCCAAATCGTCATACACCTGAAATTCCGATTCACTCACCATGGCGTCCTGTACTGCGGTGATGCCGGCGTGCGCTGCTTTACGCATGAACGCGCGGGCGGCATCCAGATAATCTGCGGGTGACACCGGCGGGAAGGTGCATTCCGCGAGCGCCATGGCGGACCATTCCTTGAGCCAGCCGGTCGGCTCGCCGGTGGCGGGATTTATTTCGATATGCCCCCCGTCGGGTTGCGGGGTGTCGGCGTGGATGCCGGCCTGTCTCAGCGCGATGGAATTCACCCACATGGAGTGGCCGTCCATGGCTTTGAGCAATACCGGCCGGTCCGGGATGACGGCATCCAGCATGGCCCGGTCGGGGCCGGACTGCGGAAACGCCCCGGCCGTCCAGCCGCCGCCCCGGATGAGCGGGCGATCGGGATGCGCCGCGGAAAAGGCTCGAATGACATCCTGATATTCCCCGACGGAAAAGCGTCCTGTAAGGTCACATTGAAGCAGGAGCAACCCGCCGTGCAGCGGATGCAGGTGCGCATCCACAAAACCGGGCAGCAGCGTTTTTCCCTTCAGATCGATCCGCTGAGTGCGTGGGCCGATCTGCGGGGCGAGGTCCGATTCCGTGCCGATGCCCGCGATCCGTCCGCCGGCGATGGCCAGCGATAGAGTCCGGCCCTGTTCCACAGACGCCGGAAACAGATGGCCGTTGGCCAAAATCAGATCCGCCTTTTTCGGGGGAGTATCTGCTGCATCGCGTGACGAAGTCATGGATGATCCATGCGCTATTTTCCCTGACGGAAAAAGAAAAATCTTTCATGACCAACTGATCGCCGATAGAATCCATCCAATCAGTAACGGACTACGGAGGACTCCATGAATAAATCGCGCCCTGTCAGACTCACCCTGCCGGCGGAAATCGGCTATCTTCGCATCGCCCAGCAATGTGCGGCCGGCGTAGCCGCCAAGTATGGTTTCAATGAGGAAGCCATCGGTAAAATTGAGCTGGCTCTTGAGGAAGCCGTTTCCAATGTCATCAAGCATGCCTTTGATACGGATGACAGCAACACCTTTGACATTTTTTTTGAACGAATACCCCTGGGCATACGGATTCGGATTAAGGAGAAGGGCATGCCGTTTGATCCGCGGCAGCTCCCGGCATACAACCCGGAAAAAGCCGAGGAAATATGGGCGTCCAAAGGACTCGGCATGCACCTGATGCGCAGCATGATGGACGAGGTTTCTTTTCACAATTTGGGTCCGGAAGGGAAAGAGACGCATCTGATCAAGTATTTGCCAAACCGGAACATTGAAGAATATGGAGAAGAACTTTTGGAGGAGGAAGCGGACCCCGCCGTGCGGCGTGAGCCGCAGATCATTCAGGAACACATCGATTACGACGTACGCGATTTGCAGCCGTCGGAAGCCATTGAGGTGTCGCGCTGCGCCTACAAGTCGCACGGATATACGTTTTTTGATGAGCACATCTATTTTCCCGACCGCCTGATCGAGCTGAATCAATCCGGAAAAATGCTTTCGGCGGTGGCGGTCACGAAGGACGGCGTATTCATGGGGCATGCGGCGCTGGTTTATCCCGAGCCGGGCGCGCAGATTGCCGAGTTGACGTTCGTATTCGTCAATCTGGAATATCGCGGACAGGGCTGCATGAATCGGCTTTGTGATTATCTGTTCAATGCGAAAGATCATCATCTGGCGGGCATATATGCGTATGCAGTGAGTAATCATGTATTCACGCAGAAGGTCATGGTGAAGCACGGGTTCGGCGACTGCGGTATTGAACTGGCCACCAGCCCGGCCACCTGGGAATTCAAGGGCATGGAGCAGAATACGCAGCGAATCAGCGTGATCATGAGTTACAAGTATCTCGTAAAACCGCAGTCGCTGACGCTGTACCCGCCTGCCCACCATCGGGCGATGATTGAGAATATCTACACCAATCTGGGGGCTTCGCACACGTATGTCGTCCCGCCGGAGCGCCCGGTTCTGCCGGCTGAAGAATCGCTGATTGATTGCCGGGTGTTTACAACGGAGAGCTGCGGCGAAATTCATTTGATCCGTCCCGGGGTACAGGCCGTGAAGGAAGTCCGATCGGCGCTGAAATCCATGTGCCTCAAACAGATTGCCGCCGTGTTTCTTTTTGTGAACATGAAAGATCCCGCATCATATTACCTGGTGGAGGAGCTGGAGAAGCTGGGCTTTTTCTTTGCGGGAATCCTGCCGCAGGCGTCCGTGGGCGAGGCGCTGATCCTTCAGTACCTGAACAACGTGGAGTTTGATTATTCCAAAATTCAGGCCTACTCGGATATGGCCAAGCGACTGATGAGCTATATTCGCGAGCGGGATCCCAACATCGAACGCTGACGTCCGTGTGCCGCAAACCGCTCGTTTTCGGGGCGCGGATCAGAACGGGGTGTCAATGATGTCGTCGAAATCTTCCGGCACTTCGCGGGGATCTTCGGCGGTTTTTGCGCTTCCTTTTTTGGCCGGGGCGCCTTCCTGTCCGGCGCCGGGCCGGTCCAGTTTCCAGGCGACCAAATTCACGTAATACTTGCCTTTGTATTCGTTGCCGCGCAGGTCAAAGGTGACGGTCACTTCGTCCCCGGGTTTGACGTCGTTGAGAAGAGCGGTTCGCTCTTTGACGGCTTCAAATTTGATATCCTGAGGATATTTGTCCTCTTTGGTGGTCACCACAAATTCACGCTTGGTGAATCCGCTGCCGAACGTCTGTTCATCCATGATCACCTTGATCACGCCGTCCATCGTGTATGCTGCCATATATACTCTCCCAAATCGCTGATTTTGAATACGCCGCACAGAGTAACCGCTGGACCGGCAGAGGAGCCAGCGTTTTTTCTTTTTTTCATGAGCAGAGCGGCCTGTCAGAGGGCCTGCAGAGGAGGCGCCTGCCGATTCAACCATTTGCGCTGCATCCGGAGCATGCTTTCCTCCCCGGACTTTTCCATCAGTTGGGCAATCGGCACCCAGCACAGGGCATGTGATTCCTCACTCACCGTGAAGGCTTCCGACCCGGCCGCCCTCACGGCAAAACGAACATCGTAATGATCATGGGCCGCCTCGGAACCCCGCTGCGGAATAGTGTGAATATCCAGGTCAAAGATTTCCCGTGAAACGCATTCGACGTCCTTCAATCCGGTTTCTTCCCAAACTTCCCGCAGGGCGACGTCCATGGGATGAGGATGCCCATCCGCGTGGCCGCCGGGTTGCAGCCACCGATTGAGCTTGCGGTGATGGGTCAGGAGCGTGTGGGTGCCCGCCCGGTTCACCACCCAGGCCGAACCGGTCACATGACCGATGCTCAGCGAGCGTTCAAAACAGTCGGTGTGTTCTGCGACAAACACCGTAAATCGTTCCGTCACGGCCTGTTCTTCCGGGTGGCGCAGCGCATAGGCGTGCAGCTCGTTCAGCAAATCATTTCGGTGCATGTCATTCGGCCTTTTTTTCGGCGACGGATTGGACGGCTTCAACAATCTGGACGTATCCGGTGCAGCGGCAGAGGTTGCCCTCCAGGGCGGTTTTAATTTCTTCCGTGGTGGGGTGGGGGTTGGCATCGAGCAGGGCCTTGGCGCTCATGAGCATGCCGGGGGTGCAGAATCCGCACTGTACGGCGCCGTGTTCCAAAAAGGACCGTTGGAGGCGGGAGAGGGTGCGGTCGGTTTCCAGCGATTCAACGGTTTGAATGTCGGCGCCGTCGCACTGGCAGGCGAGTACGAGGCAGGAGGGAACAGCCTTCCCATTCATGATGACGGTGCAGGCGCCGCATTCTCCGATGGCGCAGCCTTCCTTCGTGCCGGTCAGGCGCAGATCTTCGCGCAGGATGTCGATCAGCCGTTTGGAGTCGGACACTTCTATCGATTCTTTTCGGCGGTTGACGGTGAATTGGATTTTCATGGTCAGGCATTCTCCGGCTTGTGCGGCTGTTGGATGGCGCGGAATGCGTCCTGCGCCATGTGGATGAAGACGGGTTTTTTATATTCCGAGGACCAGCGCCGCCCGATGGCCTTTTCGATCAGGCCGTCGAGGCACGGGCTTATGCTTTCGATGGTGGCGTCGTTCAGGGGCTTGCCGGTCACGAGGGTTTCAATATCGGGCAGGCGGCAGGGAATGTGGAAGAGGGAGCCGCAGGAGAGGCGGCACTCTTCGATTTGGTTTTCGCGGATGCGCACGAGCAGGCAGACGCTGATGCGGGTGATGTTGAGCGCGTTGCGGCGTCCGAGTTTGTGGAACACATACCGATAGGCCGAGTGATCCATCAGCGGAACGCGTATTTCCGTGAGCAGTTCGTCGGGTTGGATGACGGACTGATAGTTCTTCACAATGAATGCCTCCGCGGGGACGATCCGTTCGGTGGAGGCCGATTGCAGGCGGAGCGTGGCATTGCAGGCCAGCAGGGGCGGTACGGAGTCGGCACAGGGCGCTGCGTTGACGAGGTTTCCGGCGAGGGTGGCCCGATTGCGGATTTGCAGCGATCCAATCTGGCGGATGGCTTCGCAGAGGAGCGGGGCATATTCGCGGACGAGCGGATTTTTCAGGATGTCGGAAATGGTTTCTCCGGCACCGATCACAAGCGCGCCGCGGTCGAAGCGGATGCCCTTCAGTTCGGGGAGGGCGGAAATGTTCAGCACGGTTTTCGGCGCGGATTCCCTGCGCAGGCGGATGACCACATCCGTACCGCCCGCGAGCAGGACGGGGGCGGGCTGCTGCGAAAGACGGAACAGGGCTTCGCCGATATTTTTCGGCGTGAAGGATTCGATGGCGCTGATGCGTCCGGTGGACTTGGCGGGCCCGCCGTGTTTGCATTCGGCGGCGGCATCGCCGGCCCGTGAGGGCTTTTTCAGGTTTTTGCCGAGGACCACCTGTTCGAGGGTCAGCGGCTGATTACGGTTGAAGCGTCCCGTGGCGTTGGCGAATGCGTTGTTGATGGCGGCGGCGCCGAGTTCCAGCGTGGGTTCGCCGATGCTCTTCGCGCCGTATGGACCGAGCGGATCCGGATTCTCGATGATGAGCGGAATGATTTCGGGCATGTCCTTGACGGTGGGGATGAGGTACTCATCGAAATTGGCGGCTTTGACCACGCCGTCCTGAATATTGAAATCTTCGAACAGGCCGTAGCCGAGGCCCTGGGCCACGCCGCCGTAAATCTGGCCTTCGAGACCGAGCCGGTTGATGGCTTTGCCGGGATCGTGCGCGGCGACGATGCGCAGGACTTCGATGCGCCCGGTGTGGGTGTCCACACGGAGGTCGGCAATCTGGCAGCCGTAGACATAGGTGAAGTACGCATCGCCCTGTCCGGTGGCTTCTTCCCAGCCGACTTTGGGGCCGTAGAACCATCCGCAGGCTTCGAGGGGGATGCCCCGGCGCACGGCGAGTTGGACGGCCTCATCGAAGGAAATGGTTTTGCCGGTGGAGAGGCAGCGTATGGCGGCCTTTTCCCAGCAGGTATCGGCCGGATCGGCGGCGCCCAGCATTTCGCCGGCGACCCGAAACAGGTCGGCCTTGATTCGGCGCGCGGCATCAATCACCGCATTGCCGCCGACGATGGTTCCGCGCGAGGCGACGGTGGGGCCGCCGTCGGGCATGGCATCGGTTTGGGAGGGCATGAAGGTGAAGCGTTCGAGGGGCAGGCCGAGTTCCTCGGCGGCCGTCATGCACATGGCGGTGGCGAGGCCCTGCCCATTTTCATGAACGGCGGTGCCCAGGGTGATGCTGCCGTCAGGCCACACGCGGAGAATGGCGCAGGAGGTGTCGGTCCCTTCCGCACCGAGTGAGCAGCCGCGAAAACTGCACGCCATGCCGATGCCGTAGCGGTAACGTCCGCCTTCGGCGTTGCGCGCGGCATATTCGGCGGCGCGGGCGGAGTAGTCGGCCTCGTCGGCGGCTTTCTGAATGACTTCATGCAGAGAGACGGTATGGCCGGAAAGCTGTTGGCCGCTGGCGGTGATGCTGTTTTGCCGGTAGCCGTTGAGGAGGCGTATTTCCATCGGGGTTTTTCCGCAGAGCGCGGCGATTTCATCCATGAGGGATTCCTGCGCGAAGATGACCTGCGGGGAACCGAAACCGCGGAAGGCGGAGGTGTAGGTGTTGTTGGTGTAAACAGTGGTGATGTCGGTGCTGACGTGCGGAATGACGTAGGGTCCGGTGGCCTGCACAACGGAGCGCCAGGTGACGAAAAAGCTTTGCGCGGAGTAGGCGCCGCTGTCGGCCAGAATATTGATTTTCATGGCGAGGAGCCGACCCTCCGCATCGAATCCGACTTTGTACGTCATGACGTAGGGGTGGCGTTTGTAGGATTCCACGATGGATTCTTCGCGCGTCAGTGTGATTTTGACCGGCTGATTTGTCATGGAGCAGAGCAGGGCGGCGCGGCAGGCGAGATAACTCACCTGATCGTCCTTGCCTCCGAACGAACCGCCCAGTACCGAACTTTTCACGACGACGCGGTTCAGGGGCAGCTTCATGAATTGCGCCACGAAACGGCGCGTTGTGTAGGGATTCTGTACGGAGCCGTAGATCGTATATCCGCCGGTGGCCGGATCGGGCGCCACGGTGAGGGATTCCGGTTCGATGTAGGCATGTTCATGAAAGCCGGTTTCGTAAGTGCGCTCGATGACATGCGCGGACTGCGCGAAGCCTTCCTCCACGTTGCCCCTGCGCAGCGGATAATGCAGCACCTGATTGGATTCGTACTCCCGATGCACCCGGCGGCAGTCCGGTTTGATGGCCTCGCGCACATCGGTGACGGGGGTGAAGGGTTCGTATTCCGCCGCAATGCGGTCGGCGGCGGCCTGGGCCTGCGCGCGGGTTTCGGCGGCGACCACGGCGAGCACGTCGCCGGAATAAAAAACCTCATCCTTCACAAGCACATATTGATCGGGGCGAATCGGTCCGAGGCGGGTTTGTCCGGGAATGTCGCGATAAAGCGCGATGGCCCGGACGCCGGGCATGGCGGCGGCCGCGGTAATGTCGAGGCGTGTGATTTTGCCGGCGGGGATATCCGTATGGCGTCCGGCGGCGTGAAGCATGCCGGGGAGTTGCAGATCGTCCCCGTAGAGAGCCCGTCCGGTTACTTTTTCATGCCCGTCGATGCGTACCACGCGTTGTCCGATCATAGTCGCCTCACTGGTGGAAATTTGCGGTAAGGATAGGGTGGAACATGGGAAAAGTAAAAGCCTGTTTCGGAATTTGCGCGAGCTCCGTTTGCGCGGCGGGGCCGGCGTATCGCCGGTTGACAAGGCGCTTCGGCGATGTCTACTATTTGCGCCCTGAAACAGTCGGCGCAGGCGGCGACGTTATCCGTCATCGGTGTTAAACAATTATGAATAGCAATCGGTTTCAATTCGTTGCAGGGGCATGGCTCGGTCTGGGCCTGCTGGTGTGCATGCTTTGCAGTTTTCCGGTCACCACGGCGCGCGCGGACACCCCGGAAAATCCGACCAACGTGGTGATGCGCTGTTATCAGGATACGCTGGGCCGTCCGCCGGATGCCGAAGGGCTGGCGATCTATGCGCGGCATCTGCAGGAGGGGAAGGATGCGGACTGGCTTTGCGAACAGCTCAAGACGTCCGATGAATGGAAAGAACGGCAGCGGCAGCGCCGGGAAAAAATACAACTGCTGATGATTTTACCGCTCCTTTGTTTGGCGTCGGGGTGGCTTTGGGCGGTGGGGTTTGGCGCAATGAGGCGTCGGGCGGCGCTTGTCGTCACTTCGGCCGTTTCGCTGGTGTTCCTGCTGCTCTATTTCGGAGCGGTACTCCGATTCACCGCCAACATTCCGTATTACGATGATTTCGACAACCTGCTCTATTACAGTGAAGCGCCGCCCGCAGAACGGATGAGTCAGCTCTTTGGGCAGAGCAACGAACACCGTATTCTGACGGCCCGCCTGCTGACCGAAGCCACCCGGCTGTGCCTGGGGAGCGTGAACTTCACGGGCATCACCCTGGCGGGGAACCTGTGCATGGCGGGACTTTTCGTGCTGTATCTGGTTATTGGACGGCAATCGAATCTGCGGGCGGTGTATGGGTGCGCGCTGGGCGCGCTGCTGTTCAGCTTTGCACCGTGGCACAATATGATATGGGCTTCGGCGGCCACGCAGAACATTACGATTCAGTTTTTTGCCCTGCTTGCCTTTGTACTTTACTTTGCATCGGAACGCCCCGCCGTGCGCGGGTTGGCCGTGGCGGCGGCCATGATGTCGGCCTACAGCAACGGCAACGGACTCTTCGTCTTTCCGGCGCTCATGGTGACGCTTTTTATGCGCCAACTGCTGGCAGGCGGCGGCCCGGCGCGTTTTTGGCAGCCGCGCTATCTGCTGGATAACGGGCTGCTGGCGGGCGCCCTGCTGATCACGGCCGTTTTATATTTCACCGGCTACCATCAGCCCGGCCATCATCCGGGACTGCTCGCCGGGCTGCGCGAGCCGATGGCGGCAGCGCTTTTTTTTCTGCGGTTCACAGGCGGGTACTTCATTCTGCCCTATCCCGAATGGACGACCTGGGGCGGATTGTTCCTGGCCGTGCTTTCGGTGCGGCTGCTGTTCCTGCGGCGCGCCTATACTCAACCGGCTCTGGCCGCCATGCTGATCTTTCTGCTGATCACGGCGGCGGTCGCCGCTCTGAGCCGTGTGACGTTTGGGGCGGAGGCGGCGTGGTATCCCCGCTACCGCATCAACTCCATTCTGATTCTGTGCAGTGTGCTGGGGCTGTATTTGCAATGCCGCCCGCGGGAGAAAAAAGATACGACCCTCGCGGCCCTGGTCACGGCGGGGAGCCTGCTCTTTTGGGTGTGGCACGGACTGGACGCCCGTGAATACATGACGCGGCACCGGCGCACACTGGAAGATAAAACGGCGGATTGGTATGTGTACGGCAGTGGGCTGGCCTACCACAATCACCTGATGCAGCACGCGGGTGGCATCCTGGATCGGGCGGAGCAATTGGGCATCTACACCGTTCCGCCCGACGTGAAAAAGCCCCGCTGAACGCCCCATCGCGCACGCCGCGCAAAAAAACCTTAACAAAAGAGATAAAACGCTCTACTCTGTGAAGGGTTAAGCGTTATACTTGATTCGTCAAAAGAGGAGATTCACCATGAAAAATACTTGGAAAATGCTGGCGGCATCAGTCCTAAGTGCTTTATGCGCAACGGGATTGTTTGCTGATCAGGAATACATCGTCACCTATCTCTGGCATATGCACCAGCCGATTTATTATCCGTATGTCAGCATCAACGATTCCTCGCAGTATTTTAATTTCTCCGTGCCGGGCGTTTTTGATGGCGATCGCATTTCCGCCTACACCACCTGGCCCAAAGACGCCGTGCAGCAGGGCGCGGATCGCGGGATGCCTCACGCCGGCGCGCAGGTGAGCTACTCCGGCTCGCTGGGCGAGAACTGCAACAACCTCTGGGGCTATAATGCCAATGCGGATGGATATCGCTGGGGCCGCAACGGTCTGCGCACGTCCATGAATAATCCCCGGTTGGACATCGTCGGCATTCCCTACCATCACAGCCTGATGCCGCTTACCTGCAAAGAATCCATGATCATGCAGATCAAACTGCATAAAGAGCAGTACACCGACCGCTGGAACACCGGCGGCTATTACTCCAAAGGCTTCTGGCCCCCGGAATGCGCGTTCGATGAAACGATCATTCCCGCACTCGTGGCCGAAGGGCTGGAATGGGTGATCGTGGACAACGGACACCTCTTCCGCACCGTCGAGGATTTCCCGTGGTCATCCGCAAGTTCCTGCCGTCCGAATCCGGCCGACATGGTCAACGGCAGCTCGACGAATCTGAAAAGCACCTGGGTGGGCCTGCAGAATGTATGGGCGCCGACCAAAGTGCTGGCCCCGTGGTCCTACCAGCCGCACTATGTGCAGTATGTGAATCCCTACACGGGGACTAAACAGAAAATCGTCGCGGTGCCCGCAGGGCGCTACGAAGGCAATGAAAACGGACGCGGCGGATACGGGTCTTTTAAACCCGAAAACGTCTGGGGCAGCGTGACCGGCGTGAATACCAATCCTTCCGCCCCAATGTTGATTCTCTGTCACAGCGACGGCGACAACTACGGCATGAAAAATTCCGATGCCTGGAACGGTCAGCACGGCACCTTCCTGGGAATGTGCCAGAGCAACGGACAGTTCGACCACTGGAGTGTGCAGGATTATCTCGACACGTATCCGGTGAATGCCAATGACATCATTCATGTGGAATCCGGTTCCTGGATCGGCATCGATGGCGGCACCCCGTACTACGAAAAATGGCTGGCTTCAAATTATAATAACGACGGTTCCTCCACGAGCGGGGAAAATCCGGACCGCTGGTCGTGGTCGGTGCTGGTCGCCGCGCAGAACCGCGTGATTTTGGCCGATACGCTGGATAACGGTTACAGCATGAACGATGTGGAGTGGGGGATCGGCAACGATACCGCCAAGGCCTGGCACTACTATCTGAACGGCGAAACCTCCTGCTATTGGTACTGGGATTATGACCGCACCAATCCGTGGGACGGCAACGTAACCCGCGCCTGCAACATGGCGGTCACTCATGCCATGAACGTGATCAATGCCCATCCGAACAGCGATACCAAAGGGCCGAGCATCTTCCCGCCGCAGCGCAGCTCCTGGAACCCCGGCGCTTATCTCTGGGATGAGAAAACACCCCAGGATTCCAATTTCACCGTGTGGTCGTATGTGGATGACGTCAGCGGCCTGGGCGCCGTCCGCCTCTGCTGGCGCACCGACAAAGACGGGTTTAATCCGATCAGCTCCATTCAGAACGAGACGTTCGCCGGCGGCAGCGAAGTCAATGCCTGGAACATTCAGAGCATGACCGGTTCCTGGGATCCGAGCACGAAGGGTCCCGTGGTGCCCGATCCGGTGGCCCGCGCGCAAATGTTCAAATCACAAATCACCGGACAGAACAATGTCCTCATTGATTACTTCGTGGAAGCGGTGGACTCGCTGGGCAACACCAACCGCAGCGATATCAAGCATGTGTTCGTTGGCTCCTATTCCAACAGCGCGCCGCAGAATTACGTGGATTTCGTTCCCGCCGCGCCGTCGGGCTGTGTGCCGGTTACCATTAAGTATAAGAAGACGGGTTCCCTCCTGACCAATGCCTCCTCCGTGTACATTCACATCGGACGAAACGCCTGGGCAGATGCGGAAAACCATCTCATGACCACCGACACCGATACCAATTACTGGACCTACACCTACACCACGCCGGCAGAGACCTATCAGGTCATCTGCTGCTTCAGCAATACTTCCGGCGTGTTGGATAACAACAGCGGCGCCGATTACAGCGTCAGCGTCGCCAACTGCGACACCAATTACCCGATGGCTGTGTTCGACCCGGCGGCTCCCTCGGCCTGCGAACCCGTCCGCATCATGTACAGCACCGGCAGCGAAGCCAACGGCGTACTGGCCGGGGCCACCCCCGTCTACATTCACGTCGGCTACAACGGTTGGCAGGGCGTCGTTTCTCCGGATCCGGTCATGACCGCCACCAACGGCAGATGGGAATACCTGTATTATCCCCCGGCCGGTACCCGCACCATCAACGTCTGCTTCAATGATGGCGGCTCCATCTGGGAGAACAACAACGGGCAGAACTACAGCGCGGCCATGACAGACTGCGAAAGCACCAACGCCGCCGTGACCTTCAACCCGGCCGTGCCGACCGAAGAGCAGCCCGTGACCATCACCTACAATGCGGACGGCCGCGTACTGACGAATGCCTCCGCCGTATATGCCACCATCACCTGCGATGACTGGAGTACCTATGACATTTATCCGATGACGAACATCGGCACGCATCTGTGGGCCTATACGCACCTCATCCCCAACAACAGTTCCCGCCTCACCGTGAACTTTAAAAACAGCAACGGCGCCACCTTTGTGGAAGACAATAACGACGGATGGAACTGGGTGGCGGAAATCACCGCAGCCCCCGATACCAACGTCCTTCAGTTCTTCTACGGCTCGCCCGAAATCACCGCCGCCGGAAGCCCGAACAACATCGGCGATAACTTCGACCTGACGGAAGGCGCTTCCCCCGCCACCGTGCATGAAGCCGGGTTCGGACGCTTCGGCAAGGTGTACGTCAACTATGACGAAACCAACCTCTACATCGGGGCGTACGGCATGGATGTGGCAGGCAGCAACAATGCCCTCTGCCTCTTCCTCTCGGTGGACACGCTCGCAAAGGACGCGGACAACCTGTGGAACTGCTCCGGCGCGCCGGCCGGCCTCGACAACCTGCATAACGTCGCCTTCTTCCCGCCCGCCGATGTCGCCATTCTCCTCGGCGATGTCTGGGGCGATGGGAATTTCACTGACTTCAATCTCGTCAGCGGCTCCCCGTTCGGGCAGGGACTCTTCACTATCGAAACAAACGGCTTTGCCGCGATGAACGGCGCCCGCCTGTCGCAATTCGATGGTACGGGAACCATTTCCTCCGGCTCCACCTGGGACGACACGCCCGCCCGCGGTACCAAGCGCTGGGAATGCGCCATCCCGTGGACCAATCTGAACGCGACCAGTCTGGCGCAGTTGACCAACGTACACCTCTCCGGCATCTTTGTCAGTGCCAGCACCAACGGCAACGACCGCTATCTCTCCGCTTCCTACCTGGGCTCCTCCATCGCGGGCACCCTGGATGAATATGGAAACTACGGATACAGCTTCGTCACCCTCACCGGCCAGAAAGTCGCCCTGCCTGATGACGACCTGGATGGTGACGGCGTGCCTGACAGCTGGAAGGCCCAAATCTTCGGCTCCGCCTACACCATTACCGAGCAGTCGGACTTTGATGGGGATGGATTCGCGGACTGGAAGGAATACATGGCCGACACCAACCCGAAGAGCGATTCCTCCCTCCTGGCTTTCCTGCCGCCGGAATACCGCAGCAATAATCCCGGCCAAATTCAGATCGGCTGGTATGCCGTGCCCGGACGTTATTACGATCTGCTCATGTGTACCAATCTGCTGAACGGGGAATTCACCGTGCTGCAGTCCGGCGTTCAGGCTTCCGGCGGAACGCTTGTGGTGACCGGCGCCGTGGATGCCGTGAACAATGCGTACTACAAAGTGAGAACCCGCCGCGGGAAATAAATCCGCCGCTTTTCCCGGCCTGAAAAGGCCGGAGGGAATGGCCTTGAACGGAACGGCGCAACACGCCGTTCCGTTTTTTTTGCGTCTCTGTTTTTTCTCCCCCACCGCGCAAAAGGCTTTCCTTTTAAAATCGCCGTATCCTATCATATCCCTGCTGCCGGCATGGTGCCGGCAGGCCGGCGCGGAATGTCATGCACCTTCTGAGTGAAACGAATATTCTGATTTTTCTGATTCAGCTTTTCGTGCTGACGCTCTGCACGCGTGGACTGGGCGAGCTATTCACCCGCTGGAATCAGCCCGCGCTCACCGCCGAAATTCTCGTGGGCATCATCCTCGGACCCACGCTGTTCGGACGCTATTTCCCGGAGCTGCACGGCATGCTCTTCCCGGCGGATGTCACCCAGCAGAACATGCTTGAAACCGTCGCCTGGATCGGGGTGCTTTTCCTGCTGCTCGATACCGGGCTGGAAATCGACTTCTCCGTTGCCTGGCGGCATCGCGGCAATGCCCTGGTCATCGCCCTGGCGCATATTATTATCCCCATGCTGATTGCCTTTCTTCCCTGCTATTTTCTGCCCGATCATTTTCTGCCGAATCCCGACCGGCGCCTGCTGTTCGCGCTCTTCATGGCGGCTGTCATGGCCATCTGCGCCATGCCGGTGGCCGCCCGGGTGTTGCATGATTTGAAGCTCCTCAAAACCGACCTCGGCTTCCTGACCATGTCGGCCCTGGCGGTGAACGACCTGATCGGATGGATGCTGTTCACCATCATCCTCGGGCTGTACACCAAAAATTCCTTTTCACCCGGACCGATTATCGGCGTTGTCCTCACCACCGTCTGCTTCACCGCCATGACGCTCCGCTTCGGTCGCTCGCTCTCCACGCGAATCCTCGCCTATTTCAATAAGCAGAAACTGCCCGAACCGGCCACCTCGCTGACCTTCGCCTGTCTGCTGGGCCTGCTCTTCGGTTCCATCACGCAGCGACTGGGCATCCACGCGCTCTTCGGGTTCTTCCTCGCCGGCGTAGTCATCGGGGAAGCCAAAAACCTCTCGGAAGATTCACGCCGCATCATTTCCCAAATGGTACACGCCCTGTTCGTGCCGATCTTTTTCGCCAACATTGGGTTGAAAATCGATTTTGTGGGCAATTTTAACGTCGGGTTGGTGCTGCTGGTCAGCGCGATCGGTGTAGCCGGACGTTATCTCGGCGCCTGGCTGGGCGTCAGCCTGACCAACGTGCCCCGCATGAACCGCGACCTGATTTCTATTCTGCAAACCCCGGGCGGCATGATGGAGATCGTCGTGGCGCTGCTGGCCCTGGAAAGCGGACTGATCACGCAGGAAGTGTTTGTCGCTATTGTATTCAGCGCGGTGCTTTCCTCCATCATGGTGGGTCCCTGGCTGCGTGTGGCCATGAAGCGCCGCTCCGCCGTTTCGCTGCTGGATTATATCACTCCCGACTGTATCCGCGTGGATCTGAATGCCGCCGGCCGCCATGAAGTAATCCGTACGCTCGCCGCCCTGGCCGCCCGCCGAACGGCCGGTATCACCCCGGAACAAATGACCGCCTCCGCCCTGGCGCGTGAAGAGGAATTCGGCACAGCCGTCGGCGATGGGCTGGCCATTCCGCATGTGCGACTGGAAGGTATTATCCATCCCGTCCTCGCCTTCGGACGCATCCCGGGCGGTGTTGATTGGGACGCCCCGGATGGCCAACCCGTGCGAAACGTCTTCTTCCTGGCCACCCCGTCCGGCACCCAGGACATCCATGTGCAGATGCTTTCCAAGATCGCCAAAATCATGCAGGCGCCGCAGTCCGTACGCCTGATGGAACGGGCTCGCAATGCCGATGAACTCTGGAAGGAAATGACGCGGCTCTTTTCAGCGCCCCCCGCCAAACCATCAGAAAAAGCCGCGTAACGTGCGGGCCGCCGCCTCCGGATGTTCCGCCCCGAGAATGGCGGAAACAACCGCCGCGCCATCGGCCCCCGCCGCCAGCACGTCGCGCAGATTCCCCGCATGAATCCCGCCGATCGCAACAAGCGGGAGTGACGTCATACGGCGGATTGCCCGCACCCCCTCCAGACCCAGCGGAAGCGACGTATCGGTTTTTGTAGGCGTGGAAAACACAGGACTCGCCGCCACATAATCCACCGGGATTCCCCGCAGGTGCCCGGCGTCTTCCACCGTCTCCAGCGAAAGCCCGATAATCGCGTCCGGCCCCAGCAGCCGCCGTGCGTCGGCAGGCGGCATATCGCTTTGGCCCAGATGAATTCCGTCGGCGCCCGCCGCCATTGCCACATCCACACGGTCATTAATAATCAGCGGCACCCCGTACGGCGCAAGCCTGCGCTTCAGTAAACGGGCCTCCTCAATGAAGGATTTCGTATCAAGGGCTTTTTCCCGCAGCTGCACCAGCGTCACCCCGCCGCGCACCGAAGCCTCCACCGTATCGGCCAGGTCGCGCCCGTTCAGCAGCGAAGCATCGGTAACCAAATACAGGCGCACATCAAACGCCCGGCTCATGCCCCGCTCACCCGCAGGGACTGTGCGACCATTTCCTTCGTCAGGGCGAACAGCGCATCCAGAAACGCCGCCTTGAACGTGCCCGGTCCGCCCGCTTTGGCCGCGGCCCGTTCCCCGCAGATTCCCATCACAATCATCGCATGCGTGGCCGCCGACTGAACATCCGTATTCACGGCACAGAACGCGCCGACCAGTGCGCTGGCGGAGCAACCCATTCCCGTGACCCGCGCCATCCACTCATGTCCGTTGGCCACACGGCTGATGCCCTTCGGCCCGACGATCAAATCCTCCGCGCCGCTGACCACCACCGCATCCGCACTTTTTTCCGCCAGCGATTGAGCCGATTGCTCCGCCGCCGAAACGCCCAGCACACTGTCCACCCCGCGCGTGACCGACGCCGCGGCCCCGCACAGCGCGACAATTTCCGAGGCATTCCCGCGGATCGCCGCCAAACGTCCATGCTGCAAGAGTTCGCGGGCCGTATCCGTCCGGTACCGGGTCGCGCCGCAGCCCACCGGGTCCAGCACCACCGGAATGTTTTTAGCCAGCGCCGCACTGCGGGCCAGACGCATCGCGTCCACCCAGGCCGGACTCAGCGTGCCGATATTCAGCACCAGCGCCCCCGCAAGCGACGCCATTTCCGCCGCCTCCTCCCGCGCATGCGCCATCACCGGCGAAGCCCCCAGCGCCAGCAGCGCATTCGCCGTAAATTCCATCACCACATAATTCGTGATGTTATGCACCAGCGGACGTTTCGCTCGAATATTTTCGATATCACTCCAAATC
>CAZISY010000063.1:0-20683 GCA_964542025.1 uncultured Verrucomicrobiota bacterium
GGGTTAGTCCCGTCAGCACACAGCTCACCGTGTCGGCCCCGGGCACCGCAATCGGATTTCCGAAAGCCAGACCATCCGGCGACCGGTAAACGGCAAATCCCGTCGGCAAATCACCGCTGGCCGCCGTGCGGGACGGCATCGCCCACGACAGCGTGACCTCGCCCGGCGCCGTATTTTTCGACTGCACGTTTTGAGGGCGGTCCGGAGCAAAGACCACGGGCACTTCGCTGTCGACGTAGTATCCGCCGAGATGCTCAATCACCCCGCGAACCGTCGCGCGCGCCAGCCATTCCCGTCCGGCCGGGGTACGCAGCACTTCGGCATCCGATTCATTATCGTGGAAACCCACTTCGTTGATCGTGGTATCCATTTTTAAATAGACGGAGGCGTTATAAATTTCGCCGTATGTGCTTCCGTAAATCCAGAGCGACGGCGCACTCCAGCTCGAAACTATACCGTTACTGGCCGCTGTGCTGAGATCGGCGTAGGACCGCAGCGCGATTTTTTTGGCGAGGTTGGTTTGGGCTTTGTAATAAGCGGGATAATTCGTCAGGCGCGTGTCGTAGAGACCCCAGGTGCCGCGTCCCGATCCGCTTCCCGCGTTCGAATGAAAGCCCACATAAATGCGGCGCCAGCGCGGCCAGCCGTTGGTGCGACACATCGCATTGGCCCAGCGGGCGGGCTGTCCGATGTTATCTTCGCTGTCACTGTAGCCCGAAAGATCGTACAGGCCGGAATCCATCCCGACCCCCATCGACTTGATCACCCAGAACCGCGACGATTCCAACTCCTGCTCGAATCCGGAAATCCCGGCCGTACCGCGCGCCGCGCTTCCCATGCCGTTTCCGAAACGAATCGCATCGGCGAACACAGAGTCCCCGACGGTTTCTTCCGGCGCATAATTGCTGATGTTGACACATCCGTTCGTGCCTTGTTCAAAATAGTAATTCCCCAGCCAGATCCATCCGTTCCCAACCTGATTGTGATTCACCCGAATATCCGTCACACCGCCCGCATGCCGCACCCGGTAGAGCTGGTTCGCGCGATCCGACCCCGACCGCACCCAGGTATACACGGGATATTCACCCGCCGCCGGAATGGTTGGCCGGTAAGAGGCCCACGCCGTGGTACCGGTCAGACACAGTGCGGTATAGCGATAGCCCACGTCCCCGGTCTTTCCGTAATAAATATTGGTCTGGGCTGTATTGTTCCAGACGCCGCCGTAGGTCACCTGCCCGCGCGAAGAAACATTGGTGTCCGTATTATCGAGAACCACTTCGTTGGTTTGATGGCCCAAAGGACGGAAAGGAACGACCGTGGCGCCCGCCTTCCAGGCGGCCTCGGCGAAGTAATTAAGCTGATCGATGTTTCCAATGTCTTCATTGACGGAATACAGCAGGCCCCGCTCAGTAATCCAGGCCGTCTCGGCCTCATTCGCGCCGAATCCGTGCCCGGCGCTCGTATAGACCACCACGCCGGATAGCGCGCCTTGGGGTTGTTCGCCAATCGTATCGATCAGACCACTTTCGGATTCCGACGGTGTCGCGAGGCAACCAGAGACCCACGGACTCAGCGCCGCCGTTTCAGGTGCAGCCGCCGGGGCACCGCCCGGACTGCGCGGAGCCTCCGCGACATCGGGAATTTCCACGACCGGAACATCCGGTCCCGCCAGATCCTCCGATGATTCCGGCGGCGTCCATCCTTCCGGAAGAGGCGGCAGAACAGGCTCGCCTCCCGCAACCGCACCGGCAAACAGCGCCATCAGGCTGAAAACGAAAATCCATCGGATATTTTTCGGGAAAAGCATACTGAACTATTCCCCCAAATTCCGTTTCCGTTAAGCCCCGTTCACGTCCAATGCCGCATCAGGCTTTTCCAGCGCCTCATACACCACGGCCATCAGAGCAATACAGGCCGTATCGCTGCGCAAAATACGGGCCCCCGTCGAAACGGACGCAAACCCATGCTTTTCAAACAGGGCCCGCTCATACGCCGTCCATCCCCCCTCCGGACCTACCGCCAGCAGCACCCGCTCCGGATGGCGCGACATCACTGCGCCGCCGATCCGACGCTCCGCCCCCGGATCAGCGATCAGCCGAAGCCGCGTATCCTCCGCGCCGCCCAATTCATCCTCCAGCAGCACCTTCAAACGCCGATGCACCGACACCTGCGGAAGCCGCGTATCACCGCACTGCTGCAACCCCTCGATGAGTTGCGCCCGAATGAATGCGTCTTCAAGCACATGCGTGTCAAAATAGTTCCGCTCCACCTTTTCGGCATTGGTAATGTAAATGCGCCCCGCCCCAATGGCGGCCAACTGCGCCCAAAGCCGTTTCAGCACCTTCGGACGCGGCGCCGCCAGCAGCAAATCCACGCGCGGCACGTTCGGCACGGTGTTTTCCCAAAGACAGCGCAGACGCACACCGTCCGGCCCGGCTTCCAGCACCTCGGCACAGCCGGTCGGTCCATTCAGCAGGCCCACGCGCACCTGCTGCCCCGGCTGCACTTTCAAAACCCGGCGCATGTGTTCCGCACGGACATCGTTCAGCAGAACCACGTCCGTTTCACTGTTCCATTCTTCCGGTTGCATCAGAATCCGATTCATTTCGTTTTTTCTCTTAATCGAATCTTTTGACTTAATAAACTGAAAAGCGCTGCTATACTTTCGCCCTTATTCTGTAGATGTGTTTTAAAGAGGAGAAACCCCGATGAGCAATCATCCTATGGCCGGAAAACCGGCACCACATTCAATGCTGACCAATATCCCCCGTCTGATCAGCGCCTATTATGCCATTCATCCCGACCCGAACGACTCCGCCCAGCAGGTTTCCTTCGGCACCTCCGGCCACCGCGGCTCCTCCCTGAGGGCCACGTTCAACGAGGACCATATCCTGGCCATCACGCAGGCCCTTTGCCAGTACCGCACCCAGCAGGGCATCAACGGCCCGCTCTACATGGGTATGGACACCCACGCCCTCTCCGAACCCGCCTTCATCACAGCGCTGGAGGTGCTTGCCGCCAACGGCATCGAAACCATGATTCAGGACGGCCTCACCTACACCCCCACCCCCGCCGTTTCACACGCCATTCTGGCCTACAACCGCAACCGTGCCACCGGCCTCGCCGACGGTATCATCATCACCCCCTCGCACAATCCGCCCGATAACGGCGGCTTTAAGTACAACGGCACCGACGGCGGACCCGCCGGAAACGACATCACCGACTGGGTGGCCCGCCGGGCAAATGAAATTCTGGCCGATGGCAACCGCGCCGTCCGGCGCATGCCCTATGAACGCGCCCTGAAAGCCGAAACCACCCACGATTTCGATTTCCTGCGCCCCTACGTCAACGATCTGAAAAACATTATCGACCTCGATGCCGTCCGCTCCGCCGGCCTGCGCATCGGCGCCGATCCCATGGGCGGCGCCGCCATCTACTATTGGAAGGTCATCGCGGAAACCTACGGCCTGAACATCGAAGTGCTTCACGACTGGCCCGACCCCGCGTTCAGTTTCATGTGCCTCGACCACGACGGGAAAATCCGCATGGACTGCTCGTCGCCCTTCGCCATGGCCGGACTCATCGGCTTGAAAGACCAGTACGACATCGCCTTCGGAAACGACGCCGATTACGATCGCCACGGCATCGTCACCCCCTCCGCCGGGCTGATGAATCCCAATCACTTTCTCGCCGTGGCCATTTACTACCTTTTCCTGAACCGTCCGGGCTGGAAAGACTCCGCCGCCATCGGCAAAACCCTCGTCAGCAGTTCGATGATCGACCGTGTTGCCGCCGCCATCGGACGCCGCCTGTGCGAAGTACCCGTCGGCTTCAAATGGTTTGTCCCCGGCCTGGTCGACGGCTCATTCGGGTTCGGCGGCGAAGAGAGCGCCGGCGCCAGCTTCCTCCGCCGCGACGGAACAGTCTGGACGACCGACAAGGACGGCATCATCATGGATCTGCTGGCCGTGGAAATCACCGCCAAAGCGCAAAAAGATCCCGGCATCCTCTACCGCGAACTCACCGCCCGATTCGGCGATCCGGTCTATGAACGCATGGATGCCGCAGCCTCCGGCCCCCAGAAAAATATTCTGAAAAAACTCTCGCCCGAACAGGTCACCGCCCATACCCTCGCCGGCGAAATCATCACCGGCAAACTCACGAAGGCACCCGGAAACGGCGCCGCCATCGGCGGGTTGAAAGTGGTGACGGAAAATGGATGGTTCGCCGCCCGGCCGTCGGGGACGGAAGACATTTACAAAATTTACGCCGAAAGTTTTAAAGGCAGTGAACATCTGAAACAAATTCAACGCGAGGCGCAGGAAATCGTCGCTACCACCTTCCGCGCCGCCGGGGTCTGATCCGCCCGGACGCGCAACCGCGACAGGAGAATGAACAGACATGGCCGGCATTTTTAAAGCGTACGACATCCGGGGCATCTACGGAAAAGACCTCACCGAAGACATGGCCTACCGCATCGGGCGGGCCTATGTGACGTTTCTGCGCCCGCGCACCGTCGTGGTCGGCCATGACATGCGCCCGCACTCCAAACCGCTTTTTGATGCGCTGGCCCGCGGCATCACCGAGCAGGGCGCGAACGTGATCAGCCTTGGTCTGTGTTCCACGCCCATGTCCTATTTCGCCAACGGCTTTCTGAAGGCCGACGGCTCCATCATCATCACCGCCTCACACAACACCGGCGAATGGAACGGCTTCAAACTCTGCCGCGAACAGGCCATTCCCATCAGCGGCGCCAACGGCATCCCCGACATTGAACGCATCGCCCGATCCGGCTCGTATGCGCCCGCGCCCGCTCATCCCGGCACCATCACCACGCACGATATTCTTCCGGAATACACCCGGCACATCCAGCGATTCGCCCACCTGAAAAAGCCGGTGAAGGTCGCCATTGATATGGCCAACGCCATGGGCATCATGGAATCCAACGTCCTGAAAGGACTGATCGAGGTGGTTCCGCTGTACGGTACGTACGATGGCACCTTCCCCAACCACGAAGCCAACCCGCTCGTCACCGAAACCCTCGAAGATCTTCAGCACATGGTGAAAAAAGGACGCTACGACTTCGGCATCGCGTTTGACGGCGATGCCGACCGCGCCGGGTTCGTGGATGAACGGGGCGAAATCATCCCGATGGATATCATCACCGCCCTGATCGCCCAGGAACTGCTCCGGGAATCCAAAGGGCCCATCTTCTATGATCTGCGCAGCAGTTGGGCGGTCCGCGAAACTATTGAACGGGCGGGCGGCGAGGCGCTGATGTCGCGCGTTGGCCATGCCTTCATCAAACAGCAGATGCGCGATAAGAACGCCCGCTTCGCCGGGGAACTCTCCGGCCACTACTACTTCCGGGATAATTATTTCGCGGAAAGCTCCTCCCTGGCGGCGCTCTATGTGGCAAATCTGGTCAGCCAGTCCGAGGTACCGCTCTCCGCGCTCATCAAACCCATTCAGCGCTACTTCGCAAGCGGAGAAATCAACTCCGAAGTGCATGCCTCAAAAGAGGAAATCTTCCGCCGCCTGCTCGCCCGTTACCCGCAGGGCAAAATTACGGAGCTGGATGGCCTTTCGCTGGAATTCGACACCTGGTGGTTCAATGTGCGCGGCTCCAACACTGAACCGCTGATCCGCCTGAATCTGGAAGCAAAAACGCGCATCGAAATGGAACAGAAACGCGACGAAGTGCTGGCGCTGATACGGGCGGATTGAATCCGCCCAACCGGAGGGCCTGTCCTCATGAAAAAGCTCACCTTGCTGCTGATCCTGATGGCCGTCATCGGATGTGCCTTCATGGGCTTTACGTACCTGCGGAAACGGAGCGCCCAACGCGACGCTGAAGAACAGCGCCTCGCCGCCCAAACCGCCTACGAAACCGTGTGCGCTTTTCACCAGGCGCATCCCGACCAAATCAAAGAAATCCTGGAAGGCTACAAGGCGTTCATTACGCAATTCCCCGCTTCCGAACTGACCATTCAGGCCAAAGCGCAAATGGAACAGATCGTCACCGAGCAGAAACGCCTGCGCCAGGACGCCAAAGACCAGTTCACGCGCACCATCGACGATCTCATCGCCACCGAACGCCTGGAGGATGCGCTCGCGTATGCCCGGGATTACGCCGGGCCGTTTCCATCCGAACTGAAAGCACTGCGCGAGTCCTATTCCCAAAAAATACGCCAACAGCTTCAAACCCGCGCCGACTCCGAAGCCCAGGCCGCCGCCAACGCTCAGCTGGTCTTGAATCAACGCATTCAATCCATCGCTGAAAATCTGTACCGCTTTCAGTTTGCCGAGGCCGACGCTCTCCTGAAACAGGCTTTCGCCGACCCGGCTCTGGCTCCGGCAAAAGACGAACTTCAGGCATTCGCCGATAACGCCGAGCCCCTGTGCCTCCTTCCCCAGCAAATCTGTTCCTCCTTCCTGGAGAACATGGATACCCCCGTAGTCGTACAGCTTAAAACCGGCGAAAAAAACGTGCGTATCACCGATGTGGACGGCACCACCGTGCTGGCCGACCGCGTGATCTATGTGGAACAGCGCGAAGTGGGGTCCGCGCCGGAACCGTTTACCTTCAATGATCTCTCCCTCCGCGAAATCGCCGCGCGCATCGGAAAAGACCGATCCGACGAAAATCTCCTCGCCATGTCGCTCGTGTTAATACGTGCGAAACAATACGACAAGGCCATCCGGTTGCTGGATGCCGCCTCATCGCCGCTCGCCCCGCTCTTCCGGGAAATGGCGGAGGCCGATGCCGCGGCAAGTGCCGCGGCAGGCGCTGCTCCGGTTCGAAAACCCGTAACCGACCCCGTCTTTGAGCCGGACGAAAATAACAAACTGATTCAGCTGTAAATCATGAACGCCACCGCCTCCGCCTCCTGCTATCACATCACCGGCGCGGCCGGTGTGGGTATGAACGCCATCGCTCAAATGCTGGCCTTCCGGGGATGCACCGTCTCCGGTTCCGACCGCTACCTGGATCAGGGTAAAACAATGGACGTGCTCGAACGTTTGGAACGGGCCGGAGTCCGGCTTACCCCCCAGGACGGCAGCGGCGTAACGCCGGCCACAAACGGGGTCGTCGTCAGTACCGCCATTGAAGCGGATAACCCCGACGTGCAAAAAGCAAAGGCCCTCGGTATCCCCATCATCCACCGCGCGCGCATGCTGGCCGATTGCATCGGCAGCGCCCCCTCCGCAGCCATCGCCGGAACCTGCGGAAAAACCACGGTCACCGGCATGACCGGCTGGCTGCTGGAACAAAGCGGACTGGACCCCTTCACCGTCAATGGCGGCGCCGTGATCGGCTGGGATGCCCCCGACCGCACCGGCAATGTCCGCCCCTCCGCCGCACAGGAGCAGCCGCTGTGGGTGATTGAAGCCGACGAGAGCGACCGCTCATTCCTCGTCTTTGAACCCGATTGGGCCATCATCACCAACATCTCGCAGGATCATTTTTCCCTCGAAGAATCCATCGCGCTCTTCAACGAATTCGCGCAGCGCGTGAAACGCAAAATCATCTGCACCCCCGCGGTCGCCCGCGTCCTCTCTTCCATACCGCCCGGAAAAATCGTCCTGGCCGATGATCAAACCATCGCGCGCGACACGGAAGGCTGGTACTTTGTTTGGGAAGGCCTGCGGTTCCGCGTCGGTCAGCCCGGACGCCACAATGCGGAAAATGCGCTGCTTGCCTGTACGCTCGCCCGCGAAATCGGATGCTCCGCGGAGACGCTGCAAGCCGCCCTGCCGCAGTTTCCGGGCATACGGCGCCGCCTGGAAAACAAAGGCCGCTGCCGCGGCGTCACGCTGATGGATGATTACGCCCACAACCCTGAAAAAATCCGCGCCGCCTGGACCACGCTGAAAGAACAATACCAACCGGTCACCGCCATCTGGCGTCCGCACGGGTTCGGTCCGCTCGCCGCCATGCAGCAACCGCTGACGGATGTGTTCCGGGAACTGGCTTGCAGCGGCGACACCCTTTATGTGCTGCCCGTGTACTATGCCGGAGGATCCACGAACCGGGTGCTGACCGCCGAACAATTCGCAGCAAGCCTGCAGACCGTCGGGGTGCCCGCCGTGTATGCGCCGGACTACGATTTTCTGCTGCGCGACGTCCCTCAGCGCTGGCGGCCCGGCGGAGTGCTGCTCTGCATGGGTGCGCGCGATCCCGATCTTCCTCTTTTCCCCGAACGATTGATCCAATTCCTGAAAACAGAAAGCGGTACGCCATGAGCCTATTCACCCTGGATGCTGAAAAATGCCTGCATGACGGACGCTGCGCCGCCACCTGTCCGCTTGGATTGATTCAGTTCGTACGCCGAACACCTGTGGCATCGGATCAGGCAGAGGCCTCCTGCATTCGCTGCGGTCACTGCGTGGCGGCCTGCCCCTCCGGGGCGCTTTCCCTGAACGCCATGCCGGCGTCATTTCTTGCGCCCGCTGCTTCCGATTGGATGCTCACGCCGGATCAGATGGAATCGCTGATGAAAAACCGCCGGTCCATCCGCCGATTTAAATCCGCGCCGGTCGCCAAAGAAACCCTGGAGCGGTTAATCGACATCGCAAGCCATGCCCCAACCGGACTTAACCGTCAGCCGGTGCGCTGGCTGGTCATTCCGGGGCGTGAAAGCGTACACCGATATGCCGGGATGGTGATCGACTGGATGCGCCTCATGCTGCAAAAAGAGCACCCGCTGAGCCGAATATCCAATTTTGCGGGCATGGTTCATGCCTGGGAAGTCGGCGCTGATATTGTGTGCCGCAAAGCACCCGCCATGATCATCGCGTACGGCTCCAAAAAGGACATTACCTCCAGCCAGTCCTGTACCATTGCCATGACCTACCTGGAACTGGCGGCGCCCTCGTTCGGCCTCGGCGTATGCTGGGCAGGCTATTTCAATGCAGCCATCAATGAGCATGCGCCGTTGAAACAGGCGCTCGGTCTTGATGAAGAAAACACCGCGTTCGGCTCCGTGATGATCGGCTGCTCCAAAGAAGAGTTTTTCCGCGTCCCGACCCGCAATCCGGCATCCATCACCTGGCGTTCATAATCAATCGCGTTTTCACAGAGGGGGGATAAACACCCGAAAAGGTTTAGCGCTTAACCATCGATAATATTAAGGAAATTCGATATGCCCGCATTACTGATTCGAAAGCCGGAAGGTGATTTTCAGAACATTTTGATACGGGATGTTCAGACCCGCGTGGCCGCCCATATTCAAATTCCCGCCAACGAAAACCATCGCCGCGTGGTTACGGCAATGCCCGCCGGAAAAGCGGCCCTGTGCTTCGAAACCACTCGCCCGGCAGGATGGATGATCGCTGAAACCATTTCGCCTTTCGCCGATGCGAACGGCCAGAACGGGGTCCAATTCACGCTCTCCTCAAACGCCGGGCCCATTTCCATTCCGTGCACCTCCATCCTCATGAACCATACGCTGATGGCGCGGTTCGGAATCGACCCCGACCACAAAAACGAAAACCGACTGATGGCGCTAATCCAGTCCGGCCAAATCAGGGAGGTCGAGGCCGACCTCGAAATGTCGCTGCAGGATCTTTCCACACGCGGGACAATCACGGGGCCGGTGTTTGATGCTCATCGCAATACTGTCACGTTCTCCAGAAGAGCGCTGGATGGAAAACACCGCTATCAATTGGAATTCGCCGGAGACTCCGACGTGGAAATCCGCGTCGAAGAGGACGGCCTCCTGTTCACAAAGAAGTCCCCGTTCGCTGCCGAACGCATCCGATTAACTATCCGGGCATCCACCGATTTCGAACGGCTCACGCCGATGCCGTTCGGGGAACTCGTGAATGACTGCGGAAAAGAACTGCTGCGTTCGGACGCCGCGTTTGCGGAGGCCGTTCGAAATTTTGAGTTTCTCTCTTTCAACGAAAAATTCCTCGCCGGATCCTGGAATTTCCTGTCCTACTTCGGACGCGATACGCTCATTGCCACCCGCCTCATGTGGCGCGTTCTGTCGGAACAGGCCAAAGAAACCGCCATACAAAGCGTGACCAACGAGATTTCGGAGGACGGCATTGTGAATGTCACCGATGAATGGACCGATGACCGAACCGTCGCGAACGCCATTGAATGTTTCTTCCGTGCCTATGACAAACACGACCTGACCGAAGCCCGGCAAATCATGCAGACCATCCTGTCGGGCCATGTTCCCGAACATCCCTTTCTTGATGTGCTGGATCAAACCTTCATGTTCCCCGCCATGACTTTTCACTGGTTCATGGAATTGAGCGATGCCGAACTCTCCCGATGGCTGAACGGGAACCATCAGGTTCTGGGACGGACGGAATCCAACCTGACAACCCTATTGCGAAACTGGAATTACCTGCTGAAATCCGCAGAACCCCATATCCGGGCCTGGCAGACGCTTCGCGCGAAATATCCGGGCCTCACCCCGCAACAGATTGCCGCGAAAGACCGGGCTGCTTTTCAGGGATTGCATACCACGCTTATACATTCGATTGCCGGAGCCGCCAACTGGCGCGACACCTACAATCTCCCCTGGCATTTCTGCTCCGAGGATATCAACGTCAACCTCCTCCCCATGGCCCTAATTGCCATTCAGGAAATGGTCGCGCGAATCGGCGGTATGAATGTACGGCCCCTGCTGATCGACGCTTCCGCGCAATACGGATTGGAGCACGTCCGGGCATATCTGGAAGAACCTTCCCGTTTCAACAGCGCAAAAGAAATATGGAATTGGGATCTGATGCGCGAACACTTCCTCATTAAGCGTGACGTGCGCGAAATCCGAAGGGACTTTGAACAGTATCTGGAAGGACTCCGCGACGGCGATGTTTTTGGAGAAAACAGGGATCGCGGAAGCCGGGAACGAGATGCTTTTCTGAAAAGCCGGGAAGATCACATCACCGTTTCGGAATTTCTCTACAGCGATCGCACTCCGTCTACCCTGAAAACCGGGGTGGAGTTCACGGCATTGCTCATCGATCCGGAGGGATGCCATCTGCCGATCATGCACAGCGATGATGTGTTTTCCCTCCTGTTCGGAACCCCCGGCATCGATCAGGTTCGTAAAATAATCCGGCCGCTCCTGTGGTCCTACCCGTTTGGGCTCGCCTTTCTGGAGGATAAAAGCGGGTTTGCCGTAACCAACGCCGTGTACTCCCCCAAAAACAATCAGGCGCTGAATGATCCGAATAAAAACGTGTGGGTTAAATTCGGACCGGATGAGTATCACGGACGCGGCGCCTGGCCCTGGGTCATCTTCGGGTTGATTTGCGGTATTCACAATCAGGTGATGCACCGGATCGACCTCCGGGGAAATCTCCGCGACGGTATTCTGCCCGCAGATCTGGACCAGTTCAGCACAGTCCTGGAACAACTGAAATCATCCATCGCACATCTGGGTCCGCTGGCCACTTCCGAAGTGTTCAAATACGCCCCCGCCAATCCGGGAACCGGAACTTGGCAGGCAGAGCCTCTTTGGATCTCCACGCCCATTCAACTCTGGAGCGCCGCCCCCGCCAATCTGCTCATCGATGAGGCGCTGGAACGAATCGAATTACAGGCAGTAGCCAGCGCGCTCCGAGCGTCGGCCTTCTCAGTCAAGGATGAACAGGATAACCCATTTTCCACATAGCTCGAATATTCCTGCCTGAGCACCCCCAAAGGGGACAAAAAGGCATCGAGTCCCATCCCGGAACCACCGAACGTCTGTTCGGCTCTGTCCCCGGTCGTGCGCAAAACCCGATATTTCGCCAAGATTATCATCATATAGGACACGTTTTTCCCGACAACACTTCTACCCCAGCAAATACCGCAGGATTCTATTCACCACCCGCTTCGCTTGAGAACTCAGAGCGCACGGAGAAATACGAACAGCGTTATCTTCGTGGAATTCGTTCATCCACAGATTTCGCAGATGGCCACAGATTAAGAAGCGATAAAATCGGAAAATGGAGGGCGGCGGGCCTCCGCTGTCCCGTCCTGAAATAGATTGACACTTGGAAAGGAGGACCAGGTGACGGAGCGGGTACATATTCGTTATAGCGAGGCGTTCAAGTTGCAGGTTGTTGGGGAATTTGAGCGGGGGAGGCTCAGTTTGGGTTTGGCGCATGGGAGAGAGCATGTCGACCAGGCGGTCGCTATCCAAAGCCAAAGTGGGATAGATTTTGACGCAACGCCCCTTTAGATCATCCTTGGCTCATCTCTATGTCGGTTCGTCTATTATGAGGCAATGCGGTTTGTTTTTCTGTCATGGATTTTTCCTTTACAGCAAAAAACGCAACTCTCATATTAACAGCGATCTTTTCGTTGCCTCGTAACCCTATTATTGCTTCTTCGTTTAATTACAGTCAGGATTGTCCGTTTATTCGGTTAAATGGATGGGATATTTTTGATTTCTGCGTGGCAGTAAAGGGATCGATTAATATTTAAGATCAACCTTCTCACACAGGTCAAAAGGGAGAAAAAGATGCGATCACGCGGCTTTTTATGGATATTCTATCTGTTTGGGGCAATAGCTATCCATGCAGAGTCTTTTCGTGTTGCGTTAAAGAACGCGGAAGAGTTGGGATGGGTGGGAAGCACGGATTGCTATTACTACATAGAAACACGTCCGTCCTTGACGGAATCAAACTGGGATATTGCATCCATCATATCCGGTTATTCCGGTTTCAAGTATGTTGATATATCCAGTATTGCCGAAGGGTTGGACAGGACTTTCTTGAGAGTTTTGAGTATTCCTGTAACCAATATAACCAGGGATGCTGATGGGGATGGAATGCCTGATTGTTGGGAGTTAAGCAATGGATTGGCTCCGCTGATCTCGGACAGTTCACAGGATGGAGATATGGACGGGCTCTCCAATTATCAGGAATTCAGGAATGGTACTAGCCCTCAAAGCCGTGATAGCAACACCAACTTTGTTCCGGACGGTTGGGATTTGTATGCCGCCCCCCTTATCAAGGGCGATTTGAACGGAGACGGTCTTCTTTCCGCTGACGACTTAACGGCGCTCGACGCCATGCTGACGCTGAGCACGAACAACGTAACGCCGGTTACCTTTGCGCAAGCCGACCTGAACAGCGACGGAGTGCTCGACGAGATTGACCGCCAAGGTCTTCAAGATCTGCTCGAAGGACGCCCGCTGTTTTTCATGTTGAATTCGGAGACCACCTAAAGGGGAAACCATGAAACGAATCACGCTTTATTATTTTCTTACGCTGGCCGCCCTGGGCTTTTTTATTCACGCACAAGCCGCCGAAACAGTCATCACCGCGTTGAGTGATGCCGATGTTTTCACTACGTGGGTGCTTGGAATGGAGTGGGCTGTTGAAGCCGCGCCGACATTGGAAATCTGCGGAACGGACGGATTGGGTGCGCAGCGAACGACCGGAAAAATCCCGGACATGCTGCCCATCCCGTATACGGATGAAGTGTGGCAGTTGGAGCTTGAGGTGATCGGCGATCAGACGGCGCGACTCATGGTGCGCGGCGAACACGGTCCGATTCTTGCCGCATATCGTTTCGAATTCCCGGATATTCCGGCGCCGCTCAAAAGCATGATTGCCGCCGAACGAGCCTATCCGGGAGCCAGCGTCAACCGGATGTGGGAATACTCGGTTGAAAACGAAACCCTGATCTTTCGCGGCACGGGTCCGAAAAATCAGCGCGACGTATTGAGCTTTCCAAACAGATTCTCACAACTCACTCGCTCAACGGTTACTGTAACAACCGACCCCGCTCCTTCCCGTATGCAGCATGTTGAAACCGCGTTTCGCCTTTCGGATTCGCCCACATACTGCTGGACACGTGAATGCGGATCGACAAACAGTGATTATGGGGTGTCAGTGATTTCGGAAGGGGGCGTTGTTTATATGACGGGGCAGGCTTCCGGAGCGATTGACGGGCAATCGTTTCTCGGTGTTTCAGATTTCTTTCTACGCAAATATGACAGCGAAGGTATTAGCCTGTGGACGCGAATGTGGGGGACGACCTCGGGAGACGAGGCGGATGGCATCTGTAAATACGGAACGAACATCTATATATCAGGAAACGCGCGTGCATCGGTGGCCGGACAGCCGTATGTCGGTTCACGAGATTTCTGTTTGACCAAATACAGCGATAGCGGGACGCGACTCTGGGTACGGATGCGCGGGACATCGGGCAACGACTACGGGCGAGGCGTAGCGGTGGATTCGGCGGGGAATGTTTATTTCGCCGGGCTTGTTGGAGGTGCGTTGGATGGTCAAACATACGCAGGTTCTTCCGATCCGTGCCTGATAAAATACGACGCAGATGGAAATTGGCTGTGGACACGGCTTTGGGGTTCAGCGGGCAGCGAGAAGGTTTTTGGAATTACGATTGATGAAGCCAATCATATTTATGTGGCCGGGACCACGGCTGGATCTTTCGGAGGCCAGACCAATGCGGGGAATGGTGATTTGTTCGTCTCCAAATTCGACACCGACGGAAATCGCGCGTGGGATCGAATTTTCGGCACAACGGGAGAGCAATTCGTCAGTTCCGACGATCGGGGAAACAATGTGAGCGCGAGCCGAAGCGGCTTTGTATCGGTGGTTGGCTCCAGCGGTCCCGTTGGCGGTCTAAAAGATGCCTACCTTCGTTCGTACAGCGATGCGGGTGATGTTCAGTGGACTTCGATATGGGGTTCAACCAATACAGAGTATTGCACGGCGGTTTGCATGGACACGGCTGGAGACCTGGTCGTTGCAGGAACCACCTACGGTCCGTTTGACGGCCAGAGTTACAGCGGAAGTCAGGGAGAGCTTTTTCTTTCCCGATTTTCTTCGGACGGAACACGACCCTGGAGCCGGATTTGGGGTTCAAGCGTGGGGGACTTCGGCTTTGGCGTGTGTATCAGCACCGCCGGAGAAATCTTCGTCACAGGGGCGGCGGGTGGTTCCGTGGATGGACAGGCCCATGCGGGGGGCAATGATGTTTTTGTCACGCTGTTTTCAGAATCCGTCGATCAACCTGTCGCAAATGTTCTCTCGATTGCGCCAAAACCCGGAAAAGAGTTTGTTGTCGCAGGCACCACATGGACAAAAGAGGACTTTAATATTGTCGTTGATCCGCCATCCGGGTTGGCGCTTGTATCTGTTTCTCCGCTTTCCTATCCAACCGCAGGCGTCTACCGCGTGGTTGCTTCCTCGGGTTCGTCCGCCGCAACCACTACGGTGATGGCCCTGCAATCGGACAGCATTCTGAACGAGGATAATCCTGAAGACCTTTTAAACATTCCGATGTCCAATGGCGTGCCCGTATATACCACCACGCTTAGCCGGGTCACTTTCGAGCAACTGGTCATGATCGCTCACGCATTGGGGTCTCCGTTGGATCAACTCTATGACGGTGACTGGAGCGACTGGGGTAATGCCATTGAAGCGGCACAGGAAGCCAAACGGCGCGGGATGCTGGATACGATTCAGGGCATTGAATGGGCGGACATCAAGGCCATCATCGCCGACCCGGTTCATGTTGTACAAGGTAACTTTTATGTCCATGAAACGGATCTTCAATTGGCAGCACCCGAACCGCTTGAAATACACCGCAGCTACAGCTCCGATAATCTGGCCTCATCCGATCTCGCCACAGGCTGGCGCCTGTCGCGCAATTACTTCCTTTTTGTAAACAATCCGGTTTTTGATTTGGCCACCAATACAACGCTTCCAGCAAATGCCGAAGTGCGGGTTTCAGAGCCGGACGGAACCGTGATGGTGTATTCGCGCAGTGCCTCGACCCCAGCCAATGTATTGCTACCTAACGCCAACAGTACGGCCAGTGAACCCAATACATCCTTGAACAATCTCAACGGAAACGGCATCGGTGCGCGGGCGAACTTGCTGAACAACCGCGTGGAATACGTACCCTCGAACCGTTCGTTTTATGTCTGGAACGGACAGGGCGCTGTTCGTCGTTTCGACTGGCAGGCTTTTGGTGCAACCAATGATCCAGCCTATCGCAAGCGCCCCTATCTCGAATACGAAAGAACTCCAACCGGAAACCGAATCAGTTACACCTATACGTCTGACGGTTTGCCCTCGACCATCCGCGCCACCGACGGCACGGGCACCACGATTTTCAATTCTGCCACATACCAATACAATGCCGCCGGCAAGCTGTGGCGCATAACGGCTTCCGATGGCCGGATGGTCAGTTACTACTACGATGACTTCGGTGATCTTGCCCGTGTCGTACGTCCAGATGGCAGCGAGGTCCTTTACGGGTACGAGCATTTCCCCATCGCCGGAATATCAACGAACTATTCCTCTCACCGAATCATCCGCGTGCAACATCCGGATAATCGTATTCTGGAAAACGAATACTTCCAAACCGGCGAAACAGTCGGCGGCGAAGTGCTGGCGAACGGCCATTATCTGATCGGACGCGTAAAACTCCAGAAAGTGACCCAAACCTCTCCGACGGCATTGGTCACCAATGCCTGGTTCAACTATTCTGTTGTGACCAATGCAGGCGACCCGGAAGCGGGAAGCGGCTTTACCGAGGTGTTCGACGCTCTCAGAAACAAGACCGTTTACCGGTTTGATTCCAGTCGACGCATCACCGCCATTGAGCGCTATGCCAAAGTCCGTGACCCGAATGGTGACCCGATTATGGACGGAACGAATTACACCTACACACGCTTCTCGACAGAACGGCGGTACTGGAACAGCGCCAACCTCGTCCGGACGGCTCTTGAGAATCCTTCCAGTAACATCGTCTTCAACTGGGGCGCGACCTACGATGATCGCGGCAACCTGCTTTCCGAGAAAATCACGGGAAATCTAAGCGGGAATTTCTCCGACGCGCTGCAATTCGACACCAACGGACTGCCGCTCAATGGCGAATCGTCCGCAACCCTGTACTCGTATACCTACAGCACAAACAACAACGCCGATGCGCAAAACCTGATGACTTCGATCATCCGCCCCAACGGTTCCGTTTCGCGCTTTGTGTATGCCTCCCCGTCCAACAGCAGTCTTGCCGCCCGGTATTTCTGCCTGCCCGACGGGGACTCGAATGCGCTCAATAACGCGATCTACAGCCGCGAATTCTATGAATATGACAACAATCAGGTGCTGACCCGGCGTATCACGGACGACGGCACGGCCAGCAATAAAACCGACCTGACGAGCGTCACGCAACGACGAATCAACGAATCCACACCGGGCACCGATATGCCGCTCTTCGGCCTGCCGCTGACCGTCTATGACAAATTCTACAACGGGGCGGCGGAACAAACCTTGCTGCGGCACGATCTGCACTATGACGCGCGAGGCAATGCGACCAATGCAGTCACGTACGACTCGACGAACGGCCTCCAGTTCTCCACCAGCTTCGGCTACGACCTCATGAACCGCCAGACCTTCGCCGTGGATGCCCATGGCGGACTGACGAGCTATACCTATGACGACAACGGCAACCTGATCGCAGCGGATGGTCCCTTGACCAACCTCACAGACACGACCACCTACACCTATGATTATGCCAATCGCCTGACGGCCTCCATTCGCCGTGATGGCTATGGGAATGTACTGACCAACACCTTGGCCTACGACGGGTATGGAAACGAAACGGCCCAAACCAACCCATACGGACAGGTGACCCGTTCGTATTACGACGACCTCCACCACCGCACCAGGCTTGTCCTGCCGCCCATCACCACCGCAGAAGGCGACAGCATAACCCCGATCCTGCTGTCCACGTTTGACCTGTTCGACAATCTGATCGCGCAGACTGACGCCAACAGCAACACAACCACCTACACCAGCAACGCTCGAAAACAACGGACTGTCGCTGATTATCCGGATAACACGCGCGAAACCTTTACCTACGACACCGCCGGGCGCTTGGTGAAATCCTGCGCCCCGAATAATGCCTGCACGGTCTATCAACACGACGGGCTCGACCGCATTACGAATCGGTCCGTTTTTTCTGAAACGGGTACGCTTCTTGCGCGGTACACGACTGCGTATAATGCGTTCAACGTGTCGGCGGAAACCGACGCCAACACGAATACAACGAGTTTTGTGTATGATGGCGCCGGACGGCTGACGGTTGAATACGGACCCGGCGCGCCAGCCACCCGCTCGCAAACACAATACCTCTATAATGACCTCAGCCGGATCATCGAGCGGCGCGTGTGGTTCGGTACAAATGCCGCCGATTACAGCGCGACCGTCTACACCTACGACAATCTCAACCGCGTGCTTTCCGAGATGGTGCAGGACTCCGCCGCAACGACACTGCTCAAAACCGAGTATGGCTACGATGCCGCAGGAAACCGTACGCTTATCCGCACGTTTCCGGCATCGGCGTCCAGCGGGGCCGTCACGCTTCGCGAATACGATGCGCTGAACAAGCCTGTTTCCATCACCGACGCGCTATCCAACCGAACCACGTATGCCTATGACTACTCCGGCGTCGGACTCAAAACCACTATCACCGATCCCCTCACCAATAAAACGATCCTAATCCTCGACGCCCTCGGACGTGAAACGGGCATCGAGCGGCGCGACGCCACGAACGGCCTTTTGCGGCTCACCGAATACCGTCACGATCCGAACGGCAATCGCACCCGCGACATCGAAACCGTACTCGGCTCCAATCACGTCATTACGACCGGCTGGACCTACGACACTCGCAATCGCGCCGCAACAATGACCGAAGCGCTTGGCAGTGCCGACGAACGGACCACCCGCTATTTCTACAACGATGCCGGACAACTCTATTCGCAAAAAAATCCGAACGGCGTGGAATGGTTTCATTTTTATGATGCGTACGGGCGTGTGCAGAACCTTGTTTCCGCCGACAACACCATCCGTTACCACTATGCCTACGACGCCAACGGAAATCGGATCAGCGTTCAGGACATCGTGACCGGCCAAACCACCACGCGCGAAATGGATGAATACAACCGCCTAAAGAAAGAAACACAGGCCACGGGTTTTGTCCTCGAATACGCCTATGACCGCGCCGGGCGGGAAACCCGGGTGCTCCTCCCCGGCAGCAATGCCGTGGATTACGTCTACAACGCCGCCTTCATGACCGCCGTCCGCCGCATGACCAACGTGGCAAGCCTGAGCGCCTCCGGCACGCTCGCCTATCAGCACGTCTACACCAGCAATGACCTGGCCGGAAACCTCCTCGGCGTCACCCTCGCCAGTAGTCAGCCGCAAACATTCCAGAACGACCCCCTCAATCGCCGGATGCTCATTTCCGGCCCTGCCTGGACGCAAACCGTAGCCACCGGAACCAGCGGCTACGACCCGGTCGGAAATGTGAAAAACTTCACCGTCAACGACCCCGGCGCGACGCTCAACCTTACGCACACCTACGACGGACTTTATCAACTCGCGTCCGAAGCGGGTATTGTGTCGCGCACCTATGCCCACGACTCCATCGGCAACCGTCTTTCCATCAATAGCGGGACAACGGCCTATACCTACAATTCCATCAACGAACTCCTCCTTCAAAAAGCCTCCTCAAACGTTCTCACCGGAACCATCTGCCTTCCCGTCTCCGGCCTCTACGGACCCACCAAGCTTTCCGAAGCCGTTTCCTCCATTACCGTCAGGCTCGACAGCGGAAGCGTGCTGCCCGCCACCCTCACCAACGGCACCTGGGAATATGTCAGTGCAGGCCGGAAAGGACTCAGCATCCCCGTGGATGGCGCCAACCACACCATCACCGCCACGGCTACAACCACCAACGGCATCACCAACACAAAAACCACCACCGTAAACGTCGCCTCAACCACGCTTACCGACTACCAATGGGATCGCAACGGCAATCTCATCCGGAAAACCCTCCACGCATCGAATGCCGTCGTCTGGACCTATGCCTACGATGCCCTCAACCGCCTGGTGTCCGCGACCAAAGCCCATCCTACCACCGCCGTTTACCGCATACAATACGCCTACGACCCCTTCAACCGGCTCCTCTCCAAAACCATCTCCACGGACGCCGCGACCACCTCCGTCCAACGGTTCCTCTGGGACGGCCCGAAGGAAATCGGATCGGCCAATGCCTCCAACCAACTCCTCCAACTCCGCATCCTCGGCCAGGGACTCGGGAATGAAATCGGCGCGGCAGTCGGCATCGAGCTTCGCACCAACTCCGCCGTCGCATGGAACGTGTATGTTCCCATTCATGATCACCGGGGCAACGTCGTGGCCCTGCTCAATAGCACCACCGGAGCCGTCGCCGAATACACCCGCTACACCGCCTTTGGCGAAGCCCAACCCGTTGGCGGACCGACCGGCAACCCGTGGCCATTCAGTTCCAAACGCTCGGAAGCCGAAACCGGCCTCATCTACTTCGGCCATCGCTTCTACGATCCCACCCTGGGCCGTTTCATCACCGCCGACCCACTCGGCTTTGCCGACGGCCCCAACCGCTATCTCTATGCACAAGCCAACCCGTTGACCCAGACCGACCCCGACGGATTGCTGGCCCGTCAGATTGGCCTGAAAGCCGCAGACTGGGCAGATGCCAACTTCAGTCTGGTCAATGACGATTGGCGATACATGCCGACCATGAACGAACTCGAATGGTCCGACTGGGGAGATTACGTTCCCGCCGCCGTCCAAAATCTACTCATAGCGCCGATATGGAACCTCGCCGCCGGAACCCTCAACCCGATGATTGATGTCAACA
>CAZISY010000064.1:0-13769 GCA_964542025.1 uncultured Verrucomicrobiota bacterium
ATACCAACTCGACCTGACCCTTCCCGAACAACCACCACCGCGCCTGGAAGACCTCGTGAAAAAATGTGGGGCAGACCTTGAAGCAAAAACCCAGCAAACGGCACTCATTTAGCCCCGAATAGCGAAAGACGGGCTAAGACCCGCCACTGTCTACTTTTTCGGGGGAGGCTCAAGCGTAGAGAAACAAAAACCGCTCGATTTGTTCAGCACTTTATGTTCACTCCGTCAGCATTGGATCAAACACATGAACATGAAAAGACCGTGTCCGTTTTCACCTTAGGGAGAGATATTTCTTGTCCGCTTCTATCCGTCAATGTTAACGTTCCCACGCTGCTTGGGTGTGTGGGAGTGTAGAATCATGAGCGGTTACGAGCTTCAAAAAATAGGTGTTCTTTTTCTTGTTGTGATGTCGGTGACATCACTGCCCGCTCAGCAGAGCATTCCGAACGATCCCCCGACCGAATCCTCCAGTGCGGCGATTGATCCGTTCACCCTTTCCACGGTACCGCAATGCCGCGCTTTGGCGACCGCCTGTGTGAAAGCAGGGCGTTATGCCGATGCGGCGACCGTCTGCGAGCGCCTGCTGGTGCTTGATCCCGACAATGCACCGACGACGCGACATCTCTTACTCCAGATGTATTTGAAGTCGGGTCAAAAAGATAAGGCCGATGCGTTGGCTGAAACGCTGGCCGCGGATCAGCCGGACCCCGCCGGTTTCCTGGCGGGCATTGAAGATTTAAATAAAAAGGATAACCCATAACCGTTCAGGAAGAGGCCGTTTGATCGGCCGTTGAAAGGACAGCTATGAACAAGACCATGCCGCTACAGAGCCGTTTTCCAATGATTGGAAAAATCATTCGGAAAGTTTCCAACGATTGGAAAAATGCCGCCGAAAATTTCCAATCATTGGAAAAAAATCACGGACCTTTTCCAATCATTGGAAAAACGGGTTTTGTGTGCCTGGCGCTTGCGGTGGGGCTTTGCGCGGGTTCGGTGTCTGCCTATTTGACGTGGGATATTGATCTGAGCAGCGTGTCCGGTGTGGAGATGGGGCAGGCGGTGCAGATGTATCGGGATGTGAACGGAGATACTGTATTGAGCGAAGCCCGTTTAACGGAAAGCGGGGCATTGAATGGTCTGGGAAATTCGTCGGACGATGTATTGCTGTCGTCCTTTCAGTCGGTGGTCACATCCGGCAAAGCTGGATATATGGTGTACGCATCTTTTTCGGGCTGGTCTGCGTTGTATGGCGCGAAGGTCTATTCGGTGCTGTTTAACCATAGCGCTCCTGCGCTTGCCACGGGTTATCTGATTCTGGATGGTTCGGTGCACACGTTGTCTTCCGTTGATCCGGATATCTATGAAATCATGGAAATAACGAATAGCTGGCATGGGTTTCACGGCGTACCGGATGCCAGAGTGATTTCCGCGGCGATGCGTCCGGGAACGACACTGATGGATATCGTGTATCGCGTGGATGACAGCGATGATACCACGGTGAAGGTGCGCGCATTGGCCTTTGTGGATGGCGTTCGTTCTTTTGCCAACGTGATCCGTCCGGAAACCTTTGTGGAAGGTACGGCGACGAATGTGGGCGATGCGGTGACCTCGGGCGAAGAGCATACCCTGACGTGGGATGTGGGAGCGGACTGGAAAATTGATTTGGCACAGGTGAAGATTGAAATTTTGTGTCGGGATGGCCGCGGATTGCTGCCTTTCAAATGGATCACCATTCCCGCTACGACCAATCATGAGGCCATCACGATTAGCCGGAACGCACCGACCGACAGCGAAATCCTCAACGCCCTTTTCTGGCAGTATGCCGCTGGAGACGAAGGGCTGGAATTGGCGACCAATGGCGTGTTGAGTGGGTCGGCTTCGAGTGGGGATTTGGCCGGACTCGCATTGATCAATGGGAGCAATGTATTGGAACACGCACCAGTCTATGTGATGAAGGCGATGGACGTGCAGCCCGCGAATCAAACGGACGTGGATTATGCTGCGTTGATCGCCCGTGCCGGGTTGTCGGATACGAACCGGTGTCATGCTCTGAATATCGAATACGATGAACAGCCGTAATAGGGAGTTGCTGTTATCATGAACGCAAAAATCCTATTATGCTTTTTCCTGCTGGGTGCGGGCATGGCCCGTGCTGCAGTGGTGAACTATGTGCAGACGTCGGTAAACGATGCAAATGGTTCGATAATCAGTGCGGTGGCTTCGAATCAGTGGCTGGAAACGGCCGTGGAATATTCGACGGTGACGGCCCCGGCGCTTTTCAGCGGGTATAGCTTCGTTCAGTGGAGTAATAACCGCGAACCGACCGAAACGTATCGTGATGCTTGGGGGCGTTCAGAAAATCCGGTGACGTTCGTGCTGCTGGAGGATACGATACTGACGGCCCACTATCTCCCATCCACCCATGATGCGGATGCCGATGGAGTGTCGGACTGGTTTGAGCTGGAATATTACGGCGCCCTGACGAACGGGGCCGCCTCGGATACGGATGCCGATGGTTTGAGTCTGTTGCAGGAATTTGCGGGAGGTACTCATCCATTGTATGGCAATGCCACGCAAGCGGGTGGCGTTTATTACGCGGACAGCAGCATGGTGACCGTGGATCTGGCAGGTTACCCGCGTTACACACTGCGCAGTGAACCGTCCGGTACCGTGGATGAGTCAGCGCTGGCGGAGCCGGGTACGGAAATCAGCACGCCGGATCTTTCCGGCAATGCATCGTTTGGATACTGGGAATTGGATGGTGTACGCCAAGTGGACATCTGGGGCGTGGCGGTTCCACAGGTGACGTTTACGGTCACGACCAATGACCGGGAAGCCGTGGCTTATATTTTCAGTGGCGACAGCGACGGAGATGGGGTCGCGGATGCCTGGGAGGAATATTATCTGGGGACGCTGACGAACGGCGCCGCGTCGGATGCGGATGGCGATGGGCTGTCGCTGATCGCGGAGTATGGTGCCGGGACACACCCGCTGTACGCTAACTCGAATCAGGCGGGTGGCGTGTTTTATGCAGACAGCGAATTGATCTCGGTGAATCTGGCAGGCTTTTCACGCTATACGCTGAGCAGTGATCCGGCGGGCGTGGTGGATGAGTCGTCCACGGTCACGAACGGTACAGTGATTACGACGCCGGCAATGAATCAGGCGACGTTTGGATACTGGACGCTGGATGGTGATCGTCAGGCGGATGCGTGGGGCGTGGCCTGCCGTCAGTTGGCATTTACGATTACGACCAATGACCGCGAAGTCGTGGCTCATTTCTTTGCGGATGACAGCGATGGCGACGGAGTGAATGATGGATTTGAACAGTATTATTACGGTTCACTGACTAATGACGCGGCCTCGGATACGGATGGGGATGGTCAAACGCTGCTGACCGAGTCAGCGAAAGGGGAGAATCCTCTGTTCGGAAACAGCACGTCTCCGGGCGGAGTGTTTTATGCGGACTCGCAAAGGATTGTGGTCAATCTGCAGGCGTTTGAACGCGCGGAATATGAACTCGTGGAAGGCGCACATACTAATTTCTACACCCGCTGGCCGACAAATCTGACCGGAGTCTCCTTTGGCACCTACACGACCCCGGCGCTGGGTGACTGGGATGACGATGGCGATCTGGATCTGTTTGTCGGTTCGGAAACAGGCCGCATGACGATCTACGAAAACTGCGGTTCGGTAACGGTGCCGCATTTAACCGACGTGAGTGATCATTTTGCGGATTTGGCGACGGCCTGGAACGGTGTGCGGCGTCCTTCTCCGGCATTGGAGGATTGGAACGGTGATGGTGCGTACGATCTGGCGCTGGGCAGTGAGCAGAGCGAAGTGCGCATTATGGCGTCCTCCGGCCATTTTAATGAGGGGCAAACCACCACCGTGAATTATACGCTGGATATCGGTTCAGCAAGTAATCATCCCGCGTTGCTGGATGTGACAGCGGATGGATATCCCGATCTGCTGGTGCTGAAAGCAGATGGACTGATCAGTGTGTATACGAATACGCAGGATGCCTTGCTGCCGTTTGCCGGAGCGCCGTGGACGACGGACTGGCTGGGAGAAGCAATCATCGGCGGATGTGGATTAACCGTGACTGATGTGAACGGCGACGAGTTGATGGATGTGCTGGCTTCTGATGTGGACGGGCGCATCTGGGAGTTCTGGAACACGGGCAGCGGGTACCGCCTGCAAAGCAAAGTCTATGGCGGCACATATGATGGCTTTGCAGATACCCTTACCATCGCGGCAGGTGATTGGGATGGAGATGGGGACGCGGACGTGATGTGCGGCTTTGCCGAGGGTGGCCTGATGCTGCTGCGCAACAAAGAAGCGCACCTCTGGGTAACCCCGAATCTGGTGACGCTGCTCGCCGGAGAATCGCAGGAATTTTCGGTGGAAGGGTATGCGAATACCGAAGTGACCTGGCAGCTCCTTCAGAATGAAAGCGGCGGGAGCATCGGTTCGAATGGTGTTTATGTTGCCGGTGTTGCGTCTGGTGTGGATATTGTGCTGGCCTGTCGCGGTGAAGGTTATGGTCGTGCCTATGTGAACGTGAAGGCCGTGTTGCCTGCGTTTAACATGAAGTCGATTGTGATTGCCGGACGTAAGGGGCCGCACGATTCGCTGTGGCCGGTGACGGATTATCTGGGTGGGTTTGCTTACGAGTCCATGCGCTATCTCGGATACCGTCGCGGAGATGTGCAGTATCTGAGTGCGGTGCCGGATCAGGACGTGGATGGCAACGGAGAACTGGATGATATCGACGGGCTTTCCTCCTGGACAAACGTGTGTGAGACCTTCACCAATTGGGTAAGCGGGTGCGATGATCTGTTCATCTATCTGGTGGACCATGGTTCTACGAATGCGAGTGGGGAAGGCGTTTTTCATCTGCGCGAAGGGGAAACACTGGACGCCGTAGAACTGGATACGTGGCTCGACGCATTACAGGATGAGTGCGGCGCCGACGTCTCCGTCGTTCTGGATTTTTGCTATGCATCAGCCTTTGCGGAGCAGTTGGACTATGATGGTGCGGCGCGGCGTTCTGTGTATGCCTCGTGCGGATCGGACGAAGCGACGTACTTCATGGCGGGTGGGTTGGTGAGTTTTTCGGATGCCTTTATCAGCGCGTTGCTGCTCGGGCTGGATTATGAAGACAGCTTTGATCTGGCATTCGATGCCGTGGCCCGCTATCAGCACCCGCAGGAGTTCGGCGACGACGCCGGCGATTGCTACCCCGGCGACGGCCCGGTGATGGGACGCAATATTCCGATGATCGGCGAGGTGTGTCCGAATCAGACGTTGAACGGTACGTCCTCGGTGGAGCTATGGGCCGATCAGGTGGGTGGCGTCTATGAGATCGCGCGGGTGTGGTGTTTGGTGGTGCCGCCGACGCATGTGTTTGATCCGGCCAACCCGGTGATGGATGTACCGTCGGTTGAACTGACGCCGGATGGCACCGGGCGCTATGCGGGTACGCACGATGGATTCAGCGAGGATGGCGTGTATAAGGTGGTCTTCTATGCGCAGGATATCTGGGGCGGCGTCTCGCTGCCCAGGCAGATGTATGTGACGCAGGACGGCTTTAATGAGCATGCCGTCATTGTGTTGGGTGAGATCGATGGGCCGGTACGCGAATTGGCGGGGCGCTTTATGGCGTGGACCGCCTGGAAAACGATGCAGGCACGGCACATTCCGCTTGAACACATCTATCTGCTGGCGGATGAGGGCACCCTTGACCTGGATCTGGATGGTCATAACGATGCGGCGGATGCCTGTACGCCGGATGCTCTGCACGCCTTATTCACCAACGAGCTGGCATCCTGCGATAAAGTGACGGTGTGCCTGTTTGGTGAGGCGCAGGATGGGGCGTTCCGTATGAACGACAGCGAGACGCTTCCGGCGGCCACGCTGGATCAGTGGCTGGACGACTATCAGGTGTCCAACAGTCCTGTGGTGGCGATTCTGGACTTCAACGGCGCAGGCACGTATCTCTCGTCGATGGTCGGCCCGGAAACGGCGGAACGGATTGTGATTTCGAGCACCGGGAAGGCGCAGACGAGCCTGTGGGCCTTTGGCGGTCGCATGAGCTTCAGCTATTTCTTCTGGGGCTCGATTTTCGGCGGGGACAGCATCGGCGGTGCCTTTGATACGGCTTCTGACACCATATTCTCCGGCAGCGGACATGCCCGGCAGCATCCGATGCTGGATGATGATGGTAATGGGATTGCCAACCCACCCACCGATGGGCTTCTCGCCGCACAACGATATATCGGCAGCGCCTTCATGACCGGCGGTGATTCGCCAGTGATCGGTACGGTGTTGAACGGTGCGACCTGCACGGAAACAAACATCACCCTATGGGTCAACAACGTGACCGATATGCACGGTATTTCCAGCGTTTGGTGTTCGATCACGGCGCCCTGGTATGAGGGAGAAGGTGATCCGGATTGTGTCGCGTTGACCTGGAACACGGCATCCAACCGGTACGAGGGCCTGGCGAGTGGCTTGACCTGGACCGGGGAGTACGTGGTGACGTATTTCGCGGAAGATGTGGATGGCGAAACGGCGGTTCCGGTTCAGGGCACTTTTTCCGTAGTGCAGTTGGATGCGGATGGCGACGGCCTTCCGGACTGTTGGGAGCAGCTGTATTTTGCGGGCGATACCAACGCTCAACCGAATCTCGACACCGATGGCGATGGATTCAGCAACTATCAGGAATGGCGCGCCGGCAGTGATCCCCATGACCGCAATTCCTGTTTTGAATGCAGTGCTGTTAACCCGCCGCATGGGGCCTTCGTGCTTCAGTGGCCGTCGATTCCCAATCGGACGTATTCGATCTATGCAACGACCAATCTATTGGAAGGCTTCCACCTGCTGACCAACAGAGTGCGTTCCGCGCAGAATGGGGTAACGGTGTTCACCAACGATGCCTCGCAGAATCGCAGCATGTACTACCGAATCATGGTCGAGTGAGTCCCGTACATCCAGCGCGTTTTTCAACGCAGGCGGGCATTCATTGCAATACCTCTGCGGCTGATAGAAGACCCTTCATTGACAAAACGAACGGAAGGCGGTAAGCAATCACCTTATTTACGCGCGACGCCCCGGTGGATGCATCCCGCAACAAAGAGTTCGTTCGTGTATGAAGACCACGCTGCATAAATCAGAAAGCTGTGAAGATACTTGGCGGATAGCCGCTGCCTTCGGGGCCTCGTTATCGCCGGGCAGCGTGGTGGCGCTTTTCGGAGAGCTCGGCGCGGGGAAAACACGGTTTGTCCAGGGATTGGCTTCTGCCTGGGATGTGCAGGATGTGGTGAGCAGCCCGACATTTACGCTGGTGAATGAATATCGCGGACGAGTTCCTATTTACCATATTGATTTGTACCGCATTCGACACGAAGAGGAAGCGCTTGATTTGGGGTTGGATGAGTATCTATTCGGTCGGGGTATCACGATCATTGAATGGTCCGAACGCATTTTGCATTTGCTTCCGGATTCCGCATGGCGGATTCACATTGCGCCGACGGATGAGGAGAATGGACGCATGATCGAAATCAGGGAGCCGGCATGAATATTTTAGCGCTGGATGCTTCAACGGCCCGCGTCAGTTTGGCGCTTGTTTCAGGCGGACGCTGTCTGCGCGAAGCGGGCTGGCAGGAAAACCGCCGGGGCGAACAGCCTCTGTTTGATGCCCTGCGAACGCTGCTGCGTGAGACCGGGATGGCGTGGCGCGATCTGGATTGTTATGTCGCGGGGCGCGGGCCGGGATTGTATTCCGGTTTGAGGACGTCGATTACGGTTATGCAGGCCCTGGCATTACCGGGGGATCAGCGCCTGTATTTTCCGGACAGCGGTGTGGCCGTTGCCGCGCGTTATTTTGAACTTCAAACCGCAGATCGTGTGGCTGTTGTTGGAGATGCGCGCCGCGGGATGCTGTGGTACGGCCTGTTCGGTCGGGAGGGAGTGCATCCCGTTCTTGAAGGCGGCTGGCAGTTAGCGGCGTGGGAGACTTTTGATGAAGGGCTCCCGCCGTCGGTTCCGCGTGTTTCGTCGGCATGGAGCGAAATTATTGCATCACCGGCGTTTGGGCGGTTGAACCGGGACGCGTGGTTTTCTGAAAATGTATATCCGCAGGCGACTGTTTTGGCGGCCTGTGCGGAGAGTATGATGAATCAGGGCGAAGCATCGCCGCCTGCCGTGCCGGTGTATATGCACCCTCCGGTGGGTTGAGAAAGGATTTTGGTATATGAGGAAATCGTGGGTGGAAATCGATTTATCGATTCTGGAAGACAATATCGAGCGGCTTAAGAAGACGCTGAACAGTGACAGCGAGATCGTTTTTGTGGTTAAGTCGGATGCATATGGTCACGGCGCCGTGGAGCTGGCAAAACGCGCTTTTCGTGCCGGGGTGCGTACCTTTGCCGTGGCCTATGTGGAAGAAGCGATGAAAATTCGGGAGGGGGGACTGACCGAGGGCAGGATTATCGTGTTGGGTGTGGCGGATCCGGAAGACGTCTCCGTGATGGTTAAAAACAACATTATTCCAATTGTTGCGGATTTAGAACACGGACTCTCGTTTTCTGCTGCGGCGAAAGCGGCCGGGGTTCGACTTCCCGTGCATGTGAAAATTGATACGGGAATGGGACGTATTGGATTGCCGATGAAAAAAGCGGCGGAGCATCTGATGATTTTGGAGAAGGAAACGGGCCTGGAGATCGTCGGGATGTGCAGTCATTTTGCCATGGTGGAATCCAGTGAGCCGCAGGCCGCCCGAACGCAGGCCAAGCAGTTTTCGCGCATTGCGACGGACTTTGAAAAGAAAACCGGACGGCGTCTTTTCAAGCATCTTTCCAGCAGCAGAGCGATTCTTTATCATCCGGAGTGGCAGTTCGACGGGATACGGCCGGGCATCATGCTGTATGGGTATGGGGCACAGGAAGAGGATATGCGGGTGAATACGCGTCCGTTTCTGCAGTGGAAGGGGGTCGTGATGCAGGTGAAGAGCGTCCCGGCCAATTTTTCGGTGGGATATTACAGTACCTATGTGACGTCGCGTCCCACGGATATCGGGATTATTGCCTGCGGCTATGCGGATGGGTATCTGCGGGCGCTTAGTAACCGTGGGCATGTGCTGATTCAGGGGCGGCGCTGTCCGGTGGTGGGGCGCGTCAGCATGAACTGGATGGCTGTGGATTTGGGGCCGAAGAGCGGCGTGAAGCGCGGGGACGAGGTGGTATTCATTGGGGAGCAGGGCAATGAAGCGATCTGGGCCAATGAGTTAGCCGCCATTTGCCGAACCATTCCCTATGAAATTTTGACCTGTATCAATGCCGGTATCAAACGGGTGTATATCCACTGAGCGAAAGAACCAGGCGTTGTATCGGCAGAAATGCCTGTTCAGATGTTGCAAATGCTGCTTGGCGGGGCCGCGGGTTATTTGCTAGTTCTTTCCCCCGCCTGGGCGGGCATTAAAAACCCGGCAAAAGGAGAATCATATGTTCCGTGATCGTAATCCAATGAGAGGCATTGCGTGGGATGATTATACATCGCTTCCGGTCAAGTCGAAGGGGAAGTACTGCAATGCCGGAAAAAATCCTTTCCATGTATTGCTTTCGCAGCAGTTTGATCGGCCGATGCTGGAACGGCTTTGCGAAATCACCACGAAAACACGGCGTATCGGAAAAACGCGCGGCGGCATGAATTTCCTGCAGGATCTGCTTTCTGAAAAGCGGGCGATGATTTACTTCGTGCAGCCATCCACGCGAACGTTTCTTTCATTTGCGGCGGCCACGCAGATTGTGGGTATGCCGCATGAAAATGTGCGCGATACCACGACCTCCAGCGAAGTGAAGGGTGAATCACCCGAAGATACGGTTCGCACATTCAGTTCCTATTTTGACCTGATCATTATGCGCCATCCGGTCGGCGGGTTTGCGGAACGCATTGCCTGGCTGCTTTCCAATACGGATCGTCCGGTGCCGCTGATCAATGCCGGGTCGGGCAAGGATCAGCATCCGACGCAGGCTCTGCTGGATATTTATACCCTTCAGCGGAGTTTTGAGGGGCGCGGCGGCATTGATGGGAAAAAGGTGGCTTTCGTGGGCGATCTGCTTCGGGGACGCACGGTGCGCTCTCTCGCGACGACGCTTTCGCTCTATCAGGGCGTGAAGCTCTATTTTGTGGCGCCGGAGCCGCTGCAAATCGGGCAGGACATTCTGGAGGCATTGAAAGAGTCCGGCACGAATTTTGATGTGGTGTATGATTTCAAAAAAGTCATTCCGGAGGTGGATGCGATTTACATGACGCGCATTCAGGATGAATGGGATACCTGTGAGGAAAGCCGTGCGATTGATACGGAGCCGTTTCATTTCAAAGCGGACTATCTGAATCTGCTGAGTAAAGACGCGGTGATTATGCATCCGCTGCCGCGAAGAAAAGAAATCGCATTGGAAGTGGATGCCGATCCGCGGGCGGTCTATTGGCGGCAGGTGCGCAATGGCATGTGGGTGCGCGCGGCCCTGATGATCCTCATCTTTGAGCGCGATGGGGAGATTGACCGCTATTACCGGGATCTCACGCGTTAAATAACGCAGCATACGATGAATGAAGAAGAAGCAATGAGCAAGAAAGTGGGTGACGTATGAGACATCTGATTACACTGAAAGACTGGTCCACCTCGGATATTCTGCGCGTGATTGATCTGGCGGATGCCATTAAGCGGGAACCGGCCCGGTATTATGACACGATGCACCGCAAAGTGCTGGTGATGATTTTTGAAAAGCCCAGCCTGCGCACGCGGGTTTCGTTTGAAACCGGTATGTGCCAAATGGGCGGGGACGCTATTTACTACGATATGTCCACATCGCCGCTCGGTTCCGGAAAGGAAAACATTCACGATACGATCAAGGTGCTCAGCCGCTATGCGGACATCGTGATGGCTCGTTTGTTCAGCCACGCGAACATCGAGGAAATGGCGAAATATTCATCCATTCCCGTGATCAATGGATTGACCAACTTCTCGCATCCGGGCCAGATTCTGGCGGACCTTCAAACGGTGCGGGAGCACAAAGGAACCCTGAAGGGATTAACGCTGGCCTATTTTGGCGATGCGTTTAACAACGTGACGCATTCCCTGCTGATGGGGTGTGTGAAAGTGGGCATGAACATTCGGGTCGCCTGTCCTGCGGGCAAAGAATACTCACCGGACGCGAATGTTCTCGCCTATGCGCGTGAATTGGCCGCGAAGAACGGGGTCGAAGTGATGCTGACGCATAACGCCGGGGAGGCGGCTTCGGGCGCCGATGTGATTTATACTGATTCCTGGATGAGCTACCACGTTCCCGAAGCGGAGTTGGCGGCCCGCATCAGGGCCTTTCAGCCGTATCAGGTGAACGCGCAGCTTATGGCACACGCCAAAAAAGATGCGATATTCATGAACTGCCTGCCCGCCATCCGCGGATACGAACAGACCGCCGAGGTGATTGATGGACCGCAGTCGGTGGCGTTTGATGAAGCGGAAAACCGACTGCACATGCACAAGGCCCTGATGGTCGATCTGCTGAACCTGGCATGAACCCGGAGCGTCAAAAGCCGGAGAGATCGACGCGCATTCTCGTGGTCAAGCTGAGTTCTCTGGGAGATCTGTTTCATGCCCTGCCGGTCGTGCATATTCTGAAGTCAGCCATGCAGGCTGAAGTGGACTGGGTTACTCAGCCGGAGTATGCGGGGCTGGTGCGCTGTTTTCCGGAAGTGAGCCGGGTCATTGCCTTTCCGCGCCGCGCGTATTTGAAAAAAATCGGCGCCTATCTGCGCGAGGTGCGGGCTGTCCATTATGACTATGTGCTGGATCTTCAGGGACTGCTGAAAAGTGCCGTCGCCGCCCGACTGGCCCGCGGGCAGATCCGTATCGGTCCGTCCTATCAGCGAGAGGGTGCTGCGCTGTTTTATGATCATGTGGCGGGGCCGCGAAACAAGAATCGGCATGCGGTGGAAGAAGCGCTCGATGTGATTCGATTCCTGAATTTGCCGATGAGTGATATCACTTTTCCGGTGCAGTTTCCCGCTTATCCGCTGAGTGGTGAAGCACCCAGGGTGCTGATGCTTCCGTGTTCGCGCTGGGCCACAAAAAATGCACCGCCGTCTCTTTTTGCAGGACTGGGGCGGATGCTTTTGGAAAAAGGGGTGCGTACGCTGGTACTGGCCGGCGCGCCGGATGATCGGGCGGTGTGTGAGCAGATTGCCGATCAGCTGAATGACCCGCGAGTGATTAACCTGTGCGGAAAAACATCGCTGCCCGAATTGGGCGGAGTGATGCAGCAGATGAATCTGGCGGTCACTGTGGATTCGGGCCCGATGCACATGGCCGTCGCTGCGGGCGTTCCGGTCGCGGCGCTTTTCGGCGCAACCGACCCGACCCGCACGGGCCCGTATGGACATCGTCACGTTCTTATTACGCAACCCGGACTGGAGTGCCGTCCGTGTCTTTCGCGAACGTGCCGGCGGGGCGATTTGGCCTGCCTTAAACGGATGACTCCGGAGTTTGTATTTAACGCCATTGAGCGGAGCGGTTTGTTGTCCGGAATTTTTCAGGAGCGAAAATGATCAGGCATGTTGTTTTGGATTTTGATGGGACCATCATGGTGTATGACGAGGAGCCCGGATTTTTTCATCCCCGGGTCATTGAGCTGATGAACACCTTTCCGGCGCGGGGGATACGCTGGTACACAAACAGCGGGAGGCACTGGGAGGGGCAGCATAAGGTATTGGCTTTATCGCAGAAGCACGGGCTGACCTGCATGCCGGATGCGTTGATTTGCGGAGAGAGTTATATCTATGATCGCTGCGGCGAAACGTATGAGGCGCAGGAGCCCTGGAATTCAGAAGCGAAAGCCATTCAAACGGCATTTCATGCGCGGGTGCAGGACGTGTTGCGCCCGCGCCTGGCGGAGTTCGAGCCGTATGTGAACGCTGAAAAAACATATCTGACGGATATGGGCTCCTACTTTTTTCTGGAGGAGGGCTGCCCGGCGTATCAGCAGGTGGCGGAGATGTTTTCCGAAGTGATTGAAGAGGCGGGGGATGGTTTGCTGGTTCGGAATGGTCCCTGGCTTTTTGCGCAGCCCTATGCGTTGAACAAGGGGAATGCCCTGCGTGCTTTCATGGATAGGAAGCAACTGCCTGCCCATGAAACGCTGGCCGTGGGCGATCATGAAAATGATTTGTCCATGCTGGATGGAACATCGGCCGCGAAGATGGGATGTCCGGGCAGTGCCATCCCGCTGGTTCGGGAGCTTGTGAGTTCAAAAAATGGATATGTTTCCCCGCATGAGGGGCCGCTCGGCACATTGGATGTGCTGTGCCATTATCTGGGTGAATGAATGACCAACCGCGACACCGTGGTCAGGCGATATGCCGATGTTTATGGCGGGAAGCCGGAAATGGTGCTGTACGTTCCGGGGCGCGTTGAATTGATTGGAAATCATACCGATCATCAGGGCGGTGAAGTGCTGGCGGCGACGATCAATCGGGGACTGTATGCTGCGGCTTCGCGCCGGAGCGATTCGGTCATTCGAGTTCACTCGACGGGCTATGAGCCGATGGAATTATGCCGGGGTGAACGACATCATTCATTGCGGACGACGCCGGGAACTGCTGTGTCCTTTTTGTGTGGGGTGACAAATGAATGGAGTCAGGCGGGATTGCCGGGCGGCGGGTGGAATGCCGTCATTGATGGCGACCTTCCGGCCGGAGCGGGGCTC
>CAZISY010000064.1:13869-20595 GCA_964542025.1 uncultured Verrucomicrobiota bacterium
GCGTGGTGCATGGAATGAGGGCAAGCGGGCGCTCGTCGGCCGTGAATCTGCAAAATCTGGTTGTACCGGGCGCTGTGAGGGAGCAGCCGCTTTTGGTCGGCATGATGATGACGGAACACATGCTCGGCGGGGACGGTGCATGCCGAGTGCATGGCGGGGGCTTTGCCGGTACATTGCTGGCCTGTGTTCCTGCCGCGCGCCGGGAAGAATATGCGAACGTTATGGGGAGTCGCTTCGGAAAAGAGTCCGTGATGCCTCTTGAGCTGACCCGAAGCGGCGCGCAGCGGTTGGTGTGATTGAACGCAGGTAACGGAAAGAGGACATAAGCCTCGGAGCGTTTTCAGCATTGCGAAATCAGGGTGAGCAGTTCATTCAGCCGCTCGGTGGTTTTGGCGGCCTGCAGGCGCGGGAAGCGGTGGTTAATCATCACATAATCCTGGTTGCGGGTCAGAATGACTTTATCGTCGCGCACCTCGACCCGTTCGATTCCCCTGCCTGCGCAGGCAATGCGCACCTGGGCAAGCAGGAGCATGCGGTGAGCCGGTTCGGGGACAGGACCGAACTGATCGCGCAGCCGGTTGCGAAGCTGTTTCACATCCGATTCCGTAACGGCCTCCGCGAGGCGGCGGTAAAAATCAATGCGCTGATTTTCTTCTTCCATGTAGTCGTAAGGAAGGGCCACGGAACGTCCGCTGTCGAGTTGACGCGGTGACCAGTCCACGAAATCCAAAGAGACCTCAACCTGACGCACGGGGGGCAGCGATTCGCCTTTGCGGGCGGACACGGCGCGGCGAAGCAACTGGCAATACAGATCAAAGCCGATGGCCGCGATATGTCCGCTTTGCTGAGCGCCGAGAAGGTTTCCGGCTCCGCGGATTTCCAGATCTCGCAGGGCCACTTTGAATCCGGCGCCGAGACTTCCGTAGCGTTTGATGGCGCCGATACGGCGGCGGGCCACATCGAACAGGCGTTTGTGGCGCGGGAGCAGCAGGTAGGCATAGGCTTTGTGTTTGTAGCGGCCGACGCGACCGCGGAGCTGATAGAGTTCGGCGAGTCCGAAGCGGTCGGCGCGGTCAATGATGATGGTATTGACGTTGGGAATATCCACGCCGCTTTCAATGATCGTGGTGCAGAGCAATACGTTGAAGCGCTGTTCCGTGAATTTGCGCATGACGGCGGAGAGTTTGTTTTCCGTCATTTGGCCGTGCGCCACGCTGATCCAGGCTTCCGGGACGATTTTTTTCAGGCGGTCGTGCATTTGTTTGATGCTCTGAACCCGGTTGTGTAGAAAGAAGACCTGCCCGTTGCGGTTGATTTCATTCATGATGGCCTGACGGATGGTGTGGTCGTTGTCTTCCGTCACAATGGTCTCAATGGCCAGTCGTTCGCGCGGGGCGGTTTGGATGGTACTCATATCCTTGGCGCCGGTCAGGCTCATGTAGAGGGTGCGCGGGATGGGGGTGGCGGTCATCGTTAATACATCCACGAGCTGTCGGAAGCGTTTCAGGCGTTCCTTGTGTTCGACGCCGAAGCGCTGTTCTTCATCAATGATGACAAGACCGAGATCCGCAAATCCGACATCCGGCTGCACCAGGCGGTGTGTGCCGATGACAATATCCACCTGCTTTTTTTTAAGGCGTTCTATGGTTTCCCGCTGTTCGGCGCGCGTGCGAAAACGACTGAGCATTTCAATGGTGATGGGAAAGGAGGCCATGCGCTCTGAGAATGTGAAATAATGCTGCTGGGCGAGGATGGTGGTGGGGACCAGCACGGCGACCTGTTTGCCGTCCATCACGGCTTTGAAGGCGGCGCGCATGGCCACTTCGGTTTTTCCGAAACCGACGTCGCCGCAAATGAGGCGGTCCATCGGGCGGGCGCTTTCCATATCCTCCTTGATTTCACGGATGGCGCGGAGCTGATCTTCGGTTTCCTCGAAGGGAAACGACTGTTCAAATTCGTGTTGCCAGGGGGTATCTTTGGTATAGGCGTATCCATTGAGTGTTTCACGCGCGGCCTGATTTTCCAGGAGGAGGGCGGCCAAATCTTCCACGGCTTTTCCGGCGGCTTCTTTTTGGTGCTGCCAGCGTTTGCCGCCGAGGGTGTGCAGTTCCGGGTGGGAAGTGCCGACGCTGACGTAGCGGCTGATCAGGTGAGTCTGCGTGACGGGAACATACAGTTTTGCCTCGTTGGCATATTCAATGGCCAGGACTTCCTGGAGCTGTCCATTGAACTGCATTTCGTAGAGCCCCAAATATTTTCCGAGGCCGTGATCCGCATGAATCACCAATTCGCCCGGTACCAGTTCGCTCCAGGAAGTCAGGGCAGTTTGCGGCAGGGCTGATGGCGGGAGGCGTTTGGAACGCGCGGCGGAGCGGCGTTTCTTTTCATAGCCGTAGATATCCTGCTCGGTGACGGCCAGCAGGCGTTCGTCGGCCACGGAAAAGCCTTCGGACAGCGGAGCGACATGCAGATGAAAGTGATCGGATACGGCGGATGAGGCCGCGCCGTATACTTCCATGAAGCGCTCGCCGGCGCCGGGGGTGTCGAAGAAAAGGTGAATTTGTCCGCCGGCCTGCGCCCGGGCGACCAGTTGTTCGATAAAGCGCGCGCGGCTCCGCTCCATGATGTCCGGATGAAACAGATCGGTTTCGAGGTGCGGGAGACTTTCGGAGGCGCCGAGCCCGGCTTCGAAGAGTGTTGGTGAATACGGGGGGATGGGCGAAGGAATGCTGCCGGTAAAAACTTTGCGTCCCTTCAACCCGCCGATGGCGTGAAGAAGATGCGCGAAGGGGAAATGAAAAGAATCATGATCGATGCCCTGAATGGTTTCTTCGTAGAGCGTGACGTGATCAAGAATGCTGTCGGTATTCACCCAGGAGCAGTGCGTTCCGTCCGGCAGGTAATCCATCAGAGACGCCTGATGGATTTTTGATGCTTCTGAAACGGGGGTAAGAACGATAAGCGACTGTTTGACGATGGAGGATTGGGAGATGTGGTCGAAGGAACGGATGGAGTCAATCACATCGCCGAAGAATTCAATGCGGATGGGATCGGGCTCGGTCGGGGGCCAGATATCAAGCAATCCGCCGCGCAGGGAAGCCTGACCCTGGGTTTCGACCTGGTAAGTAAATTCGTAGCCCCACCCGGTGAGCGATTCGGCCAGCCGGGTCGGGTCGTGCGATTCGGTGAGCTTGAGGGTGAGCGACTGAGCGCGCAGGGCATCGGCGGCGATGGTTCGCTGCATCAGGGATTGGATGCAGGCCACGATGATTCGGGGCGCGGTGGATTCCATGAGCGCGTGAATGGCATTCAGCCGTTCGCCCACGATGTCCATGCGATGGAGCGGGCCCTCGCCGGGAACGATATCCCAGGCCGGGAAGGGAATGATGGCCTTTTCTTTGTCGGGTGCGGCCAGTGTGTTGAGGTCGCCGCAAAGTTTTTCCATACCGGTCGGATTATCTGTGACCCAAAGCCAGGTTCCGGGTTCTGCCTGGAAGAGGCACCAGGCAAGATAGGCGGTGGAAGAAACGGTTGGCGATGAAATAGACACGGAGTCGCTGCCGTTCAGGGAGGCATTCAGCGCGTGCAGCTGTTGACTGTTGAATCGGCAAACAATGGAGTCCGATCTCATGAATTCACAGTATCCGGTGCGCGGAGGGGAGTCAATGTTGCGGTGATGAAGCGAGGGCGTTTAAAAGAGAGAAATGATGGCGCGGAGTTCTTCGATGTGCTGTCGGCGGAAAGGAGTGGTTCCAGGGACCAGCGTGTCATCGGTCCAGTTAATGCTGTTGGTGGCGCAACCGGTATTGGTGACGATTTGAACAGCGGCAGCGCGCAGTTCCATGATGTGGTCATCCCGGATGCGGGTGACGTAAGGCACGATTGGATCATCGGTCCATGTGTTCGTGGACATTCCGCGGAACCGGAGGGCATAGTTCAGTTCCTGCCGCAGTTCCGTGATGTACTCATCGCGGAAGGGGGCGTGCGGGGAGAGCGGATCGTCCGTCCAGGAACGTCCGCCGTAAATGAAGCGGCGCACGCCGGAAACGGTTCCGCTGACCAGGCTGTCATAGGCGCAGACCTTCCAATACAGATCCGTATAGGCCGAGGTCAGGTTGCTGAATGGTTGGTAGCCGATATATCCGACGTCGTAATTGGTGACGCCGCCGGAGGGAAAATCGGTCCAGGAGCCATCGATGAAGTATGTGAAATTGGAAAACCCGGAAACGGAACTGTCATAGACCGCCGTCCCGGCGTTGGTTTGTCCGGCTGCAATCCAAATCGAGAAATTCAGTTTGTTGGTATCCACGTCCGCCGGAGGTACCCAGATGAACTTGGGGCGGGGATTCTGCGTTCTTCCGGAGAAATCCAGATCATCACCGGAAGGTCCGGCGCCACCGGCGTTCGGGCAGTTCACCGGAGAAACCAGCGCGGGCGTTCCCGGTGCGGTGTTGGATTTCTGTACCTGGAGTTGAGTGGCATCCGCAAAGTCCAGCGCGGGTTCGTTGGTATAGCCGCCATATTCAACGATGTAACCTTGTATGGAACTGTTGTTGTTAGGGTAGTCATTCCACAACCCATTTGCGTAAAAATGTGCGTAGTCTTCTCCGTGTTCGCAGCCGATGTCGCTACTGGATTTCCAGTCGTTCGGCTCATCGGCGCTCCAATTCGAATACATGCCGGGCACATTCGTACCTCCGATGCCGCAGCCGGAAGCGTTGGCCGTCTGGGTGAAGAAGTGCTGGCCGGTTTCCGGCCCGCTGACCCATTTCCAGATTTTGTTGCTTTCATTATCGCTGGCACCCATCCATCCCTGTTTGTTGTTGAGTTGCGTGAGCGCAAACGCATTTTCAGCTGCCGAAGTGACCGTCATGAGATAGCCCTGGCAACCGAAATAAACGCGTTGAGTGGCTGCCTTATAGGCATTGGACCAGGTGATTCCGCTGCTTGATATGAATTGATAAAAGTGGCGGGTTTCTGAAAGATAATTATCGCCGCCGCCTGCATTGAAAATAATGGTTCGGGTTCCGACGATTACGTTGTTGGAGGTGTTTTGATATTTCACGCGGCGCAGCGCTTCCTGAAAGACGGTGTCATTGGTGCGTCCGTAAAGGGTTAGTTTCCCGCTGGCGATTACATAGAGTCCCGTGACTCCCGTGACGGGGTTGGTGTACAGTAGGCGATCCTGGTTGGTGACCACATTTTCGATTTTCACGATGACGTTGGTGAGCAAAGAGCCGTCGGGCGAATAGAGCTCAATGTAGGGATCCACGGTGATGGGTTGTCCGTTTTGCATGAAGATGGGGGTGTTGCCTGAACAGCGAAGAATGGGCGCGGCCGCGCCCCAAGAGACGGGGGCGTTTGAAAAGAGCAGGACAACGCATGTTGCGAGAATGAGGTGCGGCTTGATGGGCACTGTGGGGTGCGTGGTCATGGGATCAATCCGAATATACATTGCCCAGGGGTATCCAGGCGGAGCCGTTGTAGCCTTCAAATATTGAAGCGGAGGGATTCCAGCGAATCATGCCGGCCGTTGCCGAGGTGGTATTGCTGCCGAGCGTTACAGCGGAAGAAAGCGTGGCATGCCCGGAAACGGACAGCGTTCCGCTGATGGCGGCATTGCCGTTCACCGTACCGCCTGTTTTCGGATAGATGTTGGTGGTCGAAGCGGCGGTCGCCCACACATTGGAATCCAGCTTTCCGCTTTGCAGCGTCGCAATGTGATTGCTCAGCGAGGTATCAACCTGAATGCGGGACGTTTGTTCCTGGGACGATGCCTGCCAGAGTGCCGTGGTGGCAGCGGTGTAGGTCGTACGAAGTGCAAAATCTGCGGGCAGGGAAACGTCATCAGTCACCGTCAGGGATACCGCTTTATTCGTGACGATCAGCACCAAGTTGGACCCGGTGGGCGCCTTCATTTGAAGATGCGCGGACTGTGCGGTAGAAACCCGAAAATATCCGGCGGTGGTTGCGTCGTGTTCCATGTAGAGTCCGGCGCCGAGAACGGTGGAGGCCGTTCCGTCTTTGTTAACGAGAATAAAGTTGGTGGAAACCATGAGACTTGAGGATTGATACACCGTTTGGGTTCCGCTGACTTCAAGATTTCCGGGAATTAGAATGTCCGATTCAGATCCGCCGAGTTGCAGCGTTGAGGCCCCAATGCTGGGGAGCAATTGGAAATTGCCGGGCGCCGTGACATCGATCGCGCCGCCCGACTGTACATACAGGGTCACATTGCTGATAAGAACTCCCTGAATCTGCCCGCCAGTGAGAGTGACCTGACTGAACTGCTGCGTGGCGATGGTTCCGAGCAGGAGGTTGGAACGTGCAAGAGGGACGTCTGTCAGTTCTGAAAGATTTCCGGTAGACTGAAGAAAGCGGTCGTCGGCCAGCGTTTTGGTCCAATACCCGATTTTTTCGCTGTTCCACACAGGATCGGATTCGGTTTGGACGTAGGTATTGGTGTCCAGCCAAGTTGTGAATGCCGGATCGGCCTCGGTGAAGGCATAAAGGGGCGTTCCTGTAGCAAATTGGTCCTTTTGGGCAAGGAAAACGGGGTCGGTTTCCGTGTAGGCGTAAAGCGGGGTACCGGTCGCGTAGTTGGCTTTTTCAGCATTCCAAAGGGGGTCGGACTCTGTTTGGATATAAGTATTGGTTTCCAGCCAGTTTGTGAATGCCGGATCGGCCTCGGTGAAGGCATAAAGGGGTGTTCCCGTGGCATAATTG
>CAZISY010000065.1:0-3854 GCA_964542025.1 uncultured Verrucomicrobiota bacterium
CCGCCCGCAGCGCATGCTCCAACTGCTCGGCCACCCGCTGAAGGCGGATCAGCGAAAGATTTCCGGAAGCGCCCTTGATCGTGTGCGCGAGGCGGGCGGCTTCGGCGGCATCGCCGGCGGCCATCGCCTGTTCCAGAGCCTCCGCCGAACCCGGTGACGTACGCATGTAATCGTTCAGTAAACGCCGGTACAGCGATTCATTGCCATTCACCCGCCGCACGCCTTTTGCGGGATTCAGCAGCGATTCATCGGTAACCGACGCTGCATCCGGCACGGCTTTTTCAGACACTGCCGGAGCGGCAGGGTTCCGTTTGATCGCCGCAGAAGGCGTACCCGGAGCGCCCCCGTCCTGCTTCTGCGGAATGTGGCGCGCCAGGGCCTGGAAGAGCAAATCAGGATCCAGCGGCTTGGTGACATAATCGTCCATTCCCGCTGCCATGCACTTTTCCATGTCCCCTTTCATGGCGTGCGCCGTCATGGCAATAATCGGTAAGCCGGCCTGCGCGGCGGCGTGTTCCCGAATAATCTGCGTGGCGGTGAATCCATCCAGTTCCGGCATCTGCACATCCATCAGGATTCCGTCGTATTGGCCACCTTTATCCAAATACGCCAGCACTTCCTGCCCGTTGCAGGCGACATCCACGGACATCCCCATCGCGAGCAGATTTTCCAGCGCCACTTCCTGATTGATCGGATTATCCTCCGCCAAAATCAAACGTACGCCGCGGAAGCGATCCGGTGAAAACGCCTCTCCCCGCCCCGTCTCTTTCAATTCGGTCGGTGCGACCGCTTCTTCCGGCGACAGCATCCCGAAGGGCAGCCGCACGGTAAAGACGGATCCTTTTCCCGGTGTGCTCATCACGGTGATATCACCGCCCATGCGTTCGGCCAGCTGCTTTGAAATGGCCAGGCCCAAACCGGTGCCTCCGTACCTGCGCGAGATGGAACCATCGCCCTGCGTGAACGAGGTGAAAAGTTTGGCCTGATCGGCTTCCGACATTCCCACGCCGGTGTCGCTCACTTCGAAAAGCAGCTGAACAGTACCCGCCTGGCTTTCGCCGGGCGGCGTCTCCGACCTGACCTGCACATCAACCCGCCCCTGCTCGGTGAATTTCAGGGCATTGCCTATCAGGTTCACCAGAATCTGGCGCAGCCGGACCGGATCGCCGCACAAGGGTATTTCCCTCAGCGCGGAATCGGCTTCGATATGCAGGGCGACGTGTTTTTCCGCCGCTTTTTCTTCAAAGAGCCCGCTCAGTTCGCGAAGCATTTCCGACAGGGAGAACCCAATCTTTTCAATTTCCAATTTGCCGGCCTCGATTTTTGAAAAGTCCAGAATATCGTTGATAATGCGCAGCAGGGCGTGCGCCGAAACGCAGATTTTTTGGAGATAATTCCGCTGTTTCGGAGAGAGATCTGTTTTCAGCGCCAGATCGGTCATTCCGATCACGCCATTCATCGGCGTGCGGATTTCGTGTGACATGTTGGCCAGGAAAAGACTTTTTGCTTCGGCAGCGGCCACGGCTGCATTACGGGCGATGGACAGTTCTTCCTCGGCCTGCTTGCGCGTGATGATTTCCCGTTCCAATTCATGATTGATCGCCTGCAGGCGGATATTGAATTCCGCGGTCAATTCCTTCTGCCAGTACTTCACCACCGTCACAGCCAGATAGGTGGCCAGCCAGGCCAGCATGGCGGGCGTCGGGTTCATCACCAAATGAAACACGCGCAGCAGAAAGAGACTCACCAGCACCGGATAAATCACACAGAATACAATGACCAGCACGGAGAATAGCGCCCGGGTGCGAATCACCACAAAAATCAGCAGCAACCCTCCGATCAGCATGCCGAGCAGATTCACAAACGCCATCCAGCGCGGCTCCCGGAGCATATCCCCCGCAAGCATGTTGTCCAGCGCGGTGGCCTGTATTTCCACGCCGGAAATATCCTTGTGAAACGGCGAGATGCGCAGATCGTGGAGCCCGGCGGCCGATGCCCCGATCAGCACCACCCGGTCGCGCACCAGCGACGAATCAAACGTATTCTTCAACACGTCGGCCGCCGATATCGTCGGGAAGGGCTCGCGCCTGAAGTTAAGCACCAGCATCCCGGTGGCGTCGGTCGGGATTACGGTATCGCGCAGTTCCACGGATTTCACACCGTTGACGCCTTCATCGTCATACACCAGCGTCATCATCGGCTGGTTCAGGTAGAGCCGCAGTGCCTGCAGGGAAAGCGCCGCGTACATACGATACGGTCCGGCGGCCACCACCAGCGGTGTTCGCCGGATGATATCGTCCTGATCCTTGACGGTATTGAAAAACCCGGTTTGCGATACCGCCACCAGATTCGACAGCGAGATTTCCAAATCGCCCGCGTGATGCAGATAATGCGTATCCATCAGGCCGCGCACCAAAAACTGTCCGCGATAGTTTGGATCGCGCCGGTTGATTCGCCCGATGGCCTCCGGCGTTTCCGCATCCGCGCTGCCGCACAGATGCAGATAGCTCCCCAGCACCACCCGTCCACGGCTCAGCGAACGCGCAAACACAGCATCAAAATCCGTGCTGGACGCCGGCAGGTTCCGTATTTCGGGTTTCACCCCGTACGCTTCGCGCCAGGTTTCCAGGATGGCTTCCGGCGAGGTGCGGTCTTTTTCGGGGAACACAATATCAAAGGCCACCACCCGGGCGCCGGCGGCCCACAGATGATCCAGCATTTTTGCCACCTGAAAGCGCGGCCAGGGCCATTGCCCCGTGGAGCGTACGCTTTCATTATTGATGTCCACCACGACTACCCGGTCACTCTGCGGCGGCGAGGCCATGAAGCGCGTCATCACATCATAGGACTGAAATGAAACGGCCTTAAGAAAGCGGGGATTCAGTACGGCGAGCAGCAAACACAGCAGCAATACGACCACACCGGCCAGAATCGCCGGCAGATCGCGCTCCTCACGGAGCGCATCTTTTTTTTCCACACTGTTTTCCTTTTTCATTCGGGTCAAGCTGTGCCTGCTTCCCGGTTTAGTACGGCGTTAAATCGGTTCCGTACGAACCCACCACGTTCGGGCCGTTCTCTATATCCGTGTTCAATCGATAGTTGCCCGACACCCCACTGATCGGCACGAGCGTACCGGGCCCGACCAGGTGGCCATCGACTTCGTTGAAAATCAAGTCGGACGTATCAAACGACTCCCCCCCGCTGTTGAGTACCACATCGCTCGCCGTCCCCTGCAACCGCCCTTCAGGGCCCAGTGTGCCGTTCACCACCCGGAAATACAGGGAATCGGGCGAACTGCCGACGCCGTACAGATTGAAATTGGCATTCCAGACCAGCGGTGAGCCGCCACCCAGCTGAACGTCCATGCTGCAATATCCTTCCAGATACGATCCTCCGGTATCACGGCAAATCAGCGCGCCGGAAGATCCTGAACCGTTCAGACGGTACGCGACGGTTCCATCCACCAGCGCTTTGACGGAATCCGGCGTAAGGGCCTGCCCATCCGAATACGTGCCGGCGATTTTATTCCCGTCGGCCGGATTAAGCCAAACACCCCAGGACCAATTATTGCCGTGCGCTTTTTCCTGCTGCACATAGGGAATCGGCGTGGGCGTGGGAATCGGCGTCGGGCGCGGCGTGGGCTCGACCGTCGGGATCACGGTGGGAACCGGCGTCGGTTCGGGGCCGGGGGCCGGACGGCGGGTCGGTTCAGGAACGGGCGTCGGTACCGGGGTTTCAACGGCATCCGCCTGGGGTATGACGTCTTCATTAAATGAGTCCGCCTCATTCAACGCTCCGCTGCCAGTACCGAGCGCGGGCGGCGGAACGCCATCCTCTTCTCCGGGTTCTTCCGA
>CAZISY010000065.1:3954-20105 GCA_964542025.1 uncultured Verrucomicrobiota bacterium
GCCCCGCCTCTGCCTGGCGCAGCCGTTTCCACCGAATTCAAAATGTTCCTGATTTCCTCCATGGAGAACGGACGCTGTTCCATACGTCCGCCGTCGACCACGGTGATCAGAGTTCCGGCTTCCTGCACACTCAAATGCCGCATAATTTCATCCCCCGTGACCAACCCTTCCGGCAAATAACTGGTTTCGATAATAATTTTTTTACCGGGCGTCAGTTCGATGACGTAAATTTCATGGGCCAGCTGACCGATGCGAAACGCGAGGTCGCATCCCCGAATGCCGATGACGGCCTTGCCGGTTTCGACCTTGAATCCCTCCTGATTCAAATCCACGATCTTACCCGTCACGGCGCGAAACACCCCTTTAATCATTTTAAAGAAGGCGCGGTTTTCTGATTTGCGTGAAGGCGTATAGATGTATTCATCCACAATCATTTCGCTGCTCTCGCCCTGCACAATGATTGAGTCGTCCTCGAACATGATCTGTGTTTTTGCGCCCGGGCCCGTCACAATCCGGTCATACCGATAAACAGGTGATTGCAGCGCCAGATCCCGCTCTTCACCGTCCGCCGAGATGGCCCGTGCTCCGCCTTCCAGCGCGATAATCAGCCCCACCGATTCTTCCGCGCGGGCCGCTGCGAAGGCCATCAGTCCACCCATCAAAAACACAACCAGCCACCCCATTGCTTTTTTCATGCGCACTCCCTCAAAATGTGCAGGACGTATTCACGGTGAATACATTCCGCTCGTAAGTATACAGGTCAAAGTTTGAATTGTTTCGGGTAAATCGATAACTGAAATCCACGCTCCACCGATCCGTAAGCCGCTGATTCACGCCGCACGACACCACGGCCTGCCGGTCATCCCGGTCCTCTTCCGCCAGCGGAGGGCGCTCATCATATTTTGACCAGCGCCCCTGAAGCAGAGCGTACAGCACCGTTCCGGCGACCAGCTTGTAATCCGCCGACAGGCTTCCCTCGACGCCCCAGTTGGCATAAATATCTTCGCGGGCATTTTCCCGAATCACCCGCGCCCCGATGGACACACTGTTCCGGTCGCGGCCCCAAAACCAGCGGGCCGTTTCTCCGAAGGCAACGGTGACCCCGGTGTAATCGGTGTCATGCACATAATCCCGATACTCCACATTGCCCAGCGTCAGCCAATGCAGGCGGGAGCGAAATGCGTACACGACGGACGGACTCATCCCGTATATCCGGGCCAGGGCTTCATGACCGCGCAGCACATATTCAAAACGCGCCGGAATCTGAACGGCGGTGCGCGCCGTGTCGCGCTTCAAACCAACGGCCGCGTTGTAAAATCCCATCTCATATTCCCTGTGGTCATCCAACACGGACTGATACGCCCCCAGCCAGCCGTACCCTTTCCAAAATCCACGCCGCCCAATCTCGGTCTCCCCCGCTGCGTTCAGCGACCCAAAAAGCCCCCACGCCTCCTGGGGCTGTGACTCCGGGGAAACGGACAACTGGTCAACCCACAGGCTCCCGCTGTGAATCGGCGCGATACTCACCACGGCATCCACGGGCCCCACGTTGACATTGTCGTCATAAAATCCGCCAACATCCACCCGCAAGGACGCCCGCCACCGCCGCTCCTGCTCCTCCATGGCGCTTAGGTACCGATTTATATTGTCACGCACACCTTCCGGCGGACGCGCATCCAGCACTTCCTCGAATTGCTGACGGGCCAAGTCGTATTGCTGCATCAGGAAATACGCATCCGCCAACTCCAGCCGCGCCCGCAGATTCCCGGATTGAGAGGCCAGCACACGGTCCAGCGCCAGCGCCGCATGAGAATATTTTCCGGCCTTTTTAGCCGACAACGCATACGCCAAGTTGACCTCCGCGGATTCCGGCTGCTCCCGAAACAACCTGGAAAACGCCTCGTACGCCTCCGGATAACGCCCCGCCTCGTAGTCCCGCCAGGCCGCCGCAAATTCCGGATCGGACTGCTGCGCCTCAAACATCGTTCGATCACTGGACAAGGGTTCCGCGGACAACTCCATCCCCGTCATCATCCACATTCCACCCAGTAACAACACGGCCGTTATTCGCGTTTTTATAATCAGGCCCTCCTGTGAAAGTTTGTCCGCTCCCGCCCCCCAGCCCAAATGCGGAACCGACTGAGGGAGTGTAGGACATTTCATTTTCGTCCGCAATCCCTGTAGCTTAAAAGTTTCCAAAGAAATCCCTGAATTAACGAAACGATTCTGATTATATATTTACGCATGAAATTGCTGCATGTGAGGACCGCCCTCGCGGGCATTCTGCTAACCATCGGATTTATGCTGACCGCGCATGCGGAAACACTCGTGTTTTCATTCGCGTTCGATAAATCCGCTGTCACCTACGATGCCTTTTCCGAAGGACAATGGATACCCCGCATCCCGGATGGCACACTTCCCAACGACAATCCCGGCGCGCCCTGGCTGCCCGTCCGCTACGTCAATATCCGCCTGCCGGAGGGTACGCGCGCGGTGTCGCTGGAATGCCGCGCCGACCGCATCCTCCTCCGCGACGATCTGCAAATTGCGCCGGAACAGGCGCAACATCCCGTCAGTCTTCCGGCGACACCGGCTCTCACCCCTCCGAATGATCGGTACGCCGCCAACGAGCGCTATCCTTCGCAGGATGCCCTCCTGCTGGACAACCAGTTTCTTCGCGGGTTCCCGTTTGTTTCCGTCCGCCTCCATCCGCTCACCTGCAATCCGGCCGGCCGCGAACTGTTTCTCGCAACCAACTTGGAAATCACGATAGAGGTCGAACAGTCCGCCGCCCTGCACGACGCCGCGCCGGCCCCCGCCGATGCCTCTTCTCCGCTTTTTGAAACACTCCTGAACGACCTCGTCATTAACCCGTACCCCTCCGCCGCCGCTACCCGTACCGATGCGGCCGCCCCCGACGAGTACCCCTCCGCCGCCTGTGACTATCTCATCATCACCACCGAGACCCTCTCCAACTCATTCCGCCGTCTGGCGGATTTCCGCGCCGCTCAGAACAGCCTGAACACCCGCGTGGTCACGCTGGAATATATCGAAGCCAACTACAGCGGTGCCAAACCCGCCGGCGGAACTGATACCCAAACCAAAATACGTAACTGCATTTCGAATTATGTTCATCAGCTCGGCACTGCTTACGTCGTCCTCGGTGGCGACAACACAATCCTTCCCGACCGCGACACCTCCGTGACCTGCGGCAGTTACTCCGAAACCGCCATGCCGACCGACCTCTACTACAGCGGGCTCGACGGCACTTGGGACGCCAATGCCAACGGCGTCTACGGCGAAACCGCCGACGCCGTGGATATGGCATACGATGTGATCGTCGGACGCATCCCGGTGCGAACCGCCGCCCAGGCGGATGCCTACATCAATAAACTGAAAGCATTCGAAACGAATACGCCCTCGCTGGAATTTATGCGAAAAACCATCCTGCTCGGCGACATGCTCTGGAACACCTACACCAACGACACGCGCCCCTCCGATACATGCGCCGACGGTCTCCTGCAATTCAACGAACACAACCCCGTCGCCGATGACGAAATCTGGACCCGGCGCCTCTACCGCGAACGCCTTTCGCTCTGGACCAACCAGCAAATGAGCGCCTTCTTTGATTCCATCACCTCCTGGGACTCCGCCACGTCCGGCGATTATTCACAAAATGCCGCAAATGTGCGCGCCCGCTTCAATGAAGGCTGGAATCACGCCTTTTTTGCCACGCATGGCGGCTCCACCATCTGGGGACTGGAAAGCGGATCCTTCGGCACATCCGATGCCGCCGCGCTTACCAATCTGCAGGCGATCATCTACACGATGGCCTGCCTGACCGGCGGGTATGACCTGGCCGACCCAAGCCTCAGCGAGGCGTTTATCCGCAACGCGTCCGGCGGGGCGCTGGCCTACATGGGATGCAGCCGCTATGGATGGGGTTCGCCCGGTTCCTACTACGGCGGAACGTCGATTACCTATGCCGACCATTTCTACAATCAGGTCTTTACCAAACTCAGAAACTATACGGGCATCGCCTTTGCCGAACACAAACTCGCCATGGCGTCCAGTTCCACCTACAACGGGGCCAACCGCTGGGTGCAGTTCGGTATGAATTTACAGGGCGACCCGCTGGTACCCATCCGCCGCTCATCGGTCATTCCCGGCGATGATCCCTTCTGGTTCACCGCCACCGCACTGACCAACAACGTCATCCTCCGCTGGCCGAATCCCGTGCGCTGCGGCATGAACACCGAGCAGGTACGCATCGACTGCAACACCTCGGATTACCCCTCCGCCCCTTCGCCCACGCCCATCTACACCGGCACCAACCAGCAATTCGTACACACCGGCCTCGCCCCGAACCAAACCGTGTTTTACACCATCTGGGTCACCCACGACGGCACCACCTGGACCAATCCGCCCGCAAACTGATCACCGCCCCACCCGCTTCCAAAGTCCCCGGACGATCCCCTCACATTCCTGAACAAAGCCATTTCAAAACACGAGAATTTTTGTACTATGCGCGCATAAACGTGCAGCAGGGAGTACCGCACGATTGACTCCCAATGATTCATCAGGAGAGCTAAGCATGAACAGACCATCCATTCGTTTCCTACTCGCGGCGCTGGCAGCGTTTACCGCCGGAGTCCTGACTTCCCACGCCAATCTGCTGATCAATCCCAGTTTTGAGGACAGCATTCCCCTCTTTGGATGGAACCGTTTCGGCGCCGGCAAAGCGCCGGAATTGCAGAAGGGCGGAGCCAAAGACCAAAACGCCTCCATCAAACTCTTTCAGGACTTTTCCGGCAAAGACAACTGGAGCGGCATCTATCAGGACGTCCCCGTGCAATCCGGCGTGCAGTACCGCCTGGCCTGTTTTGTGCGCAACGGCGATGCGAGCGGCCAAAACGCGCTGCAAAACGGCAACGTGGCCTTTGCCAAAGTGGAATGGTTCAATGCCCTTCATGAAGGACTCGGCGCGCAGGAAATCAAAACCGACGGCAATGGGCTTACCCCGTCATCATCGGCCGGCAAATGGATGATTAACGAGACGGTTTTGACCGCGCCGGCCCAGGCTGTCACCGCGCGGATTGTACTGGTTCATGTCTATGTTGGCACGGCGCAGGACGGCGGATCGGCCTCGTTCGACGACGTGATTTTTGAGCAGTCGCTTTAGTCGCCCCAACGTCCCATTGCACCGGAGCACTCCCCAACCATCGATCAAGGAAATCATCATGCCGCGTCGCCTACCCGCCGAATGGGAACCGCAGGATGCCATCCTCCTGGCCTGGCCGCATCCGCAAACCGACTGGGCCCCGATTCTGGAGTCCGTCGAAACCGTTTTTCTTAAACTGATCAAGGCCATCACCCGCTTCGAACGCGTCATACTGGCAGCGCAGGATTCCGACACGGTTCGTGAAAAATGCCGAACCCGCGGCATCCCGATGGATGCCCTGTCGCTGTTCACGATTCCATCGAATGACACCTGGGCTCGGGATTTCGGCCCCATCACCATCCTGCGTGACGACAAGCCGCTGCTGCTGGATTACCAGTTCAACGGATGGGGCGGAAAATTCAGCGCCGAACTCGACAATCAAATCACTACGACCCTTCACCGGCAGGGAGCCTTCGGTGCCACGCCCTGCCAAACCGGCAAACTCATTCTGGAGGGCGGCAGCATTGAAAGCGACGGCGAAGGAACGCTGCTGACCACCACCCAATGCCTGCTGAATCCCAACCGGAATCCCTCCATCTCAAAATCCCTGCTCGAAAAAGAACTGTCGGAAGCACTCGGGGTTTCCCATTTCCTCTGGCTTGAGTACGGCTATCTGGCCGGGGACGATACGGACAGCCATATCGACACCCTGGCCCGCCTCTGCCCCGACCGTACCATCGCTTACGTCCGTTGCAGCGACCCGAACGACGAACACTATTCCGAACTCCGCCGGATGGAAGAGGCCCTTTCAAAATTTACCACCGCCGAGGGCGACCGCTATCGTCTGATTCCCCTGCCCTGGCCGCGCGCCCAATACGACGAAGACGGCCAGCGCCTGCCGGCCACCTATGCCAATTTTCTGGTAATTAACGGCGCGGTGCTGGTGCCGCTCTATAACGACCCGCAGGACGACGCGGCGCTCCGCGCCGTGCAAAGCGCCTATCCAAATCGGGAAATCATCGGCATTGATTGTTCGCCGCTGATCCGCCAGCATGGATCGCTGCATTGTTTGACCATGCAATTGCCCCAGGGAGTATGCTCATGAAACCAATTACCGCCGCATTGATTCAGCAGGCTTACACGCCGGACCCCGCTGCCAACATTCGGAAAAACGAAGAAGCCGTACGCCGCGCCGCCCGGCAGGGCGCCGAACTGATTGTGTTGCCGGAACTGCATACCAACCTCTACTTCTGTCAGACCGAAGACACGCGCGCCTTCGACCTCGCAGAACCCATTCCCGGCCCGTCCACCCGCCTGTTCGGCGCACTGGCCAAGGAATTGAACGTGGTCATCGTCACGTCCCTTTTTGAACGCCGCGCGCCCGGCGTTTATCACAACACCGCCGCCGTCCTGGAGCGTGACGGCACTCTGGCCGGACTCTACCGCAAAATGCACATCCCGGATGATCCGGGCTACTACGAGAAGTTTTATTTCACACCGGGGGATCTGGGATTCCGCCCGATCCCCACCTCCGCCGGCAAACTGGGCGTGCTGGTGTGCTGGGATCAGTGGTATCCCGAAGCCGCGCGCCTCATGGCTCTCGCCGGCGCCGAAGTGTTGATCTATCCCACGGCCATCGGATGGAACCCCGACGATCCGGCGGAAGAACAAACCCGCCAGCGCGATGCCTGGATCACCATTCAGCGCGCCCACGCCGTAGCCAACGGCATCCCCGTGCTATCCGTGAATCGAACCGGCTTCGAACCTTCGCCCACGTCCGCCGACCCCGGCGCACAATTCTGGGGCAGCAGTTTTGCGGCAGGATGCCAGGGTGAATTGCTGGCGCAGGCCGACACCGACAGCGAAACGGAGCTGCTGGTGAACCTTTCCGGGGAACGCAGCGAATCCGTCCGGCGCATCTGGCCCTTTCTGCGTGATCGACGAATCGACGCCTACGAAGGCCTCACCCGCCGATTGCTGGATTAGCCGTTCAACGGCCTTACGCCGCGCACAACGCAACGGACCCATGCTCTACTTGATGGGCTTCGTGCCGCCGTATCCGAAATGCGTGGTCCAGAAGCCGTCGCGACTCTTGTAGAGGTACCAGCCGCCATCGGGGGGGGAAGTAGCAACCGAAGTCGTCAATGCCGTCCCCGTCATAGTCGCCGGTCACCGGTTCCGTACCGCCGAATCCGAAGTTGGTGGTCCAGAAACCTTCCCGGCTCTTGAAGATGAACCACGCGCCCTCGGAGGGATAATAGCAGCCGAAGTCATCAATGCCATCGCCGTCGAAATCCCCGGTCACGGGCACTGTCTCCGCGTAGCCGAAATTATTTTCCCAAAAACCATCATGGCTCTTGAAAATAAACCAGCCGCCATTCGGCGCAAAGTAGCAGCCGAAATCGTCAATGCCGTCGCCGTCAAAATCACCGGTCACGGGCACTGTTCCCTCATAGCCGAAATGGTTTTCCCAGAAACCGTCATGGCTCTTGAAGAGATACCAGCCGCCATTCGGCGCAAAGTAGCAGCCGAAATCCAGAATCCCGTCGCCGTCAAAATCACCGGTCACCGGTTCCGTTCCGTCGAATCCGAAATGATTCGTCCACTCTCCGGCGGTGGACCGCATGATTCGCCAGTAGCCGCTCGGCGGATAATACGAGCCGTAATCACTGAATCCATCGCCGTCAAAGTCGCCCGTCACAGGCAATGTTCCCGTTCCGCCCGCGTAGTTGGTGGTCCAGAGCATTTGGTTGAACGACATGAAGACAAACCACCCGCCGGTCGCCGGATCAAAACAGCCGATATCGGTCAGCCCGTCACTGTCAAAATCGTTTTTGGACCGCAACTTCTCATAGGTGACCGGCACCGGGGTTTGATGATTGGCCCGCACCACCACGCCGGTCACGGCGGGGGTCTGCCATCCGGCGACAAACTGAAATTCGACCTGGTAGGTTCCCGGGGTGAGATCCGTGACTGCGGCGCCGGAGATGTTCCAGTCTTCCGTGCCCTGAATGCGCCAGCATCCGCCGTTTGTGCGGATGAGCTCGGGATTCAGGGTGCACAGCATGCTGCCCAGCGGAGAGGGTTCGAGCACGACCACGCTTTGCGTAACAGTCACCGCCGGATTCCAGTTACTGTTTCCCGCCTGCGCTGCGGAGACATACACGGTTCCGGTACCCGTGAAGGAAAGCTGCGACCCGGTCAACTGGCCCGGACCGCTCTCCACGTTGTAGGTGATTGGAAGGCCGGACGCCGCGGTGGCGCTCAGGTTCAGCAAATTGGTGGTATATTGCGTGGGGATGGCACCAAAGGTGATCATCTGGGCAGCCTTTGCAATGGTCAGGCGGACATTTACCTGCTGCGGGGAGTTGGTGGCATCGGCGGAAACGATGGACACATGAGCCGTGTAAATTCCCACATTCATACCGGCAATTTGAACACGCCCGGTTTGTGCAGCAAAAAGCCCGGACGCCAACTGCCCTCCGGCAGGAGCCAGCGAAAACCAACCGGCCGTCCCGCTTCCGTATGAAATGTCATTGGTATAACGCAACGGACTGTTGCCGGTATTGTACAGCAGATACACGCCGGGCATTGCGGACGTGGCGCCATAGGTGGAAGAAAAATCCACCGTCTGGGTGGAAAGTCCGATGGCGGCGGCATTGGTAAAGGAAATGAATTTATCCGCCATCCAGGCGCCGTGAAGGGCCACATAATCGTTAACAGCCTGGCCCACATCCGTCGGGGTTCCGCCTCCGGAAGAATCCTGAACCGTCGCAGGGGCATTCGTCGTCAGCAAATACCGGGTGCCTTCCGGAACGGCATTGCTCGCGGCGTACGCGACATACGTACAGTCAAACACCGCGAGATAAATGTGCCCGACCGCAGCATTGGTGTAATACTGCCCCAGATAACCGCTGATCTGTCCGGCATACCCCGGAAAGTTGGTTTGCGCCAGCGGATAGGCGCCCAGCAGCACATCGCCGCCGTATGGAGCGAGGGGATTAACGGCGTTGAATCCGGCGCCTGCGGAATTCGTGGTGCGGAAAACCATGAACAGCGCATTCGTTTCCAACGGCGCGGAATCATGATCAACGAAATTGGTGGTCCCATCCCCATTATACGTCTGCAACACCGCAGTGATCGACGCATAACCCGGCGCGGAAAAAATCATCACTCCCGCCACCGCACTCAACAACCGGCTGTAAAAAGAAGAAGATCGCATAACGGCTACTCCCTGTGTCTTTGCGTTACGGATAAGCATACGGTTTGGTCACCGTCCACGTCCGATTGCTGTAACTCTTGTACCACCACCCCGCGGCCACATCGAAACGACCGCCGGATGGATGCCACCCCACACCGGAATAAAACGCCACGGGGTCCGCATTGCCGGAAATGCTGCCGTCGCCGCCCACCGGCAGAATGATGTCGCCGGCCACGCCCTGCCCCATGGATGCGTTCGTGAATGACCCCGCCACCGGATACGGACAGGCCAGCAGCTGCATGCCGGAAACCACCTGAACCGTGGTGGTGGCCTCCGCCGTGCCCGGCACGTAGCCCACCATTTTCAGTAGCGCATTGGAGGGCGACCGCACCCACAGGCTCTGCCCCCGCTGAACGGTGCCCGTCCCGGGAGTCCAGCTGCCGGAAGAGTACGTTTCTGCGTAGTACGAATCAGAAGCGGCATTGTACAGGCGGACCTGCGTCCCCGAAACAACTGTATTTGTTCCGAACACCTGCGAAACGGTAAATACATTTCCCGAAGCGTCGACCGGAATGAGTTGTACGGCCACCAGCTCCGGCTGATTGGCCTGAAGCGGAATGCTCAGCACAGCCGCCGCGTTGAGTGAATATACCTGTGCCTGGACCGCCGCACCCCACCCGCAAAGCACACCCAGCAACAACAAGAACCCCTTACCGTATTTCATCGTGGCCTGATCCTTTACCATTCACGGTTGCGTTTATCCGAATCGCCCGCCCACCCTTACCACAGCGGCCCGACTCGGCATCCCCTGTAGAACGCTGCGTATTATGACTGCTCTTCCGTGCTTGCGCAAATCAAAATGCGGCGGGATTTCGTAGTTGCACCGGGTTAGCGCCTCCTTTATATTCCTGCCCTCATTTATACAACCGGAGCGCCGTTAAATCATGAAAACAAAAGTCGCCAACTGGGGCAATTATCCCATCGTGGAAGCAGAGCTTCTGACTCTTCGCCGCAAAGAACAGGCTTCCGAATTCATTCACAGGGCCTCACACACCATCGCCCGCGGACTGGGACGCTGTTACGGCGATTCCGCGCTCTCCGACACCATCATTTCCACGCAATCATTCAATCACTTCCTTGACTTCGACGCCGAGCGGGGAATCGTCACCTGCGAAGCGGGCGTCTCGCTGGCCGATATCCTGGATGTGTTTGTCCCGCGCGGCTGGTTCCTGCCGGTAACCCCCGGCACCAAATTCGTATCCGTCGGCGGCGCCATTGCGGCGGATGTACACGGCAAAAGCTCCGGCTCCTTCTGCGACTACGTCCTCTCCATGCAGGTCATGAAAGCCAATGGCGAAATCATCACCTGTTCGAAAACGGAAAACAGCGAATTCTTTGAAACCACACGCGGCGGCATGGGATTGACCGGGCTCGTCCTGCAGGCCGTCATCCAGCTCATCCCGGTCGAAACCGCCTACATCCGCGAAGAAACCGTCCAGTGCAAAGATCTGGATTCTGTGATGGAACTCTTTGAAAATATGGGCAAATGGACCTACTCCGTCGCGTGGATCGACTGTGTCGCCACCGGCAAAAACATGGGCCGAAGCGTCATGATGCGCGGTGAACATGCCCGCCGGGCCGACTTGACCAGCTCCGCCCAGCGCCGCGACCCGCTCAATCCGCGCCGCCTCCCCAAACTGGACGTCCCGATCATGTTCCCGAATTTTGCGCTGAACAACCTTTCCGTGCGCGCCTTCAATATGGCGTACTATCACAAGTGCCCCAGGGGAACTCACGAGCACGTCGTGAATTACGATGCCTTTTTCTATCCCCTGGATTTCGTCAACAACTGGAACCGGATTTACGGCCGCCGCGGATTCACGCAATACCAGTTTCTGCTGCCCATGGAGTCCAGCCGCGAAGGTCTCCCCGTGCTGCTCGAAAAAATCAGCTCCTGCGGACTTGGATCCTTCCTGGCTGTCCTGAAAAAATTCGGCCCTCACGAGAATTTCATTTCTTTCCCGAAGCACGGATACTTCCTCGCGCTCGACTTCCCGATCACCCGCAAACTCTTCGGTCTGCTGGATGATTTCGACAAGCTCGTGCTGAAGTACGGCGGGCGCCTCTACCTGGCCAAGGATGTCCGCATGAAGCCGGAAATGTTTTTCCAGGGCTATGAAAACGCGGCGGCATTCTGCGAGCGCATCAAGAAGTGGGATCCCGAACAAAAATTCCAATCGCTGCAATCACGCCGTTTGAACATTCATCAATAACAAGGAGTCCGTTTCATCATGCAAACCGTTCTAATCCTCGGCGCCGGTTCCGATCTGGCCCGCGCCCTCGCCCGCAAATACGCCTCGCTTTCCTACCGCCTCATTCTGGCCGAACCGAATCTCGACATACTCCGCGAACACATCCGGGATCTTGAAATCCGTTCGCAAACCTCCGTGGAAGCCGTCGCGTTTGATGCCCTCAAGCCCGAAACGCACGAGGCCTTCTATGCCTCCCTCAGTGTCAAGCCGGACATCGTGTTCTGCGTCTTCGGCTATCTCGGCAACCAGCTCAAGGCGGAAACGGATTTGGCCGAACGCCTGCGCATCCTCCAAATTAATTATGTCGGCGCCATTTCCATTCTGGAAATCATCGCGGCCGATTTCGCTCAGCGCAAAGCGGGAACCATCATCGGCATCAGCTCCGTGGCGGGCGACCGCGGACGCCAAAGCAACTACATCTACGGCAGCGCCAAGGCCGGCCTTACCGCCTACCTCTCCGGACTGCGCAACCGCCTATTCCCGCTGGGCGTACACGTCATGACCGTCAAACCGGGCTTCATGCGGACCGCCATGACCGCCGGCCTGAGCCTCCCCCCGGCCCTGACCGCCGACCCGGATCAGGCCGCCCAGGTCATATTTAAGGCTTTTCTTCGCAAGAAAAATGTGGTCTATGTCCTTTGGATGTGGCGGTGGATTATGAGCATCATCCGCAATATTCCGGAGTGCGTGTTTAAACGTATGAAGATGTAGCAAACCCTCTTAACCAGCGCGAGGCGACATGGCGGCCGAAGACAAGTTTCCCATTCATTTGGAGAGTGATCGCTACACGCTGGTCATTGCCCTGGCCAAAGAGGACACCGAATGCCTGGTGACCCTGAAACCACACGTCCCCAGTGCGCTGCAACCTGAAGAACTGACCGCCATCCTCACCGAACAGGGCGTCACAGAAGGAATCCTTCCGGAAGCCATCCGCAGCCTCTGTACACGCACGGCCGACGGCAGCGAAGCCGTGGAAACACTCGTCGCCCGCGGAGTCGTCCCCCAAAGCACAGATGGACGCATCGAATTTCTCGTTCGCCAATCCATCGACCGCCCTGAACTGAAAATCGATGAAAACGAACAGCAGGCCGACTACCGCAACACAAACATGTTTGAAAATGTCTTCAAAGATCAACCCCTCGCCACCCTTTACAAGGCGACCAAACAAAACGGTCTCACCGTCACCGGACGCATAATCGACGTCAAACCCGGACGTGAAGTGTTCGTTCACACCGGCGAGGGCGCCAAGAAAACCGACAACGGAAAAACCATCGTCGCCACGCGCGAAGGACGCGTCGTCTATGAGGGCGACAAGGTATCCGTCTCCGAAAATCTCGTCGTGGATTTCGATGTCGATTACCATGTGGGACACATTGATTTTGTCGGCTTTATCCGCGTGGGCGGCGATGTCAAAGACGGTTTCAACGTACGGGGTAAAAAAGGCGTACAGATCGACGGTACCGTCGGCGTTTGCCGGGTGCAGTCCGAGGGCAACATCAAAATCGGCGGCATGGCCGGCGCCAAAAAGCCGGAAGCCGTGATTCAATGCGGCGGAAACCTCAGCGCCAACTATCTGCACGGCGTCACCGTGGAATGCGCCGGCGATATAGATGTCAGCTATGAAATGCTGCACTGCTCCGTCGTTTGCAAAGGAGCCGTTTTTGTTCACGGCAACATCTCCGGTGGAGAATACACCGCCTGCAACGGCATCGAAGTGGAAAGCGTCGGCTCCGAATTAGGCGTAGTGACCCGCCTTTCCGCCGGCATGGAAGATAAAGAAATCTCCCCCATGGCGCGCCTGGAAGACGAACTGAACAACGTCACCCGCGAACAGCAGCGCATCGTTAAGCAACTCGAACCCCTCCGCCGAAATCCAAAAGCCATCGCCAATTCCGACCGACTCAAAAAACTGGCCGCCGATCTCCTCGCCGAATACCAGCGCCTGACCGCACGCAAGCAGGAAATCGAACAGGAAGTCCAGTCCGTCCGTTACGAACAGCTCAAACGCGCCAACGACATCAAGACCAAGGCCAACGCCAAGGTCAACGTGATCCGAAAACTCTACCGCGGAACCATCATCGAACTGGATGGCGCAATCGAAAAACTGCGCGATGACAACACCGGCCCGATCTCCGTCATCCGGAACTCCGCAACCAACGGCCTGCGCATCCTGCCCATGACCTCCATCAACACCAACGCCCGCGACCTGGAGCAGTCCATCCTGACCAAAAACAAGGAATAACCTTGTGAAGTCGCACGGAAACCGCCCAACGCCCTCCGGTCCGCGCCCGCCTCTGCGAATGAGCCTCCCCGTTCCCCCGTTCTTCGCCGTCCTCCTGCTCCTGGCCGCCGTCGTCATCCCCCTCTGCCGGGCTGAAGTTCTCTTCACGTACGAAAACGACCGCTACGAACTCGTGGCCTCCAACGCCACCGCCAACGAAATGCTGAGCGCCGTGGAAGAGGTGCTTGATATACCCGTTGAACGCCTGCCCGAAACCGGCGTCCCGCTCACCGTACACGCCCGTTCGTCCGACCTGGAACAAGTACTCTCCTCCTTCTGCGAAAGTTTTGTGGTGCTTTACACCGAGTCTGCCCCCGGCGTCACCATCCCGTCCGGCATACATGTCACCACCTCCGTCGACACCGTCCGGCAGGACGCCCAGTACCGCAGCCAAACCGTTCGCCAACACCAACTGGATCGCCAAATGCCCGTCCCGCCCGACCTGCCCCTCGACTACGCCGGAATCGGCGCCGCCATCCGCCTCGCCGAAGACGGCTCCGCGCTCTGGTTGCGCCCGCTCTCCTCCAACGCCCCTGCCGCCCGGTGCGGCATTCAACTGGGCGATAAAATCCTAAACATCGGCGGACGCCTCATTCAGGATTTCCCGGACCAGGCCGCCATCACCGAAGCCATTCGGGGCCCCGCCGGAAGCCCCGTCCAGATGCTCATTCAAAAACCCGACGGCTCGCTCATCAACCAGGTGATTATGCGCGAAGTGATTTCCTCCTCCCGCTGATCCGCCCCTTTTAAAAACAGACCTCCCATCCCGAACGACTTGGTGCTTTACTCGCCTTCCCCCCGCGGGCTACTCTCGCCCCCATGAATACGCCGACATCACCGCGGGATGCACGCCGTCTTGAAATTACGCTTCAGCTCCTCGCCGAGGCCGAACAGGCCATCGCCCGCCACCACTCCGCCGATGCCTTTCTCGCACAAGTCTTCCGCTCCAATCGCCAATACGGCAGCAAAGACCGCCGCTTCTACTCCGCCGCTATTTTTGCCTGGTTCCGCTGGAAAGGCCTTTTCACCGAAACCCCGAACCTCCCCCGCGAACAGACCGTCGCGCTGGCCTATGCCCTCGACGGAAATCCCCCCGACGCAGCCTTCTCTCCCTGGAACGATCCATCGGACCCCATCTCCGCTCAGCCCCAACCCGTCGCCGAAAAAATCCGCCGCCTGCAAACCGCGCATCCCGAATGCGCCGGCGCACGCCCGGAACAACTGGTCCCCGCCTGGGTCACCGGTCTGCTTGCCGATGCCGCCTTCACAGCCCCCTGGCTCGACGCCATTCAAACCCGCCCGCCCACCTGGCTGCGCCTGCCCCGCTCCGGCACGTCATCCGCCCTGGTCGAAAAACTCCGCACGCATCTTCCGGATGCCGCCATACACGCCGGAACACCCCAGGCCCTCTGCACACGAATCCCCTTCAATCTGAACCAGCTCCTCGCCGACATACAAACCCCCGGCATCGAAATCCAGGACCTCGCCTCGCAGGCCGCCGGACTCGTCTGCCGCCCCCAACCCGGACACGTCTGGTGGGATGTCTGCGCCGCCTCCGGCGGAAAAGCTCTGCACCTGGCCGACCTGATGGCCGGACGCGGCACCGTGGTCGCCACCGATATCCGCCCCCAGATTCTTCAAAACCTTCAGCAACGCGCCAAACGCGCCCGCATGGCCGAAATTCACACCGCCCCGGTGGAAAGCATCGCCGCCTCGGGGCGACTCTTCGACGGTGTTCTCGTGGATGCCCCCTGCTCCGGCCTCGGCACATGGGGACGCAATCCTGATGCCCGCTGGCGCCTCCGCTCGAACGAGGTAGCCCAGGCCGCGGAAACGCAGATCCGCATTTTGGAACAGGCACAGGCCCACGTCAAACCCGGCGGCTCGCTGGTCTATTCCGTTTGCACCCTCACCCGCGCCGAAACCATGCCGGTCATACAATCGTTTCTGGAACGCCATACCGCCTTCGCACTCTACCCCTTTGCCCATCCACTGCGCCCGCTATCCACCGATGGCACCTGCTTCATTCTTCCCTGGCAGGAATCCTGCAACGGCATGTTCATCGCCCGACTCCGCCGCCGAAACTGATCCCCGCCACCTTCCAATGGACCGGATGATTCGCTGAGAACAAGCAGTACGCTTCACGACCGTTCTTCTGGAGGGTTTTGCTCTGTCAAAACCACGGACGCGACGGAG
>CAZISY010000066.1:0-14303 GCA_964542025.1 uncultured Verrucomicrobiota bacterium
CGGGGTGTGAGGCGGGTGAAGGGTACAAAAGGAACGGAGCGGTGTCGTGAATTTATCTCCCATGCCGGAAGTGGTGATTGGAAACGGAGCATTTAATACGCTGGAACAGCGGTTGGATGGTTACCGGCGCGTTATGATTGTTTCGGGCCCGCACGTCTCTCATAACGCCGTGTTCGATAAGCTGGTTCGCCTGGCGCGTGGCGGCGGACGGGCCGTATCCATTTTCGCGGATACTCCGCAGGATCCTTCCATTGATTTGGCGCGCGAAGTGTCCGGCCTGGCCCGTGCTTTTCGGGCCGATACCGTGCTGGCCATCGGCGGGGGCAGTCCGCTGGATACCGCAAAGATCGTGGCCGCCGCGCTGACCAATCCGGAGGACATCGAAACTTTTATTGGAACCGATCAGATCAAGCGGCGCGCTGCGCCGATGCTGGCGGTTCCCGCCACGGCCGGAACCGGCAGCGAAGTGACCAACATATCCATTTTGACCGATACGTTGGAACAAATGAAAAAGGCGGTGGTATCCGATCACATCATTCCGTCCTGCGCGCTGCTTATTCCCGAGCTGGCCTGTACTATGCCGCCCGCCGTGACCGCCGCCGGGGGTATGGATGCCTTTTGCCATGCGGCCGAGGCGTACACGTCCACCCGGCGCAATCCGTTCAGCGATGCGCTGGCTCTGAAGGCCCTGCGGATTATTGCGGATAATCTGCCGACGGCGCAGCGGGAGCCGGAAAACATTCGGGCGCGCGAGCAGATGCAGATCGCCGCGCTGCTGGCGGGGCTGGCTTTCACCAATTCCAGCGTGACCGCGATTCACGCCTTTGCCTATCCGCTGGGCGGTCTGTTTCACATTCCCCACGGCATGGCAAACAGCCTGATGATTGAGTCGGTGATGCGGCACAATATGCAGGCCGTACCGGAGCGTTTTTCCACCATGGCGGAGGTGCTGACCGGCCACGCGGGCGCGGAACGGTTCATTCCGTTTGTGCGCCGGCTCAAGGCGAATCTTTCCATGCCGCTGACGCTGGAGGATGCGGGTGTTTCGCTGGATGCCCTGCCGGGTATGGCGGAGAGTGTCATGACGGTTTCGCGGCTGCTCAGCGTGAATCCCGCGCCCATCGCGCCGGAGGATGCGGTGCGCATCTACCGCGAAGCCTATCAGGGCGCCTGAGCCCGGATGCCGGAGCCTACTGCGCAGTCCCGTGATTCCGGGTATTGCATGGGGGTGTTCTTCGTGGTATACGTCGCGCCTTTATTCAACGAGGAGTATTCGTGAAGGCGGAAGACGAAATCAAAATACGAAGGTCCATGGCCATTATTTCGCATCCCGATGCCGGGAAAACCACGCTGACGGAAAAATTTCTGCTGTACGGCGGGGCGCTGCATCTGGCCGGTTCGGTCACTTCACGAAAAAAGGAGCGGGCGACGGCGTCCGACTGGATGGAGCTGGAGCGCAAGCGCGGTATTTCGATCAGCTCCACGCTGCTGCAATTTGACTATGCCGGCTACAAAGTCAACCTGCTGGACACCCCGGGGCACAAGGATTTTTCGGAGGACACGTACCGCGTGCTGACGGCGGTGGACTCGGTGATCATGGTGATTGATGCCGCCAAGGGGATTGAAAGCCAGACGCGGAAACTGTTTGAAATCTGCCGTCGCCGGGAGATTCCGATTTTCACCTATATGAACAAGATGGATCGGCCCACCAAACATCCGCTGGAGCTGATTGATGAAGTGGAGGACGTGCTGCAACTGAATGTCTTTCCGGTGAACTGGCCGCTGGGGACCGGGTTTGATTTTCGCGGTGTATATGACCGGATGTCGCGCCAGGTTCATCTGTTTGAAAAGCTCTATAAAGGCGGCTCGCACCCTGCGCCGCTGACGATCAGCGGGCTGGATGATCCCATCGTCAAAAACAATCTCAGCGAAGAGGACTACCGGCACCTGCGCGAGGAATTGGAACTGCTGGAAGGCGCCGGCAATCAATTCGATCACGCCGAGGTGCTGGCCGGCAATACGACGCCCGTTTTTTTCGGAAGCGCGCTGAATAACTTCGGGGTGCAGCTGCTGCTGGACTGTTTTTTGAAATACTCTTCCGAACCTATCACCCGCAAAGTGAACGGCGTGACCATTCCGACGGATTCGGATAAATTCTCAGGCTTCATCTTCAAAATTCTGGCGAATATGGACCCGAACCACCGGGACCGTATTGCGTTCATGCGCGTTTGTTCCGGACATTTCGAACGGGACATGACAGTGTATCACAGCCGCACCGGTGAACGCGTCAAACTTTCCAACACCCGGAAAATGTTCGGGCAGGAGCGTGAGGCGATTGATGAGGCGTATGCGGGCGACGTGGTGGGCATTGTGGGCCGCTCGGGATTCGGCATCGGCGATACGCTCACCGATGATCCTTCGATCCTATACAACGAAATTCCCCGTTTTACGCCGGAATGCTTCACCTACATTAAAAATCCGAACCCGTCGAATTTTAAGAAATTCAAAAAGGGGATGGACCAACTGCTCGAAGAGGGCGTAGTGCAGGAATTTTTTCGGGATGATGATGTCCACGCCAACAGCCGCCTGCTGGCCGCCGTGGGGCCGCTGCAGTTTGAAGTGGTGACGTACCGGCTGGAGGCGGAATACGGTGCCGAAAGCCGCATGGAACCTGCGCCCTGGCAGGTGCTGCGCTGGATTGATCCTGCCGTGCCGGAGGAAAAACTGCATGAACTGCGCATTCCGGGCGGCAGTACGCTGGCGCGGGATGCCAACGGTCACCGGGTGCTGCTGGTACCTTCCGAGTGGACGCTGAATTACTTCCGCGAGAAAAATCCCGGCGTGGCCATTTCCTCCGTGCCCTATGAGTTGATTCATAAACCGCGAAAAGGGTAAACCGTCCTTCATGCTGAACAAGGTTAACAGTTCATCAGGGCCCGTCGAAACACTCTCCGGCACCGTTGAGCGGGTTACCTTTCACAGCGATGAAACCGGGTTTTGCGTATTGAAGGTTAAATGCCGCGGTCACCGGGAACTGGTGACCATGGTGGGCAGCCTGCCGAACGTGGTGCCCGGCGAATTGGTGGAGGGCGCCGGAACCTGGATCGTAAACCGCGAACACGGAAGGCAGTTTCAGGCGGAGCAGCTCAAAACACTGCCGCCGGATTCACTGGAGGGTATTGAAAAGTATCTCGGCTCGGGACTGATCAAGGGGATCGGTCCGGTCTATGCCGCCAAGCTGGTGAAAAAATTCGGGCGGACGATTTTTGAGGTGATCGAAAGCAACTCGGCGCTGCTGGAATCGGTGGAGGGTATCGGCCGGGTGCGCCGCCTGCGCATCAAGGAGAGCTGGAACGAAACGCGGGCAGTGCGTTCCATCATGGCATTTCTGATGGCACACGGAGTCAGTACGGCGCGGGCGTTCCGCATCTACAAGACATATGGCGACCAGGCCATCCCGACCGTGCAGTCGGATCCATATTGTCTGTGCCGCGATATTCACGGCATCGGATTCATAACGGCCGACAAGATTGCGCAGAATATGGGCGTTGCACTGAACAGCGATGTGCGCGCGCGGGCCGGCGTGGAGTTTGTGCTGGATGAAGTCACCCACGACGGACACTGCGCCTTTCCCCGGGAACAGCTCATGGAGCAGGCCGAGGCCATCCTGCAGATTCCGCGCGAAATTATTGAGAATGCCATCCACTACGGCCTCGAAAACAGGCGTCTGATTCTGCATGAAGATCCGAACGGGGAGCGGTTCATCTATTTGGCAACCCTGCATGATGCCGAGGTGATGCTGGCTTCGCGCCTGCATGCCATTGCGGACGGAAAGCATCCCTGCCCGGAAATCGATGAGGCGAAAGCGGTGGCCTGGGCGGAAGGTAAAATCGGCATTCAGCTGGCGGAGGCGCAGCGCCGGGCCGCCGTGCAGTCGCTGCATTCCAAGGTGGTGGTGATTACGGGCGGGCCGGGAGTGGGAAAGACTACGCTGATCAATGCCATTCTGAAAATATTCCACGCCAAACAACTTCGTGTGCAGCTGTGTGCGCCCACCGGCCGCGCAGCAAAACGCATGGCGGAAACCACGGGTTGCTCCGCCAAAACGATTCATCGCATGCTGGCGTACGACGGAAGCAAGGGTGCGTTCCGATTCAATGAAAAGAACCCGCTGGAGGGGGATGTTTTCATTGTGGACGAAAGCAGCATGCTGGATGTTTTTCTGGCCTGGCAATTGGTGCGGGCGATTCCGGCGCGCGCGGCCGTGATATTCGTGGGCGACGTGAATCAGCTGCCGTCTGTGGGGCCGGGCTCGGTCCTGAAGGATATCATTGATGCCGATGTTTTCCCGGTGTGCCACCTGAACCATGTGTTTCGTCAGGCCGCCCAAAGCGATATCATTATGAACGCGCACCGAATCAATGAAGGCCGCCTCCCTGTGATGAAAGAAAAGGGCGTGGAGTCCGATTTTTTCCTGGCGGAAGCCGAAGATCCCGAGCGCTGCCTGCAAACACTGCTCAAGCTGGTTTGCGAGGCGATACCGTCCCGATTCGGGTTTGATCCGGTGGAGGATATTCAGGTGCTGACTCCCATGCGGAAGGGATTGCTGGGGGCCAACAATCTCAACACGGTTTTGCAGCAGCGACTGAATAAGGCGGAGCAGTCGGTGGTGCGTTTCGGTACCCGGTATGCGCTCGGCGACAAGGTCATGCAGATCGAAAACAATTACGACAAAGATGTGTTCAACGGCGACATCGGACGTGTGACGGGAATTGATGAAGCCAATGGGGAAATCATGGTGTCGTTCGATGGTGTGGATACAGCATATGACCTTCAGGAGCTGGACGAACTGGTTCCCTCCTATGCGGTGACCATACACAAAAGCCAGGGCAGTGAATATCCCTGCGTGGTCATTCCGGTTCACACGCAGCACTTCATCATGCTTCAGCGGAATCTGCTGTATACAGCGGTCACACGCGGACGCAAACTGGTGGTACTGGTGGGCACGCAGAAAGCGCTGGCCATTGCCGTGAAACGGCAGGATGCCCATCAGCGCATTACCCGCCTGGCCTACCGTCTCAAAAAGGAAGAGCATTTTTAGTGAGGGGTGCGGCGCGACGCGCGGGCGCGGATTGGTGTTGGCATTTTCTCGGGGGCTTTGTTAGAGGGGGGCGAATCACTTTCCCAATCGGTTGAGCAAGGAGCAAAAAATCATGGCGATGATACGATGTCCATTGAATGAGTCGGCCCACATTTCAATGAATGAGTCCGCAATTGTCAGCTCGGACGGAGCCTTGCTGTATACGGAGACGGAGCAATGCGTGGTGGCCACGGTGGAGCTGCTCACCAAAAAGGGCGTAAGCGCCGGCGATCGCGTAGGGCTTTTGTTGAACGATGGCTGGGAACAGGTGGTGGTGTTCTGGGCACTGCTGCGCATTGGGGCGGTGGCTTGTCCGCTCGCAGGGCTTTCCGGGGGCGATGCGTTGACGCAGGCAATATCGGTCGCGCAGCTTAAATGGGTGGTGCAGGATGGAACCCGGCCGGCACCGGAAGGCGTGAGCCTGTTGAACATAAAGGACCTGGTCGGTTTCACGGGTTTGTTTAAAAAAGATCATCGCCCGAAGCTGGAGCTATCAAATGCGGCTGTAATTTTTCCGCGACAGGATGCGGAGGGTACGCTCTCCCTGCTGACCCATACCGTGGGCTCCTGTTATTACGCGGCGCTGGCCGGTAACGCCACACTGCCGCTGCGGTCCAGTTCCAAACATCATTGGGCCCTTGAGCTGCTGCACACCTATCGGGGCGTGGACACGATATTTCGTTGCGCGGTGGCCGGGGTTGGCGTGGCGACCGGTATGAAACGTCCACTGGATCCCGCCGAAATCAATGCGCTGGATGTGACGCATGTCACCGTGGAGAGCGGCGATGTGGCGGGGTTACTGGAGCGACTGGGCGGCGGCGAAACGGAATTGACCCATATGCTGATTGCCGGAAGCGCCGAGCCTGCGCAGCTTGCCGCCCTGAGAGCGTTGAACGTGCAACCGGTCATGACTCTCGGTACGGCTGCAACCGGATATTATGCGGTGGTGGACCACCAGCGGCGCATCCACCCCATGCGTTATTCGAAGCTGAAGGTGGATGACGGGCAACAGCTGATGGTGAGCGGAAAGACGTTGGCCCATGAAGTGACGGATGGCTGGGTGCCGACGGAAATTATCTGCAGAAACGGGCCGGATCAGGTTTTTAGGTTGCCGGACGGCAATGAGTGATTCTTCATAAATAATGATCATCTCCCTGTGATTATTTTTTCGCCAAGCGTACGGCTCGGCTGTATGATGCGCGGCATTCAAACCTTTACAGGGGTGCAGCCATGTCCAAACGAAATGATGCCGCGGCGCTGAGTGAAAGTCTCGAAGATTACCTGGAGGCTATTTATGTAATCATTCGCAGAAAAACGGCGGCACGCCCCAAAGACATCGCCATGCAGCTCGGCGTCACCAAGGCCTCTGTGACGGGCGCGCTTCGTGTACTGGTTGAGCGTCGGCTGGTGGATCATGAGCCGTACGATATCGTCACGCTGACCGAGGAGGGCCGGCGTCTGGCCTGCGAAGTCGACACCAAGCACAAGGCGCTGAAACATTTTTTCACCGGGGTTCTGGGGGTGGATGAGCAGCAGGCGGAGGAAGTGGCCTGCAAAGTGGAACATGCCATTCCCGGTGATATCAAAAATCGTCTGGTTGGACTGGGTGATTATCTGGAACAAAAACTGAACATCCGATGGGATGCCGAACAGGGTTGCTTTAAATGAATCACGGGCAGGTCAGAGGGATAATACGCGGGTGGCGGATCGGGGTGTGCTGTGCGTTGCTGATGGTGTCCGGTCGGCTGAGTGCCGCCACCAATGAGACGCAGAAAGCCGATGTGGAACTATTTCAGCAACAGGTAAAGCAGTGGCTTGCGTTAAAATCAGCCTGTGCTTCCGAAGCCTCTGATTGGCGTATCGCCGAACAGCGTATGCAGGAGGAAATCCGGCTGCTGGAGTTGCGTCGGGATCAATTGGAGCAGGAAAAAAAACGGCTGGATGAAACACTGGCTTCCCGCGATACGGAGCAGGAAACCCTGCTGAAAAATGTGGACGCCACCCAGCGCGCTCTGCAATCGCTGGAAGCCCTTCCGAATGAATGGGAGCATACGCTGCAGGCGCTGTACCGACGGATTCCGGCGCCTCTGCAATCGGAGCTGCAGATGGATGTTGATGTGGCGGGCGGGACGGGATGGACGGTCAGTCAGCGGCTGCGCCGTTTGCTGGATCTTTACGGGCGGATCGAACAGCTCCAGCAGCAGGTGCATGTAGTTACCGAAGTGATGGAGGTGCGGCCCGGGGAGTCCCGCGAGGTGGATGTGATGTATCTGGGAATAAGCGCGGGGTATGCCGTCGCCAGGGATGGCGCGTGGGCCGCCGTGGGCCGCCCCGCAGCGGAGGGCTGGCAGTGGAGTGCGGCCGAAGGAAAGGCCGATGCGATCCGGCAGGCCATGCGCGTTTGTGCCAATGAAGAGCCGCCCGAGCTGGTGCGCCTGCCTCTGCAATTCAATCCGGAGGGCGATTGAAATGAACGGCCGTTACGGATTGTATCTCTGTTTGATCCTGCTTTTTTTGCACGGGGTCGCGTCGGGATGGTGCGCGGATCTTCAACAGGCCCTTCGGCAGGTTGATGCCGACATGAGGACGGCGCAGGATGAGTTGACCCGGCAGCGCGGTACCCAGGCGGAGGCGCGTCGTGCGCTGAGCGAACAGATGCGGGACCTGGAACGCCAGGTCAATGCGCTGAGCGAGGACGTAAAAACACGGCGCGCAAAAGAAGCGCACAATCAGGACGAATGGAACCGGATGACCGAAAATGCGCGACGCGCGCACGATGAAATGGCTTCGGTTTTCAATATGGTGCGCGAGTATCGGAAAGCCTCTGAGACGCACTTATCGACGGCTGAATTAGCGTTTTATGAGGGGCCGTTTTCCGGGTTGGATGGTCTGCTGAAAAGGTCAGGCGACCCGCTCGTGTTGTACGATACGGTAAAAGAGGCGTTGCATCTGGCCGGTGAAATCAGCCGAAACAAACAGGCGGGCATGCGTTTTCCGGGGCGCTGTGTAGATGAGGACGGGGTGGTACTGGAAGGTGTCGTGGGGGTAATCGCCGATTGCGCATTTTTCGCCGGGGAACAAAACGCCGGTTTGTGTGTGCCCCGCAGGGACCGCCTGCTTCCCGGACTGTTCACGGCGGGCTTGTCCGGGCGTGATCGGGAATCCATTCGGGCGCTGATTGACGGACGTATGGCTGAAGTGCCCGTGGATACGGCGGGCGGCCGCGCCCTGCTCTGGACGGAGCAGCAGCGAACTCTGTGGCAGCACATTAAGGCGGGCGGATTGGTGATGGTTCCCATCGTACTGACCGGCCTGGCGGCTCTGTACATGTCCATTTTAAAAGGATTTCAATTGGTGGCGATCAGCCGCGAAACAGGTTCGTTCAGGCAGGAGGACGCACTGAAGGTACTGCGCAGCGGCGAACCGGAATTGCAGCGGCGCTATTTCGAATCGATTCCTGAACGCATCGGATATCTGATAACGCCTCTGATTGAATACCGCCGCGAATCGCATGAAAAAATCGAGGAAATCATGCACGATCGGATTCTGGCCGAGATGCCGGCGCTGGAGAAGTATCTCGGAACGCTGGCCGTGCTGGGCGGTGTGGCGCCGCTGCTGGGGTTGCTGGGCACGGTCACCGGCATCATTCATGTGTTCAAAATGGTTACGGTTTTTGGAAGCGGTGATGCGTCCATTTTGAGCGGCGGAATATCCGAAGCACTGATCACCACCGAGTTCGGTTTGATGATTGCGATTCCGGTGCTGCTGATTCACGCGTGGCTGGCGCGCCGGGTGCGTTTGATTTTGGGAACCTGGGAGCGCATGGTGGTCGGCTTGATTCAGGAAATGGAACATGAGTGAACTGCTTCATGGCGCCTGGATATATTGGAGAGGCGGCGGCCCGCTGATGCTCCCGCTTGCGGCGGTTTGCTTTTTTCTGATCTATTACCTGACTCGCTGCCGGATTCAGCTGTATCAGGGGATGAACACCCCGTGGCGTGCAGAACACGACGCCGTGATTCGGGGTGAAGAAATCCCCTTGCAACTGCGGCGCGACTTCATGATGATCATCGCCCTCACCTCAGCCGCCCCGCTTCTGGGATTGCTGGGCACCGTGACCGGCATGATTGAGACCTTCGACGGGGTCGCCTCGGCAGTGGATGGGGTGGGGCGTCGGATGGCCGATGGCATCAGCCAGGCGCTGATTACCACGCAGGTCGGTCTGGTAGTGGCTATCCCCGGACTGTTCGGCCTTTCGCGTTTGCGCCGTTTGCTGGATCAGTGGGCTATACAACAGGAACTGGAACGGAAAATGGAAAACGCATGAAAACCTGGCGCGATGAACTTTCGCAGGGAGACCGGCAAATTGAAGTCAATATGGCGCCGTTGATCGATTGTATTTTCCTGCTGCTCATATTTTTCATTGTCACAACCGTATTTGTGAAAGAAACCGGGGTCACTGTAGATCGTCCGCAGGCCGTCAGCGCGCAGGATATGGATCGTAACAGCCTCCAGATCGCCTTAACGGCTGAGGGGCTTGTTTATTATGACGGGCAATCCATTCCAATGGATCGGGTGCGCGGTCTGGTGGCCCGGCAACTGCGCTCGAAAAAAACGCCGGTAATCGTCATTGCCGATCAGGCATCACGGAGCGGACGGTTGATTGAATTGATTGATGAATGCAAACTCGCAGGCGCCGAGCAGGTCAGTGTGGCCACCGAAAAGAAGTAGGCAATACGGCCTGCGGCAAATTTCTGAACCCGACTTGACATTGAAAAAGGATTACCTAATATACAGCCCGTTTTGTTGCAGGGAGCCAGCGTAGCTCAGTTGGTAGAGCAACGCATTCGTAATGCGTAGGTCGACGGTTCGATCCCGTCTGCTGGCTCCACTTTTTTCAAACCTCCGTAAACAGTTCCCGCGGGATGTCCTGTTGTCCGGTACTGCGACTGTTTGCGTGGTGGAAAGGGCTGCTGTATGCACCTGCTGCCGGTACCTAAAAAAATCACATGTACCGGTGCGGCGACGTTCTCGGCGACCTTTGTAAAAATTGCACGCCATGACGAACAGGATATGCTCCCTGCGAAACAACTTGCGGAAGAATGGGCGAAGGCCTCATCGGCGCGCGCGGTGGTGGATGGCTTGGGAGATGCACACGCCGCAATACTTCGTATGCAGCAGGATCAGACGCTTCCGCACGAGGCCTATCGCCTGGTTATCACCGAGCATCAAATATCGCTGACCGGCGGAAGCTCGGCAGGTGTTTATTATGGCGCGCAGACATTACGGCAAATCATCCGTCAATGCGGCGATTCGCTGCCCTGCCTGGACATCGAGGACGCGCCGGATTATGCCGTGCGCGGCTTTTATCATGATGTGTCGCGCGGCAAGGTCCCGAGCCGTGATACGCTGTTGGCATTGATTGAAAAACTGGCCCATTACAAAATCAATCATTTTCAACTGTACATAGAGCATCCGTATGCCTTCCGTGATCATCCGGAAATCTGGGCGGGCAGTGATCCGCTGACATCGGATGACATTCAGGCACTGCAGGACCATTGCCTGCAATATCACGTCGAATTTGTTCCGTCGCTGAGTACGTTTGGACACTGTTACCGCCTGATCAGAAATCACCGTAACCAGCACCTGAACGAATTGCCCCTGGATGCCGCCGCACGCCCCTTTTCCTTCCGGGATGCCATGACGCACTACACGCTGGATTGCAGCAATCCGGCCGCGGTGCGTTTGATGCGCGGCCTGATTCGTGAATATGGCGAATTGTTTTCAGCTCGATACTTCAATCTCTGCTGCGATGAAACGTTTGATTTGGGCAAAGGGAAGAATGCCGACGCGGCCGGGCGTCCGGACGGCGTGGGCGCATTGTACGCCGGTTACCTTCGCGAAATGATGGCAGAGGTGCAGTCCCTCCAAAAAACGCCGATGTTGTGGGCGGATATTCTGCTGAACCACCGGGAGCAGCTGCCATCGATTCCCGCGGACAGTGTGCTGCTGCATTGGGATTACAGCCCCAATCCTTCTGAAGAAAAATGCCGGTTTCTTCATGAAACCGGCCGGGCTTATTATGTGTGCAGCGGAGTGGATGGCTGGAGAAAGTGTTTTAATGATTTGAATGGGGCCTCGTGGAATATTCTGCGAATGGCGCGGCTGGGCATGGCGTATGGCGCCGGCGGGTTTCTCAATACAGACTGGGGCGATATCGGGCATATCAATTTTCTGTCCTCCTCGTATCATGGGTTGGTGGCCGGCGCCGCCTGGTCGTGGCGTGTTCCGAAAAAAGAAGAGCGTGATGAGGATGTACAGCAGGCGATGGACAGCGCCTTCGCCCTGCTGGAAGTGGGCGATTCGTCCGGCGAATCCGTGGCATTGATGCGTGAAGTCAGCCGGCTCCAATTAATTCGGTGGGGCGAGATATCGCTGTGGCGCGACCCCAGCCCGGATATTCCGGCGGCCTGGCGCGACTCCGAAACGGGATTTCCGTCGGCGGTGATGTCGCTCTCTGGTGATGAGTTGCTGGATGCTTTTAATCGATTGACGGAACTGCGCGGGAAGCTGGAGGGGCGAATCGGCGAATGGTGCGCGCAGGATGAATGGCACGTTGACGAGCTGCTTTGCAGCATAGATGGCGTGCTGGCCATGCTGCATACGGGGATGGCGATGCAAGCGCTGCGCGGTCGCGCCCCGGATGCTTCAGCGATGGTCTGCGGTTGCGCAGATCGGCTGCGGCATTATGAACGAAGGCTTTCCGTGCTTTGGCATCGACGCAACAGGCCGTCGGAATATTATCGATTACGGATGGATTTGCTGGGTGCGGCAGAAAAACTGGATGCGATGGCAATTCGGAGTGAGTCTGATTGAATGGAGCAATACATGACTGAAAAAAAACAGCCCGGCGTGGCGTATGTGTGGTTTGACAGCGAGTTCACCTCGTTGAAATATGAAGAAGCGCATCTGTTGCAGGTGGCGATGATTATCACGGATACACGAATGCAGCGCCTGTTGCCTCCGGAAATGGATATCCGCATGGCGGTTCGTCTTCCGCAGAATGCGGTGATCAGCGCCTGGGTGCAGGAACATATTCCGGGGCTTGTGGCTGCGTCCCGTTCGACCGAAGCCCCGACGGTTGAGGACGTTGACCGCCTGCTTGTGGAGCGCGTTACGCAGGCGGTGGGGGTCATCCCGAAGGAAATCGGACTTCGCCCCGTGCTGGCGGGGAACAGTATTCATGCGGACATGAATGTCATTCGGCGCCGCCTGCCGGGCTTGGAGTCGGTGCTGCATTACCGCCTGCTGGATGTCTCCGCCTGGAAAATCGGCTGGGTTGATCACTTCGGGCGCGAGCCGTTACCGAAAGATCAGAAAGATCTCATTGCCAACTATGGGATAGATGCGTCGGCGGATTTGGCCGGCGGTGAGCATGATGCGTATTATGACGTGTGCGCATCCATCGCGGAGTACCGCTATTACCTCAGCCATCTTGTGTACCGCTGAGTGCTTCCGAGGCGGCCAGGTACACTTCGATCGGCTGTTGAATGTGATAATTTTTTGAGAAGTTACTCAGCTGTTTCCGAATGAGCGGTGTAATTTCATGGCCCTTCATCACCAGCAGTGCATTGCTTTTTGAGACGACATTTTCGGCGAGAATCATTCCGTCACGCAGTTGATCCACCCACACGCGCATGGCCGCCCCGCGCGGAGGGCGACTGTCCACTCGTGAGAAAATTTCCAGCAGTTTCGGGTCGTACCATCCCGCTCGGGACGCCATTTCCCGCAGGGCATCCGTGCGGGAAATGCCGGTTTGAATCAACGTATCCAAATCCAGCGCAATTTTCAAAATGCGGGAAGCGGAAGGAATTTCATCCCCCTTGACTGAATCGGCCGGAAGCCCCGACCCGTCATAATGCTTATCCTGATAGGCGATGATTTGCGCGATGCGTTCCATGCGCGGAACCTGGCTCAGCATATCGGCGCCGTATCGGGCCTGTGCGGAGAATTGCTCGTATTCTTTTTCGCTCAGCAGTTCGTCGGCCATGGCTTTGGCCAGAATATCTTTGGGCACCGTGATACAGCCGATCTGGCAAAGCATGGCGGCCGCATTCAGCTCCCAATCTTTTTCCAGGTTCACGAGCACGGAAAATTCAGAGACCAGCCGGGCCACGCGCTCGGAGCGACCGAAGGCAAGAGACGCCGTTTGTGAAAGCACGTTCGTAATGATCCGAATAAAACCGTTGAGTGTGCTTTGGAGAACGTCCTGGGTGACCATGTCCTTCATTTGCTGGTGGAGCCGGTGGCGATCCTGCATATTGGCTATGACCTGCTCGGCGATTTTAATGCGGACGCTGAACAGATTGAGGTCGATGGGTTTTTGGATGTAGTCGTTGGCGCCGGCTTCCAGAATGTTTTTCAGCTGGTCTTCGGGCCAGCTGGTGGCGGCCAGAATGTACGGTATATCGCCATTTGGTAAATTGCGAACACTGCGGGCGAATTCAAGGCCGCTCATTCCGGGCAGTACCATGTCCAGCAGAATACAGGGAGGCATTTCCTGTTTCAGGTGGACCAAAGCGCTTTCGGCATCTTCGCAGAGAATCGCTTCATGGCCCAAATTTTTCAGCATACGGTTTTCGAGAACGCGCAACTGATAATCATCTTCAACGATGAGTACTTTCATCCCTAACCTCCCGGCGGCGCATACCATCAACCACCGTGGGTTTCAGGCTACACCCTTTCCGGAGGAATAACAAATCTATATTTCGTTGGAGATGAGGGCCGTCACGCCGGAGCAGGACTGGATGTGGCACAGGGCGATGGCCAGCGCGTCGGCTTCGTCGGTTTGCGGCGGAGCAGGGAGAGCCAGAAGGGCCATGATCATGCGGATCATCTGGTCTTTTTGTGCGGTTCCGGTGCCCACGGTGGATTGTTTGACGCGCCGCGGCGAGTATTCAAACACGGGAACTGCGGCGGCGGCACAGGCGGCCAGCACGGCGCCGCGGGCTTCGCCAAGAATCACCGCCGTCTTGACATTTTTGCAGAAAAAAATACCCTCTACGGCGACATGCTGCGGCTGATGTTCTGCGAGGAGCTGGGTTATGGATTCGTGGATGTTGCCCAAACAGGTGGAGTGCCTGAGTGCCTGCGGATTCTGAAT
>CAZISY010000066.1:14403-20059 GCA_964542025.1 uncultured Verrucomicrobiota bacterium
CCCTTCTTAATGGCGCGCTCCACGTTATCCGACGGCATGTTTTCAGAGCGGGCTTTCTGAATGAGTCCGCGCAGCGTGGCGTTGGCGCTCGGGTCCGATCCGCTTTGGCGTACACTTACGATGATTTCTTTGGAGATACGGCTGAATATTTTGCCGCGTTTCGCATCAATCGCTGCTTTTTTGTGTTTGATCGTTGACCATTTATTATGACCGCTCATGCTGAAGAAACCTCGTGGATTGTTTATGCACCGTACAAACTGTCCTCACAGAAAGGGTGGCTGATCGGCGTTTTGTTTACAATCAGCCACCCCGTTCTGACAAGTATATTTTGAGCTAATCCGCTGTTTCCACCCTGTTCTTTTCGTGTTCCGCAATGATTTTCTGAGCTACATTGGCGGGTACGGGTTCGTAGCGGGAGAACTCCATTTCGAAACTTCCCTGTCCGCCGGTGATACTTCGGATTTGCGATGAATACTGGAACATTTCTGCCTGCGGTACATCGGCCGTGATGACCTGCATGCCGTCCTCGGCCGCAAAGCCGTGAATGCGGCCGCGCCGATGGTTCAGGTCGCCCGTGATATCACCCATGAACTGATCAGGGATCATTACTTTGACCTTCATGATGGGTTCCAGCAGCACCGGTTTTGCCTGTTTCATACCTTCCCGGAAGGCGCGGCAGCCGGCGATTTTGAAGGCGATTTCGGACGAGTCCACATCGTGATAGGATCCATCGTAGATTTCCACTTTGACGTTGGTAACCGGGCATCCCGCCAGCGCCCCTGCCGCCATGCCTTCATGCAGGCCCTTTTCGATAGCCGGGATGAAGTTGCCCGGGATGGAACCGCCGAAGATGCTGTTGACAAACCATTCCTCATCGGACGGGTCGCGTGGGAGCACGCGCAGATAAACCTCGCCGTACTGTCCGCGGCCGCCGGATTGCTTTTTGTGTTTGTAATGGCCTTCGCCTTTGGCCGTAATGGTTTCTTTGTAGGCCACTTTGGGAGTGCTCAGATTCACTTCCACATGGTTGCGCGATTTCAAGCGCGAAACGGCAATGTCGAGTTGCACGTCGCCCATGCCGGAGAGAATCATTTCGTGCGTTTCATCGTTGCGCCCGAGATGGAGCGTGGGATCTTCCTCGCAGATACGGGCGAGGCCCACGCCCAGCTTGTCATCATCGCCCTGTGTTTTCGGCGTGACGGCATAGGCCATGACCGCATTCGGAAAAACGATTTTGGCAAATTCGCGGTGAACGCCCGAAGCGCACAGCGTGGCGTTGAGTGCGGTGTGTTTCAGTTTGGCAATGGCAACGATGTCGCCGGCGGTTGCGCTGGTCACCGTATCCTGTTTTTTCCCGCGTATGACATACAACACCCCGACGCGTTCCTTGGAGCTGGACGTGGCATTGTATATTTCGCTTTCGGCATTCAGGGTTCCTCCGTATACGCGCACATACGTCAACTGGCCGACAAATGGATCAGCCACCGAACGCCACACTTTGCCCATGAATGGGGCCGTGGCGGCGGGATCTACGGCGACACCGGCTTCATCATTGATCGGCCGTTCCAGCGGGGAGGGGAAGTAGCGGACGAATCCATCCATCAGGGTTTCAATGCCTATTTCCTTTTTGGAGCAGACGGCAAAGACGGGAATCAATTTGCCCTGGTTCACGGCGGCCCGTATGCCGGCCTTGACTTCTTCCGGCGCCAGCTTTTCTCCGCCTAAATATCTTTCGAGCAGGGCATCGTTGGTTTCGGCGGCGGTTTCAATCATCCGATTTCTGGCGGCTTCCGCAGCGCCGGCCATGTCGGCCGGAATGCCGGAGTCCGCAAAGATGTCGATAATTTGCGATTTATCGTCCGAGAGAATCACGGCCGGCAGGCAGCGCGTGGCGCCCCAAATGGACTGGATGGATTCGAGGGTGGCATTGAAGTCCGTGTTGTCTTTATCAATCCCGGTGACCACGATGCCCCGCGGAAGACCGAGAGCATCGCTGCGGCGCCAAACGCGGTTGGTTCCCACCTGGATGCCGCTGGAGGCATCCACGGTGATCAGGGCGGCATCCGCCACGGTACTGGCGGCGACTACCTGTCCATAGAAATCGGCATAGCCAGGGGTATCCATGAATACCAGGTGATTGTTTTTATATGTGCCGTCAAACGGTTTGGTCCAGATGGTTATCTTGCGGGCTTTTTCTTCGTCGGTCCAGTCCGCCATACTGCTGCCGTCTTCCGTGGAGCCATGGCGATCGTTGATTTTGAGTTTGAAAAGCATGGCGTCCACAACAGCTGTCTTGCCGCTTCCCGTGTGACCCATGATGACAAAGTTTCGAACGTCCGCAATGGCTATATCTTTCATGCTTCCTTCCTTACTTATGGTTCACGCTTCGGCCCGAAGAACGGGTCAAAACAAAACAATCACGCAGGGCGGTATTTGTATCGAAAGTTTGCACCCTCCGCAATGGTTTTGTGTTTTGAATGCGCGCCCGCGCCCTTCGCGGTGAGCGGCGGATGCCGGAAAACATCAGGGGCAGGCGTTGTGCCTGCCCCTGATGTTTGTGTTCAGTGAGTGAGTTGCTGTTTACTTGAAGGCATTGGTGCTTACTTCAATGCGGTAGTAAAACGGCGCGGATGGAGGAACAGACGTGCAGGTGTTGAGTGGCGGGGTTGCCGCGATGTTGTTTGCCAGCGTGCTGAATCCGGTCAGCGCGGTGCTGGCGGTTCCGCACAGCCGATAAAAGCGTCCGGCTGTGCTCGGCCAGGAAAGCACGACCCGGGTGCCGTCCGCCGCAGCGTTCGGAGTGAGCGCGAGAAAGGCATTGGCATTGGCCGGATCGGTGCCGGCGGTGAACTCGGACCAGTTGTCAAAACCGTCGGAGTCGTAGTCCTGTTCCATGGCGATTCGGGGGCCGTTGGTGACTCCGAAGGTGTTCATCAGCCAGGAACTGTAGTCAGCCGGATATTCGCGGGGGAGATAAACCAGGGAGAGACTGTCAAAGCAGATGATGCCGCCCAGCGTGAGATCGTCCTCGATGCTCGGTGACTGAATGACGCAGGAGACGAGCCCTGTGACGGTGCTGTTCGGATCGGCGGGCAGCGGTACGGTGCTGGTCATGCAGAAGTACACCCATGTATTGACGGGGCTGCTTACGGTGAATGGTTCACTCACGGCGGTGTTTTCCAAAACAGGCGTTGTGCTTCCGTCAATGTAGTACGAGACGGAAAGGCAGCCGTAACTCATGCCGTCACTGGTGAACTGGTCGGCACCGGACGGCGTGAAGAGATATCCCGAGAACACATACCGTTCGCCGGGGATGGCGCTGAATGCCTGCGAGGCGTAGTTGGCAGGCCAGGCCAGGGCGAGGGCCTGTCCGCCGTCGTGAGCCCAGGTGTCGATCACGAATCCGGCATTGGTGCCGCCGGCCCAGATCCAATGGAGCAGGTTGCCGGTTTGTGCCAGGTTGAAGGCATTGCCGGTGAGGCCGTCATCGAATCCCGGGTTCAGGAGCAGTCCGGAGACGCTTCCTCCGGTGGAGACCAGCGACTGGCCGAGATCGTCAAACCATACGGCGCCGCTGAAGGCGCTGTCGTTTCCGACCAGCGCGCAGAGGGTGCGCCCATATACGGCTCCTTCGGGGGCTACGCCCCGGCTGAAAAGAGGCGTCCAGACGCCCGGTACGGCGTTGTTGGTGGGTTGGTAGAGGGCGCTGTTATACGTGGAAAGCACGTTGGTCCCTGTGGCGTCCAGGAACTGCAGAATGACGAGCGCCATCGCGTTGGTGGACCCTGTGAAGGGTTCCGCGGGAGAGCTGGAAACCCAGCCGGAGGTTTCATATTTAAAGCCCGGGGTGGCGGGCCAGTTTTGGGCGAGCAGGGTTTCGGTCCAGGCGAGTTTCAGGGCGTGGCTTCCGCTGCGGGCGTAACGGCTGTCCACCATGCCGTCGAACCCCAGGTTGTACCAGTTGTCCACATAGGGCAGCTTGGTGCCGTCGGGGGTGTATTCAAATCCGGGATTCCAGAGGGCGCCGCTGGAGGTGTTTGGCGCTGCGGGAATGTTTGTGGCGGTGACGGTCAGGCTGTCGAAATAAATTTTGGCTACCTGGTAAGGGGCGGTCTGATCCAGGAAGGCGCAGGAGACGCGTCCGGTTACGGGGCCGCCCCAGGGGGCGCGATTGGTCACACACACATGATGCCATACGCCTTTGGCGGAAGTGGCTGTGATTTTTTCCGTGCTGACCACGGATACCGAGGCGGTTTCGGCAGCGCCTTCCGGGTTGAAAAATTCGAGCAGCAGCGAGGCGAAGGCGGTGGCGTCCTGAAGGCCTTCCGAGGTGTTGGGGGTCATGATATAGCCATCCAGCACATAGGACATGCCCGGCTCTGCCGTAAATTCCTGAGCGGCCAGGTTGTTCGGCCATACCGTGACGAGGGATTGGTATCCGGCCTGGTGCGTGTCGGACACCACAAAGCCCGCATTGGTTCCTCCGAGCCAGAACCAGTGATAGAAGTCATCGTTTTCGCCCAGCGAGTAGGCGTTGCCGGCGGGGCCATCATCAAAGCCGGGGTTGTGAAGCAGTCCGGACACCGTGCCTTCGGTGGATACCACGCGCTGAGTCAGGTCATCAAAGAGAATCGTTCCGCCGAGATAATTGCCTCCGGTTGCGCCGCAGAAGATCCGGGCCGTTACGGTGCCTTCCGGCGCGACGGCGGAAACGGAGACGGGGAGCCAGGTGTTGGTTGGGCTTTGCCAGGTGAATTTTTCACTGAGCTCAGCCCCGCCGATTTGCGCGCCGTGGACATCCAGAAAGCTGAGGATCAGCGCGCCGAATGTGGAGTTGGTGTAGATGCCGGTGAAGGAGGCCATGTAGCCGGATACCTCATAGCGGGTGCCCGGCGCGGCCGCGAAGTCCTGCCCGACCAGGTTTTCCCCGTACCATATACCGAAGGAAGCCTCACCGCTGTGCGAATAATTGCTGATGACGCCAAAGGCGTTTCCATAGTCCGTCCAGCAGGGAGGAATATTTCCCGCGGACATGGGACGAAACGGAATCACTTCGAACCCCGGGTTCTGAATGGCGCCGGCTGAGGGGATGGGAACAAAATCCAGGCTGATATCATCAAAAAAGACATCGCCGGGATAGTTGGTGTCCGCGGGTGTCATTCCGCTGCAAAAGTTCATCGATACCCAAACCTTGGCGGTATTCACGGGTACGATAAAGGGTTGAGTGACCAGTTGCATCCAGTTGGTTCCGGGCCGCAGGGTGGAAGTCCATATGTTCGGATACGTTGTAAAGCCAAGATCTTTTCCGGAGGTGTCTGCTAATGATAGTTGCAGCCAGACCTGTGCGCTTTGCTGAATGGTTTGATTTGGTCCGGTACGTACCCAGCCGCTCAGCTGTACAACGGACGACGCGGCATTGGTCAGATAGAACCAACATCCCAGGGAGCTGGTAAACCTTCCTGATGGTTTCAGCATCAGGTAATTCGTTCCGCTGTGCGCCCCGGCCGCATCCGCCACGATCATACCGTTTGTTTTCTCGAAGCCCTGGGGCCACCCCGGCACGTTGTACAACGTGCTTTGCGCCGGGCCGCTTTCGAATCCCGCGTTGTTCGTGATCAGGTTGGCGTGTGATGTTGTTGTGAGTATGGAAAGAAGC
>CAZISY010000067.1:0-8902 GCA_964542025.1 uncultured Verrucomicrobiota bacterium
CCGGTATACGGGATTCCGCGTGTTTCCAGCATGTGCTGGGCGGTGCCGTCTTCCCCGAATGTTCCGTGAAACGTCAGAAACGCGGCCTCCACGTTCCCGGGAATTTCGAGCACATCCGAATCCATGACCACTTCCTGCACCTGATAATTCTTCGCGCGAAGCGCCTCGGCGACGGCTTTTCCGGACCGCAGGGAAATTTCATATTCTTTGGATGGACCGCCCATGAGTACAGCCACTTGATTGAAGCGTCGTTTCATCTGATTTACTCCTGATTATTCATTCCTGATTGTTTTCATCGTCATGAATTCTGTTACGCGCAATATCATCCACATCGCCCGCGCCGAGAATCAGCAGCAGATCGCCGTCCCGCAACAGCGGCCTGACGCGCTGCCAGGCATCGTCCACAGAGTCCGCCAATTGCGCGGGCCCTTCCGGAAAAGGCGTCATCAGTTGCTGCATATCAGCCGTGGCGCCGCCGGGTATGGGCGCTTCCGAAGCCGCATACACCGGACACAGCATCAGGAGGTCCGCCCCCTCGAATGCGGTGGCAAAATCCTCTTTCAACGCCCTGGTGCGCGTGTAGCGGTGCGGCTGGAAAATCACGAGGATGCGTCCGTGCGGATGGAACGTGCGCGCCATGCGCATGACGGCACGCAGCTCCGTCGGGTGGTGGGCGTAATCCGAAATCACCGGAACGCCGTTATAATATCCGCACTGCTCAAAGCGGCGCAGGGCCGGCTTGAATTCGGCGATGGCCGAGCGAAAGACCTCAAAGGGAACCCCATATTCCAACACGGCCCGATAGGCGGCGGCCGCGTTCAGTGCCGTATGCCGTCCGTGCAGCGGAATAACCACCCGCCCCTGTTCACACCCGCCATCCAGCAGCGTAAATGAAAGGCGCATGGATTCTTCGCGGAATGAGTCAATGCGCACATGGCTCCGCTCGGAAAATCCGTAACTGACGGCCTGCGCAAAGGGACGCGCAATCCGGTCGGCGGCCGGATCATCCGCGCAATAGATAATGCGGCGTTTTGCGTGCTGCAGCAATGCGCAGAAGCACTGCTCCAGGGATTCACGCGAGGCAAAATGCTCCATGTGGTCGTATTCGAGATTGGTCATCACGGCGGTGTCGGGTTCGTAGCCGGCAAGGGTTCCATCGCTTTCATCGGCTTCGAGAACAAACACGCTTTTCGCGTTTCCCCAGTCGGCCACCGGGCGGACCGTGCGCTCTCCGCCGACGAAATACGCAGGCTGCAATCCGGCATATTCCAGCACCTGGGCGATCATGGCCGTGGTCGTGGTTTTTCCGTGCGTACCGCTGACGGCAATGGACGGCCGCTGCGCGGCGAGCGCCGCCAGCACTGCGCCGCGCTGGATAACCGGAATGCCGCGACGGAGGCAGGCGGTCACTTCCACATGATCCGTTTTTACGGCCGTACTGCGAATGGCCCAGGCCGTACCGGACGGGATTTGCTCTGCGCGGTGTCCGCGGAATACACGCGCGCCGGTGCTATTCAGCCATTCCGTGAGGCGGTTTTCCTGCAAGTCGGAGCCGCTCACGGCAAATCCCTTTTGGGCGAGCAGACGGGCCAGGCCCGCCATGCCGATCCCGCCGATGCCGATCATATGCACGGGGCACTCCGTACGATTCACCCAGCGTGCGGCTTCGCTCATTTGCCGCGCGAGATCATCACTCAGCATGGCCGCTTCCTTTGGGCCGCCTGTTCTCCGGCCACGTCACCAACGAGCGCAGCCAATTGCTCTGCCGCCTTATATTTGGCGCACCGTTTGGCGGCGGCACTCATGGCGGCGATGCGATCAGGAGAAACCATCATCTCGGAGAGATATTTTTTCAGCCATTCAGCGGTCAGCGCCGACTCTTCACACACATCGGCCATACCGCCCGCTGCCATCGCCTCGGCATTTTTCAACTGGTGATTAGAAGCCGCAAACGGGTACGGAACGAAGAGCGCGGGCATGCCGTAGATGGCCAATTCCGCACAGGTCGCCGCACCGGAACGGCACACGGCAAAATCCGCAGCATGATAAAGACTGGGCATATCGTGATCAAAGGCCTTCACAAGCGATGGTATGTGATGCGCCCGATATTTTTCATCCACCACCACGGCATCCGCCTGCCCCGTCAGGTGAATCACCTGAAAGGCACGCCCTTCCGCCTGCATCAGGACAAACGCATCCGAGGCCAGCTCATTCAGACGATGCGCGCCGCCACTGCCGCCCATCACAAAAAAAGTGAAGAACCGGCGATCCAGCCCCTCCGGATATTTGCTCGGTTCGATGGTTTCAATTTCACGGCGCAGGGGCATGCCCACGGGGACAATCCGTTTATTGTGCAGATAGGCCGACGACTCGCTGAACGCCACGCCGATCGCCGACGCCCGGCGCGCCAACCACTGAATGGCCTTTCCGGGAATGACGTTCGCTTCGTGCAGAACAACCGGAACCCCCAGCAAATAGGCGGCCGTCACCGGACCCACCGAGGCATAGCTGCCCATGGCCAGGAGGACATCCGGGCGGTTTTCGCGCATGCGTTTTCGGCAGGTCAAAACAGCTTTCAGCAAACGGAATGCCGCGCGGATGGTTTTCAGGGAAAAGCCGGACGGCAAACCCTCCGCCTGGATGCGCTGTACCGGCCCGTCCCACTGCGAGGTTGCGGTGGCTTCCACGGATTTACCGGCCAGCCAAATGGTGACGTCATGCCCGGCTTCGCGCAGCACGCGGGCTGTGGCCAGTCCGGGGAAGATGTGTCCTCCGGTTCCTCCGCACGCCACGCCGATTTTAAACACGGTTTTATTTGTCATGATTCATGTCCGCCAGAATTTCACCGATTAAATAAAGCGATCCCGCAGCGACCACCGCGCGGTTTTCCGCCAGCGCCCAGTTCCGGGCGCGCTCAAGGGCCTGAAGCGCCGTATCACACGGCTCGGTGTCCACCGAACAGGCGCGAAATAAAGACGCGGCCTCGGCGGCGGTCATGCTTCGCGGGCAATGCACGGGCACGGTCCAGCAGCGGGTCGCCACGGAAGCCAGCATTTTTGCCATGGTCCGGGTGTCCTTATCCGCCAGGAAGCCGCACACCAGCCCCACGTTGCCCACGTTGTGATGGCGCAGTGCGGCGACAAGACTTTCGACGCCGGCCACGTTGTGCGCCCCATCCACGATGGTTACAGGATGGTCACTAATCTGCTGGAAGCGTCCCGGCCAGCGCGTGTTTAAAATGGCGGCGCGCACGGTTTTTTCATCATACGGAAGGCGAATCAACTCTGCCACTTCTTCAAAGGCGGTCAGCGCAACCGCCAGGTTGCTGATCTGATGATCACCACGCAGAGGCAGTGTGACGCGTCCGTAGGTCATGTTCGTACTTTCCACATGCAGCTGCTGACCTTTTTCCGTTTCCCGCTCCCGAAGGATGGACATCTGCTGCGGGGCTTCAAGCACCGGCGCGCCCAGTTCCGCCGCCTGGCGGTTCAGTACGGCGCGGGCTTCCGGACGCAAAGCGCCAATCACCACCGGATGGCCTTTTTTGATGATGCCGCATTTTTCTGCGGCGATGCTTTCAATGGTCGATCCCAGAAAATGGACGTGATCGAATTCGATATTGGTGATTACCGAGAGCATGGGAATGACCAGATTGGTGGCATCCCAGCGTCCGCCCATGCCGGTTTCCAGGAGCACGATATCCACGCGCGAATCGGCGAAGTACTGAAATGCCGCAGCCGTACCCAGTTCAAAAAACGTGGCGGGCCGATCACCGTCCTTTTTCATCCGTTCGGCGTCCGCCTCCAGCACCCGTTTCAGATAGCGCCCCAGTGTTTCATCATCGATATCGACCTGATTGATTTTAAATCGTTCGTTAACCAGCACCAGGTGCGGAGAAGTGTAGAGGCCGGTTTTCAGCCCGGCATGGCGAAACAGAGACTCCAGCAGCGCGCAGACCGACCCTTTGCCATTGGTTCCGGCCACATGAATAACGGCCAAACGCTGATGCGGATTGCCCAGGCATTCCAACAGATTACGCATCACGTCAAGCCCGGGCTTCACGCCGCCGCTGATCCGCCGGCACACGTCCTTCATGAGGTCGTTCAGAGGCCCCGGAGCACAACGAAAATCGCCGTCACTCATCGTGCAATCCTAACGCCGCCGCTTGGTGTACTCTCTGGCGGGCACGTCAATCGCCGCGGCATTGTCGCCCGAGCGGCTGCGATCGGATGACTGAAACTCGGATTTCTGGGCGTACCGCTTTTCCATGAAGAAATCGAGCAGTTGAATAACGGTTGCTTTCAAATCACGGCGATGCACCACCTGATCAATCAAGCCGTGTTCGAGCAGAAATTCTGATTTTTGAAACCCATCGGGCAAATCCTGCTGCGTGGTTTCCTTAATGACGCGGGGCCCTGCGAAACCGATGAGGGCATCGGGCTCGGCAATGATCACATCGCCCAGAGTGGCAAAGCTGGCCATCACACCGGCCGTGGTGGGATTGGTGAGAATGGGAATGTAGGGCAGGCCCGCCTTCGCATGCCGGGCCAGCGCGGCGCTTGTTTTTGCCATCTGCATCAGGCTCATCAACCCTTCGTACATGCGGGCGCCGCCGGAGGCACAGCTGAGTACGACCGGCAGGCCCATATCCGTCCCGCGCTCGATCATTCGGGTGATTTTTTCTCCGACCACCGCACCCATGCTGGCGCCGAGGAAGGAAAAATCCATCACCCCGAAAGCGACGTCATGCGGGCCGATGCGTCCCCGTCCGCAGGACACGGCATCTTTGTAGCCCGTTTTTTTGATATTGGCCTCCAGCTTTGAGGCATACGAGCCGTTGGCATTGAATTTCAGAGTATCCACGCTGCTCATGAGTTCATCCCATTCGATAAAGGAATCGGGCTCAAGGAGCAGATCAATGCGTGCCTGGCGCTCCATGCGGAAGTGATGATCGCACTTCGGGCAGACGCTCCCGCCGCTGTCGATCTCGCGTTTGAATACAATTTCCGCACAGGACGGACATTTCAGCCAGAGGCCGTCCGGCATGTCCCGTTTCTTCGCGGGGATCGTACTATTCAGTTTTTTTCCGAAAAAAGGTATATAAGCCATCTTGATTTTTCCCGTTTGGCGCTACAGCACCCCGCGGGCTACGGTCAGGACATCCACCCGAGCCGCTCCCGCCTCCTTCAACACCCGCGCGCATTCGTTTACCGTGGCGCCCGTGGTCATCACATCATCAATTACAATCAGGCGTTTTCCTTCCAGCCACCGGGCCCATCGCACAGAAAAGACGCCTCGTACGTTAATTTGCCGCTGGCGGGCTGTCAATTTCGTTTGCGTGGAAGTCATCCGGTTCTTTTTCAGAAATCTGGAATAGAGAGGCTTACGCGTTTTCTTTGCCACCGCCCGCGCCAGCAACTCGGCCTGATTAAATCCCCGTTCTCTTTTTTTACGGGCAAACATCGGGACAAAGAGCAGCCCATCGGCTTCGGCCAGCGGATATTCGTACGCCAGGCGGGCCATCAGGAAATTCAGCAAATCGGCGCCGAGCCAAAGCCCCTCGCCATATTTAAATTTCATCAGCACGTCGCGCATGACGCCTTCGTAGAGTACGCAGGATCGGGCGATGTCGAAAAAGGGCGGATTCTCGGTGCAGGCATGACAGCGGTAATCGTGGTCAATCATTCCGGTAACGGGTTGGCCGCAGCACACACAATAGGGCGGCTGAATGATGGATGCCTGCGCCATGCAGTCCCAGCAGAGGTAGCGGCCATCGCCGGGTTCGTGCAGATCGCGTCCGCACCCCTCGCAGGTTCGGGGATAGAGAATATCGAGCATCGCTTCATACCAGGCGGTCATATCGGTGATTCTCCTTTGGGCCCCGAACCGAAACATTCTGCCGGCCCCCCTGGTTTACGAGTCCGCTTTTTTCCGGTTTCGATAGCAGGCCACAGCGGCAAAAAGGGTGAAAAGCATGCTCATAGCCAGGGCGATTCCGCTTTTGGCGATGCCGGGAGTCGGGCCGAAGCAATAGGCCAGCACGGCGGCATTTCGGTCATCAAACACCTCGTCGCCGAAGCGCATAATCCATACCCACCCGGCATGAAGGCCGATGATGAAATAGAGGCTCCCGAAGCGCACATAGAAAAGGCACAGTGTCACGCCCATGAAAAACAGCGTGGCCATCTTGCAGCCTTCGTAACTCCAGCGGATGTCATCATAGGTGAACATGTGAGGCATCAATTGAAAAGCGGAATACCAATGAGCGAACACCACGCCCATCGGATTTTCCGGCCGCGCAAAATGCACCAGAGAAAAAAAGGCACTGCTCACCAACACGGCGGCCGCAAGACCCATGGCCCTGCGCAGCGTGCCGAAAATGACGCCCCGGAAGAGCCATTCTTCGATGTAGCCGACCAACACCGCGCCGACCAGATTCCCGAGCATTTTAAACCAGAAGCGCGAGCCCCATTCGGCCGTTCCCGGCACATAGGCGCCCGTCAAACCCGCCGCCGCCAGAAGCAGCGCCATACTCAGCATGCCGACGGCGAACCCGCCGCCCAGCAGCGTTTTCCAGGGAGCGCCGCAGGCGAATCCCTGTTTCTCCAGCGAGGTCATTCGGGCGCAGCGCATCATCAGAAACGCGCCGGCCAGTACAGCAATCAGCACGCACCGGCTGGTTACTTTTTCAAACTCCGTCTCCCGCAGCACGGAAAGAAAAGGCAGGCTTCGGCCCAGACTGATCATGCCGTTATACAGTACCGGCGCGAGCAAACCACCCGCCATCACCGAAAGCACAAAAATGCCGACCACCCGAAGCAGCAAACGAACGTCAGACGGCTCAGCTTTCAGTTGCACCGGACTGGTCCTCCCCGTTGTTCGGCGCCGCGTTTTGATTAAACACCCCCCGCCGGAGCAATTCGAAATACAGCTCACGGCTCAACCAGGCATCTGTCGCCGCATACACAATCTGCTTTTCGGTCAAATGTTCACTCGCCCAATTGGAGCGCTGAGCGGATTTGGAAATGCGAAATCCCATCAGCAGCGCCGCCATCCCCTTCAATCCGTGATGCTGCAACCCGCCCTTCCGCGCGGCTTCGCCCAGATCGATAAAACCGGCCGGCGTAAATTCACGCAACCCGCGAAGATCTTTGAGGTCATCGCGCAGCGCCACCCCGGATTTCACCACGCGCTCATCGGACAACAGGGCGCAGAGAGAATCCGGCAATGAGCGGTCAATCAGGCGAAAAATATACACGCAGTCGGAAGCGGCCAGCTGCAGCAGAGCCGGAGGATGCTTTTCACCCTTGCTGAAGCAGGGTTTGGACTCGATATCAAAGCCGATCACCCGTTCCATGAACAGTTTTTGCACGGCGGCATCCATCTGCTCATCCGTACGAACCTGATGAATTACGCCCTCGTAGGCGCGAAGTGGAAGACTGTTAATATCCTCATGGGAAAGTTTGCGCGTTAATGTCATAAATCCATCATCTCTTGTTGTTACAAAACAGCCCTCCCTATAGCAAACACCCGGGGCCGTTTGGAGTCTTAAATGCAGGATTTTGAACGGATTTCTCTCCGTTGCGGAATTTACGCTGTGGAAAGGGCAAAAAGACGGCATTCCGGATGTAAATCGGTCCTGCCGAATCGCGCGGGGGCCTGCGCCCGGGAATCAAGATTGACAGTGCAAACCCTTTTCAGTATCCAGCCTTCACTTTTCTCCAAGCCATTCAGGAGTTGATAAACGTATGAGTTCTCTTTCCATCGGTGCCGCACTTATTATTGCCTATCTGCTCGGGGCCGTGCCGTTCGGCATGCTCCTCGCCCGTCTCAAGGGGGTGGATATCCGTAAAGCCGGCAGTGGAAACATCGGCGCGACGAACGTATTCCGGTCCGTCAGCAAGGCGCTGGGCATCACGACGTTCGTCCTGGATTTTCTGAAGGGATTTCTGCCGGCCTTCCTGTTTCCCATCCTGCTCCAGCGAATCGCCGGGGTGGATGATCCGGCGAAATGGCTGGCTCTGGGATGCGGTGCGGCGGCTATTGCCGGGCACAACTGGCCGGTTTACCTCCGCTTCAAAGGCGGGAAAGGCGTGGCCACCGGAGCGGGTATGCTGGCGGGCGTTTTTCCCGAGGGTATCGCGATCGGGCTGGCAGTCTGGATTCTCTGCCTGCTGCTCTCGGGCTATGTATCCCTTTCCTCAGTACTGGCGGCCTTGACGGTGGCCATCAGCGGATGGCTGTTTTTTCTGCGCGGGGGATGTTCTCTTCCGGTTGCCGTAATCCTGTCCATCCTTTGCGCGCTGATCATTGTTCGCCATGCGCCGAATATCCGACGCCTGTGCAACGGCACGGAACACCGGTTTAAACGATTCGGAAAAACTCATTCCGGGTCGTAATACTTTTTCTTCCCGCCCGAGCAATCGGCCAGGTGCCAATGCGTGCCGTCGTACCCTTCGACGAATGATGGAGCAACAGGCACTTTTCCGCCGCCGCCCGGGGCATCCACCATGTAGGCGGGAATCGCAAGCCCCGTGGTATTCCCGTGCAGCGCACGAATCATCGCCTGCCCCCGCCGAATGGGTACGCGAAAATGCGCCGAACCAATCACGGCATCGCATTGCAGCAGATAATACGGCCGGACGCGTATTCGGAGCAGGCCCTCCATCAACCGCTTGATGGATTCTGTTTCATCGTTCACGCCCTTCAGCAGCACCGTCTGACTGTTCAGCGGAATGCCGGCATCGGCCAGCCGGATGCAGGCGTCGGCGCACTCGCGGGTCAGTTCCGCCGCATGCGTAAAATGAATGACCATCCAGAGCGGATGATGGCGTTTCAGGATGTTTACCAAGTCCGTGGTGATGCGCTGCGGAAGCGTGGGCGGTACTTTGGTGCCGATACG
>CAZISY010000067.1:9002-19987 GCA_964542025.1 uncultured Verrucomicrobiota bacterium
CCAAGTCCGTGGTGATGCGCTGCGGAAGCGTGGGCGGTACTTTGGTGCCGATACGGATGATTTCCACATGGTGAATGGAACGCAGTTCGGTCAGTAAAAATTCCAGACGTTCATCGGACATCATCAGCGGATCGCCGCCGGAAATGAGCACATCGCGTATTTCCGGGTGAGATCGGATGTAACGGAATCCGTCGCGCCAGTCCTCCGGCGAGCAGGTTCCCTGTCCAAGCCATCGGGCACGCGTGCAATAGCGGCAATGCACCGCACACTGATCCGTGGCCAGAAAGAGTACTTTGTCGGGATAGGTATGTACCACGCAGGCCGTGGCCTGATGGGCCGTCTCGCCCAGCGGATCGTCGTATTCCTCGCCCGACTGATGAAACTCCTGCGCGGAAGGCAGTACCGTTTTGCGAAGAGGTACCGCGCCGTGCTGCTTCAGCACCTGAAGGTAATACGGCGTAATCCGAAGCGGTATTCGACCGGGTTCCGGCCTTTCGGAAATCTCCAGCAACCGGCACGCCTCGGAAGGATCGGTGATGACATGGCGCATCTGCCACCGCCAATCACTCCATTCTTCTTCCGGAATTCCGTCCGTCGAACCACCCCGCCCCACCCATTCCGCTCCACTCATGCCATTCCTTTACTGCGTTGTTTGCCCGGCGTTCTAATTCTTTTCGCGCCGTTTTCAAATCATTTTCGCGCCTGCTCAGGATAATACTTGCCAAACCCGGCAACCTTTGGTTTCCTGTGCACGTTTTAGCGCCGGAGTGGCGAAATGGCAGACGCACCGGACTCAAAATCCGGCGCCCGCAAGGGCGTAAGGGTTCGACTCCCTTCTCCGGCACCACCTTACTGAAAATTCCATGCCTGCGATCATTTCAGACTTCTCTTTCGCCCAGTACGATCAGGCCCGCGCGCTCTGGTCGGCCTGCGAAGGCATTGCCCTTTCTGAAGCGGACGCCCCTGCCGCGATCGCCGCGTTTCTGAAGCGAAATCCCGGCCTCTCCCTGGTCGCCCTGGAAAACGACCGGGTGATCGGTACGATTTTGTGCGGCCAGGACGGACGGCGCGGATACATTCATCATTTGGCCGTCGCCCCGGCAAAACGGCGCCGGGGCATTGGCTCACAATTGGTTCAGCAGGCCCTGGAACGCCTGCGCGGAATCGGCATCGCCAAGTGTCATTTGTTTGTTTTTGAATCGAACAGCGCGGGCAAGACGTTCTGGGCCGCCCGGGGATTTGCAGAACGCGACGACATTGCCATCATGTCGCACAACCTGAAAACGACGTCCGACGGCCCGTGCAGTTGCTGCTGAAAATCGTGTTTCACGAACGGGTCAACCGGTGAATCAGCGCCCTGCAGGAGGGATATTCCTCCACCAGCGATTCGGCGCGCGCGAGTTCAAAATCGGCAAAATCAAACCCCGGCGACACCGTACATCCCACGAGCGCAAATTCAGCCTGAGCGGAGGGTTCAGCGCCGAACCAGCAACCGCCCGGAACGATGGCCTGCGGCACGGAGTCATCCGTCAAATCACACGCCATACGAATCGTTGTGCAGGTTTTATCCGCGTTCAACCGGTAGAGCATCAATGGCCCCCCGCTGTATAAATGCCAGATTTCATCCTGCTTCATTCGGTGAAACGTTGAGAAGTGTCCGCGCTCCAGCAAATAATAAATGGAGGTGCAACAGGACCGGTCGGCGCCAAACCGGGCAGGCAATGCCGCCGCCGGGATAGTTTCGTTTGATCGGTAAATCTCCCGGTAATATCCGCCCTCCGGATGAGGCGCCAGGTTCAATCGCTCAATCCATTTCGATGCGCTCACACTCATTCGTTTCTCCTGCGATATGTTCCTGATCAATTCTGTGTTTATTTTCTTTGCAGTCGGTCTCTTATCAGTAAACTGACGGCCCTTCAAGATTACTTCGTAAAAGGTCAATTATGCCATCTAAAGTCATCGGTATCGTCAATCAGAAAGGCGGCGTGGGAAAAACCACCACGGCAGTCAATCTTTCCGCCTGTCTGACGGAACATCGCAAAAAAATCCTCTTGATCGATCTGGATCCGCAGGCCAATGCCACCAGCGGACTGGGCATCCGCAAAGAGCCCGGAATCAGCCTTTACGCCGCCCTGCAGCGGCAGGCCCCCGCGCTGGAATACATCCGCGAAACGGAAATCGACGGGCTTCACATGATTCCCTCGGAAATTGATCTGGCCGGCGCGGAGATCGAGTTGTCGCGCAGCGGACACTACCTGGACCGTTTGCGCAGCATCATTCAGGAAAACAATCTGCTGAATGAGTATGACTACATCATTCTGGACTGCTCGCCCTCGCTGGGCCTGCTGACCATGAACGTACTCGCCGCCTCCGATGAGCTGATCATCCCGATCCAGTGCGAGTATTACGCGCTGGAAGGACTCAGCGTCATGCAGCACCTCATTCGACGCCTCAAGGAAAGCGGCGCCAATCCTTCGCTGGAAATTGAAGGCATCGTGATGACCATGTATGACATGCGCACCAATCTTTCGCAACAGGTGGTGCAGGAAGTGATCAACCACTACGGCGCCAAAGTGTATGAAACCCTCATTCCGCGAAACATCCGGCTCAGCGAAGCTCCGAGTTTCGGCCGGCCCATCATGAAGTACGACCCCTACTGCACCGGCGCCGTCGCCTACAAGCGCCTCGCCAGGGAATTTATTGATCGTCATCAGCCGCAGGAATCCGCCCCGCCGCATAAGCTGACGTTTCCCAATCTTAACCTTTCTGAAATACCGACGCAGCCTTCATCGGCCACGGAGATTCTTCCATGAGCAAGCCGGCCAACCTCGGACGCGGCCTCGGCGATTTATTCACCGAAGCCTCCTCCGCCCGTACCACCCTGCCTTCTTTTGAAAAAGGATTTGCCACCCTTCCCGCTTCCAACATTCGTCTGCCCGACTGGATGTCCGGACGCCTTCGCAACACGCCCGCGCTGGATGATCTGGCTGTTTCCATAAAGGAACGCGGCGTTCTCCAGCCCATTCTGGTGCGAAAAGTGACCGATGGCTATGAATTGATTTCCGGCGCCCGCCGTTATGCCTCGGCCATCCGAAACGGACAGCAGGAAATTCCCGCCCTGATTCTGACGGCCGACGAACAGGACGTGTTGGATATTTACCTCCAGGAAAATGTGCAGCATCTATCTCCTGTGTTCCAAAGCAACGATCCGGAGACGCTCGCCATTTGCTCTCATTTCAACATCACCCCGGATGACTTACAGGCCCGGATAAAAGCGATCACCCCGAATCAAACATCGGCGGGTTCAACCGTGACGGATAACAGCCGGGAAGAAGCATTGGCCGACGCCGTACAACCCTCGCTTTTCGAACAAGCCGGCGAACGGGAACCCCAATCACGCCCAATCCCCGCCGCCGTAAAACCGGCAGCGACGCCATATAAAAATGCGTTCTATTTTTCAACGGCCGCCCTGTGCTGCGCCCTGGTTTTGGCTGTGGTGGCGTACTTCGGACGCCGCATTGAACGGGTGATTGTGGAAGTGCCCGCGCCCGTACCCACGGCACGCCCCGAAGCGCCGGCCGCTTCCCCGGAAACCGCCGTTTCAGAAACGACGCTTGCTCAGGCGTCCGAAATTCCGCAGCCGGTCGCCCTGCCGGAGGCCGAGCCAACAGTTCTTCCCGCAGCGCGCCTTCCGAACGACTTGATCAACGCGCTGGCCATGTCCGAGGTCATCATCCACCCCGGCGCGGCAAAAATGGAAATCATTTTCCGGGAGCCGGTGTTCAGCTACCGTTCGGAAATCAATGCCGAAGCCGAAGCCCTGCTCGTCCGAATCGCCCAGGCCCTTGCGCCCTGGAAAGACGCGGTTCAACTGCGCGTCTGCGGACATACCGACAGCGATCCCATCACCAGCAGCGCCTATCACAGCAATGTGGACCTGGGCCTTCAGCGCGCAGCGGCAGTCGCGGAATTTCTGCACCGGCAGGGCAATATGCCCGCCGAACGGCTCACGGCATCCTCCACGGGTGAGGCAGCTCCTCCTTATCCCAACGATCAGCCGGCCGACAAATCGAAAAACCGCACCGTCACCATTCAGATCACGCCGCAGTGAAGCTATTCCAACGGCATGGAGCGCAGCGATTTTTCCGGCCCGATCACCACGGGCCCTTTCCAGATTCCGCCGTTGCCGAACCAGTCGCTGACGCATACGGCTAAAACGTGCTTCGTGCCGGGGCGCATTGGAAACGGAATGGAGTAGATACGAACCGTGTCATACGCCGAAATTTTTTCCGGCGGGAAATGGCCGGACGCACCAATGCGCTGCCCATCCAGGTAGCTCACATCAGCATCATCAACGGCGCCGAGCAGCACGGCCAGCGGCTCATCGCCCCACAGCCCGCCGCATTCCTCAGGAATGGTGAAGGAATAGCGATACCACGCGGTTCCATCGTAATCCGGCAGGGCATCCGTTTCCCAGGCGCCGGGGACTTTTGTCACGGACCAGGCCTGATCATCGTATGCGACTTCCGCCCGCGCCAAATCATCGCCCGCCTGAATCTTCCACGTCCCGCTCAAATTCAGCGTATCCGGAATGCGCACGGCTTGTTCCCACGCCTGCACCAACACGTCCCCCTCGTACAGGCTGGATTGCAGCACCGCGTTCTCGCCGGGTGTCATCTCCCCGGTTTGGATCACGATGGCATAGAGTTCCGACTCGGTATTCGTCATCACCGAAAAATGCTCCATGCCCCGCTGACTGACCTTATTGGAAGCATTCGCCAGCGACCATTCCAGCCGGTACCCCGTCTCAGAGGCCGCTCCGAAATACTCACCGCACAGCGTCAACACCATTTCGCGGGGTTCTCCAACGCCGACGGGTTTCGCCACGGCTTTCCAGCGATACGCCTGATGAAACGGCTGGTTATTGTACAGCACCATCCGATAGACGCCGTTGCTTTGTTCCATGAACCGGGATAGCGCCGTATTCTGCGGCGAAAAGCGCCCGCGCGGCTCAAGCCCCAGCAGCAATTCGAAGTACCGGGATCCCGTGCAGGAGTGACTGACCAGCAGGACGGACTTTCCGGTCCCGGCAAACTGTTCTTTCAATTTGCGCATCCCCTGCAGGTAGATCGCCAGACTTTCCGCATTATCCGTCGGCGCAAAACGAAACACGGCATCCTCATCGCGCACCTCAAAAAATCTGCTCAACTCCGGCTCAATCACGACGGGCTCTCCCTGTGGAATAATCGATGCGGGAGTGGCCAATCCGCCCAGGCCGCATCCGCCTTCTTCCAGTTCCGGCCATATCACGCCTTTTCCCCCGAAGGCTTTCAAATAAGGAAGGATGGTCTGTTTGGTACGCCAGGTCGGACTCACCGCAATGTAATCATACGCATACGGAGAAAGCACTTCCGGCACAAGCGCCACCTGCTGCTCGCCGCGCGGCGAAAAAGTCGCCTGGTTTTTTTCGGAATAGTCACCGGTTACATTGCCCATCGTCTCACCGTGACGAATGAAAAAAATGGACGTTCCGGCCTCCGCCAGGGCGTTTCCCAGGCTCATTGCAGCAATAACCAGCATCCAATAACCGCGCACAACATCACCTAAAAGTCTTTTCCGCATAAACCGTCCCTTTCCGATACAAGCCGGCTAACATACGGACCTTTCAGACCGTGGACAACTATCTTCTTGGGTTGACTTTCATGCTGTTTTTCCAACATGCTGCGCGCATGATTTTACTGGATGCCCATGCCCATGTTTACGACTGCTACGACCTGAACACGGCGCTGCAATCCGCCCTGAACCATTTCCGGGCCGTCCGGACTCAAAATCCGGTGTGGGGGTGCGCGCTCGCCGAACGCAGTGAATGCCACTTTTTCCAACGATTGGAAAACGGCTCTCAGTTCCTCCCGGACGGATGGCGCATTGAGCGCCCGGCGTCCCCCTACTCAATCCGGCTTACGGCTCCGACCGGCGAATCGCTTTGGTTCATTGCCGGACGGCAGATTAAAACCGCTGAAAACCTTGAAATTTCGGCGCTGTTTTTCCGCGACCTCATCCCCGATGGTACGCCGATCCGCGAGGCCCTGAAACAAATTATGGCGACCGGTGGCGTGCCGTCCCTGAATTGGGCTCTCGGCAAATGGCTTTTCCGCCGGGGGTTCATTGTGCGGGAACTGATTACCGAATTTGCCGAACACCTGATTCTGTGCGACTCATCGCTGCGTCCGCGTGGTTTTCCTGCGCCATCCATTTTCTACCAGGCCAAAATGCTCGGGATCCCCATGCTGTCCGGGACCGATCCGCTTCCCTCCGCGTATGACCAAACGCTGATGGGGTCCTGCGGTACGGCAATCCGAATGGATTTTGATCCGGCCCACCCCGACGAATCATTCCGAACCGCCGTCCGCGCACCTGACTCACAAAAAGCATCATTCGGCAGGCATTCCACGCTAATGGGCGTTCTGATTCGGCAGCTTCATTTCCGTCGCGCCAAACGACAAAGCCGGTAATCATTTTCCCCCGGGCGCCAGACCGCAAAGACACATGTCGGAACGCCGGGATAAAATTCATATAACTCTTTACCGGCACGCAGGATTTGGGTAGTTTTTAAGGCATTGCCTGCGGTTGATTTTAAGGTGTATACGGCGTTGCCTTGAAGCCAATCCTCAGAAAAGGCGTTTGGTTATGCGACAAACGATAGGAATTTTGTCCTGGCTGATGCTTGCAGCCACCTGCGCGTATGCCGACTTAATGTGGTACTACGGCGATACTTCTGTAGAAATTCTCCAAAATCAAACAGGCCAATCCTCCGGCTCGGCCGGACGGCAGGTGGATTGGCAGGACGCCACCCTGCGAGCGTACGAACCGAACGCACCGGACACCTTCGGAACCGGCTATCTTGCCATCCAGCAAAACCGAACAACCCCGCCCACTTACAATCATGCGTTATTTTCATTTGACGACATTTTCGGTTCGGATATCGGGCAAATCGGCGAAACCAACGCCTTTGTGATCAACAGCGCGACCCTTTGGCTTTATGCGGATTCCCAACAGGAAAGTTTCACGATGACGCTGGCGGGGCTTGCCGTACAGAATGCCGGGTGGTCCGAAAATACCGCCACCTTCAACACCATTGATGTCGTGAATGCATGGAGCGGCGGAACGTTTTTGGAATCACTGCATGGGAATTACGGCAGCTACACCACGGTTGTTCAGGCATCCAGTTCCTGGATCGGCATTGATATCACCCTCGCCCTGAAAGCTTATCAAAGCCACTTGATCGGCGGTGTTGCCCTGATTGCCCCCTCGGAAGTGACTGCGGCCATACGCAATATGTATGTGGCTGCCAATGATTGCGAACAGACCGACTTCCGCCCCGGCGTCTATGTGAATTACTCCGCTGTGCCCGAGCCGGGTACAACCGCCCTGCTGGCCTGGGGCGGCATCCTGTGCTGGATGACCAGTCGCCGCCGGAAATCTGTCGCTGTCGCAGTCGCCCTCTCGTGTTCCGGAATGGCGCAGGCCGCCCAGACGGCCTGGATCGGAAACGGGCATTCATCCGACGCACCGCAGGCCGACACCGCAGACCGCGAAATGTCCACCGACTGGAAAGAAGCGCAGGTCAATCCCGATGTCACCGCCAATACCCCATGCGGAGTCCGGGATGAAATTGGCGTCATTTCTCCGCGAACCATTCCGCCTCTGCAGTCCGTCGTGCTGCTTTCGTTCAACGAATTATTCACGCCCCAATCCGGCGCGCTGCCACGCTCCATTGTACTGGATCAATCCTTCCTTTGGATCTATGTGACGCAGGCCGTCGGTGCGCAAAACGTGGCCCTGTGCGGCTTGCATCCCGATGATCGCGACTGGAGTGAAACGCTGGCCTCCGCGATGAACAAGAATGGCAACTCCTGGATCGGGGGCACTGTGGATTCCGCCCTGCCGTATGAGTATGGGCGCTTTCCATCTCCCGAAAAAACGGGATGGTTCCAAATCCCGGTTGATCTTTCCACGGCGCTGGCGGACTACCGCGCGGGACGCATTGGAGGGTTGGCACTGGTTTCTCTGGCTGAAGTCGGAACCCGGTTATGCAATTTCTACTTCGTGTCGGGTAAATCATCACTTACGGCCAGGCATCCGGCTCTTTTTGTTCAATATCATACGCAATCCGAAGCGCCCGGGATCGAAAACAAATGGTTCCGCATAAACGACGAATCAGGAACAGTGGAACTCGGGTTGTATGCGCCGGAATCGGACAGCGTATTTATGGATGGACAGAGCGCCCGCTATGCGTTCGGCGGTATTTGGTCACTGAATATTCCCGCCCCTTCAACCGTCGGCACGTCGACCATCAACATCCGACTCCAGGGAGAAGCCGCCACAGGCATGCAAACGTTCACCCAAACAACCCGACCGGAACCGCTCGACTACGCATTGGATGGGGCCTCCCTGCATTTGTCTTGGAACAGCGCCTTTGATCAGTGGTATCACCCTCAGGAAACAGACAACCTGCTGAATCCGGCCTGGTCCACCAGCGGAGGCATCTCTCTGAAAGCCGGAAACGGTTCAAGGCAAACCTGCACCGTGACCCCCGCCGCGGATCGCAACTACTACCGCGTACTCAGTCATCATTTCGCATGGGACAACTCCTGTGAATAGAGAGCAATCAATATCGTCCGCGAAGAGAGACGTATGCCGTCACAGCATACGCCCGCGCGCAGGACGACCTGTGTTGCTCGTACGCCCTCTTTTTCTCCTCCTGATGCTTGGCCTTTCGATGGGCCGAATCCATTCGACCCAGGCTCAGCGCGTATTCCCCGACGGCATTGCCCTCTCGGATCACTATGTGGAAGGCATTGGCCTGATCCCATTCACCGCCTGGGGCGGAGTCACAAACTATCCGGTCGGCGGGATGTCTCTCAGTCTTGGACAACTCGCCGGAGTTCACCCGTCCACAGGGCTCGCGCTCGATCCCACCAACTGGCTCCCTTCCATCGCTGTCCATACCGCCGTCGTCATGGCTATCGAAACGCCACCGGGATTTTCACTCACGCTGTCTAATCTGATCCTGCAGGGCGATGGATTTTATCTCACCAACCTGAACCTGTCCACCTACGGACTCGCCACCGGAACGCCCCTCTACGCCTACACCGAAACCGATCCGGCATTTTCCGAATGGCTCGAAACAAACACGTACCTGAAATCAGAATCAGATCCCGCCTGGTCTGCGGCGAGCAATAATTATCTTCTGCGCACCGAGTCGGACCTTCGCTATCTGCAAAGAACCAACAACCTGGCGGACATTACAAATCCTCAAACTGCACGGACCCAACTGCAACTGGGCTCCATTTCAACGCAGTATGCTGATTCGATTCACATCACCGGCGGGAACATTCAAAACACAAGCATCAGCAATTCCGCCATTACGCTGATTGCCGACTCATCGCTCGAAATGAATGCACCGGGCAATTTTGGATTCCTGACTCAAATGGGCCCGCATACGACGCAGGTTGGCGGCGCGGAATCAACCGTCGTATTTCCAGGTAATGTGCAAATACTCGGAACCCAACTTGTATATCGCTCCAGTTCGCTCTCCGTCGTCACAAATCACATCATTCTCAACAAGGACGGTTCTCTGGCCACCACCCTTTCAGCAGGGTTGCTCATTGAAAAAGACGGCGCAATTGCCGGTTACTACAGAATCAGCCCCGACGCCGATACAGCCTTGCAAATGAAGGCGCCCGGCGGATCAAACATCCTGCTGATTGCCACCAATGCCGATACAATCCTAACACTCCGCGGCAATGTATCGCTTCCGGATGACTTTGTTTCTGTCAACACGTACAACGCAGAAACCAATGCCATATGGGAACGACTTTCAAAAACCGTCACGGGAAGTGTGATTTCCGTGGAATCTGACCCCATTTGGTCTTCTGCTTCCAATAATTACTGGCTGCGCACCGAGTCGGACACCCGGTACCTGCATAGCACCAGCAACCTGGCAGACATTACGAATCCGCAGGCAGCACGAACGCACTTGCAACTCGGCTCCATTTCTACCCAAAACGCATCTTCTGTTCACATCACCGGCGGGACCATTCAAAGCACAACCATCAGCAATTCCGTCATTACGCTGATTGCCGACTCATCGCTCGAAATGAACGCCCCGGGTACCTTCGGATTTCTGACTCAAATGGGATCGTACACCGCACAGATAGGCGGCGCCGAATCAACCATCCTATTCCCCGGAAATATTGAAGTGCTCGGAACGCAAATTATCTATCAAGCCAACACGCTGATTCTTTCCACCAATCACATAATTCTCAACAGGGATGGCACCCTTGCAACAGCATTGTCGGCCGGCATTCTGATTGAGCAGGACGGCATCACTTCCGGATATTTTCGTGTAAGTCCATCCAGCGAAAAAATGCTGCAAGTCAAAGCTCCCGGCGGATCAAATCTCTTTTTAGTAGCCACGAACACCGAGGCCACATTAACCATTCGCGAAAATGTATCCCTGCCTGATGATTTTGTCGCCATTGATACCTATACCGCGGACACCAATGCAATCTGGCAGCGGCTCTCGCAATCAGCCACAGGAACGCCGCTCTATGTTGAATCTGACCCCACCTGGACCGCTGAAAAGGCCAATTATGCCACGGGAACACCCCTTTATGCCTTCACCGAGGCCGATCCCGCGTTCTCCGGCTGGCTTGGAACCAACACCTACGTGAAAACAGAGTCCGATCCCCTTTGGAATACCGAAAAAGCCAACTACGCGACCGGAACGCCGCTTTACGCCTACACCGAATCCGACCCCGTTTTCCTTGCCCAAAAAGCCCAATTTGCCACAGGAACGCCGCTCTATGTTGAGTCAGACCCCGCTTGGGCCGCCGAAAAGGCCAATTATGCCACGGGAACACCCCTTTATGCCTTCACCGAGGCCGATCCCGCGTTCTCCGGCTGGCTTGGAACCAACACCT